>JBFRWB010000173.1:0-37781 GCA_051439375.1 Microcystaceae cyanobacterium
TACTCACTCCTTTGAGTTTGGCGGCCTCAGAAATGGATAGTAACTTACTCATTCCACTATAATAGCTTATAAAGTGAGTAAGTTTAGTTAACTTTAGTTAAGTTTTTTGGAGCAGTAGTCAAACCCTTCTTATTCATCAACGAGCATCATAGGCTAGAGGATAATTATGTTCAGAGCTTAAATGGGGATTAAATTCCTTGACTAATTGACAAAAGTGTGCTATAGGCGGAATTTGTAGGCGATCTTGAGTCGTTACTAAGATCACCTGACGGGTAAAAGAATGAGCCGACTTGCCATTGAGAGATGAATCGCTTGGAAGAGGAGCAAGGGGGCGTACCGCCAAGCTAGAATCCTTATAAACTTCTGTTAGGGCAGTTTTCGGCAATAAAGCAAGTATTTCTCCCTGACGAACAACCCCACGAAAGGCATCTAGAGTATTTAACTCCATCACCGTATTTAAGGGACTATCGTAACGGGAAAACCATTCCATCACTAACCGTTGCATTCCATAACCTTCCTTAAACACGACTTGGGGATAAGTCACTAATTCTACCCAAGGAACGAGGTTAAAACGAGTTAAGGGATGATTCGCCGACATTAATATCTCTATGGGTTCTTCATATAGCGGTTCAACCACCATTTCTGGGCTAGTGGTCAAAAATCGATTATTCATCACAACTGCAATATCAATTAGTCCATCTCGTAGTACTTTAAGGGCGCGATCGCTTCCTAAGGCCGTTACTCGCAGTTGAGTACTGGGATAATCTCGGCAAAATTGACGTAAAATGGGGGGTAAATAAAAAGAACAAACGGAATGAATGGCAGCTAAACACAGTTCTGGCTGTTTTCCCTCTTTAAACTCCTGAATCTCTTGGGTAATTGTTGCCCACTCTTGGCAAATTTTTTTCAAACGAGGAAACACCTTTTCACCTGCAACCGTTAATCTTGCTTGGGAACTACGATGAAAAAGAGGAAGCCCTAAATCAGTTTCAAGGGACTGAATTTGACGACTGACAGTAGATTGTGTCACACCACATTTGTGCGCTGCTTGCCCAAAACTTCCCGTTTCTGCCACTGCTAAAAAAGCCTGTAACTGCTCTATCCGCATTCTTTAAAATGATAAATAAGATAATTAAAACAACAATGCTACCTTATCTTGACCATAGTTCATGGAGAAGCCCGTTGTCGGTAGAGTTTGATACCATTTTCTTCTTGTTCTCACCTATTTAGTAACAAAGAATACTTATTTGTCTGAGTGTTTCTGAAACGATAGACATTAATTTTTGTTTACCCAATAGGAAAGTTTATGGCGGAAAATATTCTCAAAATTGATGACGTAACGGTTAGCTTTGATGGGTTTAAAGCTCTTAATCATCTCAACTTTACCATGAACTCCGGCGAGTTACGGGTAATTATTGGACCGAATGGAGCGGGAAAAACGACTTTTTTAGATGTTATTACAGGGAAGATTCAACCGACGGCTGGAACGGTTTTCTTGCAAGGTCGAAATATACGAAATTTATCTGAACATAAAATCGCTCAGATGGGAATTGGCCGTAAGTTTCAAACTCCCAGAGTCTATTTGAATTTAACGGTTAGGGAAAATCTCGATTTAGTTAGTAATCGAAAGAAAAACGTCCTAGCTACCCTTTGGAAACCACCGACTTCCGCAGAATATCGCAGTGTAGCGGGCTTATTAGAAACTATTGGTTTAGAAGCAAAAGCAGAATTACCGGCTTCTTTATTGTCTCATGGGGAAAAACAACGGTTAGAAATTGGGATGTTAGTGGCACAATCTCCTGATTTATTATTAGTAGATGAACCCGTCGCTGGATTAACGGATGAGGAGACAGAAAATGTGGGAAATCTCTTACTTGCTTTGGCAGAAAGTCATTCCATTATTGTGATTGAACATGATATGGAATTTGTTCGTCAAATTGCTCGTAAAGTAACCGTTTTACACCAAGGTTCGGTATTATGTGAAGGCAGTATGGATGAGGTGCAAACCAATCCCCGTGTTATTGAAGTTTATCTAGGAGAAGCACCTGAAAACGGTGAATAGTGAACAGTTATCAGTTAATCGGTTTGACTTATTACTTTCTTCTAACACCTAATACCTAACACCTAACACCTAACACCTAACATTTAATATCTAAAAATGTCTTTATCTCAATCCTCAATAACACCATCTCTAACCTTACAAATTTCTAGCTTAAATGTTTTTTATGGAGAAAGTCATATTCTTCGGAACGTGGATTTGAATGTCTCTGCGGGTCAGATGGTTTGCTTAATTGGTCGTAATGGAGTCGGAAAAACAACGCTCTTAAAAACCGTTATGGGACTCTTACAACCCCGTTCAGGAACAATCACTTATCAAGGAGAATTGCTCAATCCTATTGCTACCGACAAACGGGTTAAAAAAGGAATTGGTTATGTTCCTCAAGGACGAGAAATTATTCCTCGATTAACTGTCGAAGAGAATTTATTATTAGGATTAGAAGCAACCCCAAAAGGACGGAAAGGAAAAGATACAATTCCAGAAGAAATCTTTGATTTATTTCCCGTTTTAAAAACCATGTTATCTCGTATGGGAGGAGACTTAAGTGGGGGACAACAGCAGCAATTAGCCATTGCAAGGGCTTTGATGGGAAAACCCAAATTACTGCTATTAGATGAACCCACAGAAGGAATCCAACCCTCAATTATTTTAGAAATTGAAGCAGCCGTGCGCCGTATTATTCAAGCAACAGGAATTTCAGTCTTATTAGTCGAACAGCATCTTCATTTTGTTCGCCAAGCCGATCAATACTATGCAATGCAAAAAGGGGGAATTGTTGCATCTGGTGCAACCCGTGAATTAAGCAAAGAAGTGATTCAGCGATTTTTAGCTGTTTAGGTACTGACAGAGTAATTAGTAATAGTTTACCAATGAAAACTTCCTCTGTATGGTTAGGATTCAGGGATATAATCTCCATTATTTCCTTGAGGTTCTAAGCTTTCCTCAATGACATCAGGAGTTGTTCCTTCTGTTGCGGGAAAAACCACTTCTTCAATGACTTCTTCTTCTACTACAGATTCAGCATTTTGACCCCCACCACCGTTAATGGCGGACTGAGTCCCACTAAAGTAGAAATGACCAAGAACTCTGTCTTTATACGTCCGTTTGGAGAATTTCCACCCCGGATCTAGAATAATTTTCATAAAATTCCGTTGCAGACCATAAGTTCTACCTAAAACGACATCTGCTCCTCCTCCCCGTCGAGGACTTCCAACTAGAACTAATTCGCCGTTTTGAGGCACAAGACGCAATAATAAGTCTAAGCCATAATCCTGTCCGTCAATGCGAATGGAATAGCCATTACTGTCTGTTGCTCGGTTGCAATGACCAGAAAAGTCAAAATTCAGCAATAGCGGATCAATAATCACAGGATTGCTGCCAACTTCTTCCCAACATTTGTTTTTATTCGGTAGTTGTTGGATGATTAATAAATCATATTTATTTTCTCCATAGGGTCTCGCAACAGCGATTACTTGGCTTTGATCAAGATCAGTTTCACTAAAGGTGCTGGCCTTAACAGCCGTAGCAGGAAGTAAACTGCTGATAGCAACGGTGGCTAGGGTTAAAAGGCGAATAGGACTGGGAAATTTCATGGTAGCTCCGAGTAGGTTAGGCTGTAACAATGTTTCTACAGAAAGAGTAACCGATTCATTAACCGTAGAAGTTTAATCAGATATTAAAGACGCTGTTACAAAAAAGCAAGTTCCTCAAGTGGTGTTCAAATTGAAAAAAATCGGATAGTCTAGTATCAGATGGCCTTTACATGAAATTTATAATCTCTTTAAGGTAAATTTACTAATTCAGCCATCTAGTCCGTATAAACTCTAATTTAAGACCTATAATCTCATAATTTACCCTGATTCAATTCAGGAAAATTACGGAGATGATTGAACTATTTTCTGAGCAACAAGGAACACCCAATCATGACATTAATCAGTATTGAAGAACTCGTCAAACAAGCTCTAGACAGTGGTTATCTTAGTCTAGAAGCTGAAGAAACCCTAAGACAAATCCTATGGAGTGGGAAACCTTCTACCGCATCCTTGGAAGCTTTTTGGCAGTTACAACAGGCGACGATGAATGGACAAGTTCGACAGCAATCTAGGGAAAAGTTGTCATTACTTGCTTAAATCCTTAAATCCAGTCTTCTTCTGGTTCAGGCTCGTTAGAAGGGGGCGTAATCACCCGATAATTGGCATCATAGACTTGATCAGACGAATTAGCGGTGGGAGGAGCAGGGCGATCGCCTTTTTCTCGATAGGTGTAAGTGTAAACCGATCCCTCACGGGTCGTTTTTTGGGGAGGAGAAGATGCTTTAACCTCAGCATCTAGGGGAGTTTGCTCGGAGGATTTAGCTACTGATGGAGACTCTGCTTTAAACCGATCTTGTGGGGGGGGGTCGGGGTTTTTGGGCGTAGGGGGCGGAGAATAGGAAGTTTGAGTCGGAGAGTGCGGTGGTTCTTCAATATCCCACTCATTAGGCCGTTGTTGTTCCCAGTCTCTCTCTGAGTTGGGGGAAACACCCATGGGTTGAGGAGGAGGGGAGGTAACCCGTTGACGAGGACGACGGGGGGTAGGAGAAGCGGAAACCAGACGATTGAGAACTTGTATAAAAAAGCCAGTAATGAAACCAGCTAGGGTAAATAGAAGTACCCAGAGGGCTAAGGGTAAGGACAGGCTGAGTAAAGCAGTTTGTGCGCTATTCCCTAGAAAATAGAGCGTGATGGGTTGCCAATTTGACCAACACAAAATGCCACTCACGACTATGATGACGGCTACTACGATCCAACGCATTTCTCAATTCGAGTATATTAGCTTCTTTTTAGTCTATGACAATTTGGGTTGGGTCTTTCAGTCATCAGTTATTAGTCATCAGTATCTCTCGACAGCTTAATCGTTTATTAGTGATGATGGTGCATGGATGGTTCTTGGGAATCGTCCATCTTATGCTCTTTTATTGTAGGGGAGGAATGATGAGGGTTTCCTTGCAGCTTAATGTTACCGATTTTTGCCCCTTCTAAATTAATAAAACTCATGGTTTCTCCCCCCACTGCGACAATTCCCATTGATACCAGTCCCGACGCTAATAATCCCATCGTAACTGCACCCACTGAAATTAACCCCATGGGGACAACGCCAATAGATACAATTCCCATGGGTACAATGCCAATAGCAATATAGCCCGTTGGTGCAATTCCTACTGATATCCACTTTCCTTTTTCAATTCCGCAACTTTGTGACGAGGAAGGGGTAGCTTCGGGGGTATTAAGCTCAGAAGTCATGATGATGGTGCAGAAATCTTTTCTAAAAATGTGCTTTTCCAGCATAAGGACAGGTTGAAAGGATGTCAAAAGACAACCCGTCAAACTTAAAACAGTGATCAGTGATGAGTGATGAGTGATCAGTTATCAATTATCACTCATCAGTTATTCTTGACTTTTACTTGATGAGATTAAGTTAACATTTTCAGTAACCATAAGAGGAAAAAATAGGGAATAGATAACCATTCCCCAAATCTAAAGACTTCATACCCAATAACACAAGGGAATTGCTATATTGATTGCAAACGAACTTCTAAGGCTTTTGCTGCTTCTTCACGATCATCAAAATGGATTTTTTCAGTTCCTAAAATTTGATAATCTTCGTGGCCTTTTCCTGCAATTAGAATACCATCCCCTGCTTTAGCCGTTTGGATGGCTTGAGCAATCGCCGTTGAGCGATCGCTATTGACAATGAGGTGAGTCTCTTTAGGAATTCCCGCTAGAATATCTTGAATAATCGTGTCTGGATCTTCGGTGCGAGGATTATCTGAGGTAACTACGCTTAAGTCAGCTAATTGTGCCGAAATTTTACCCATTAACGGCCGCTTGGTGCGATCGCGATCGCCACCACATCCAAAGACACAGATCAATTGTCCTTTAATAAAGGGACGGGCTGCTTTGAGGGAATTCTCCAAACTATCGGGGGTATGGGCATAATCAACAATGACGCTAACATCTTGACCATCTGCTACCTTTACCCGTTCCATCCGCCCCGGTACACCGTTAAACTGGGGTAATTGTTCTAAAACCGTTTTAAGATCCCCCCCTAAATGGGCGATAGTTGCAATAGCAGCTAGGAGGTTAGAGAGGTTAAATTGTCCAACGAGGGGAGACTGGAAAGGAAAGACACCTTGAGGTGTGTGAATCTCACCACTCACCCCATTGGCTTCATAAACAAGATTATCTGTATAAAAATCAGCAGATGAATCATTAATACTAAAACTCCAGACCTTTTCATTGTCTAAAGATTCAATTAAGCGTTTTCCGTAGGAATCATCCCAATTAATAATGCCTCGGCCTTTCAGATATTCTTCACTAAAGAGTAAAGCTTTAGCGGCAAAATAATCCTCCATTGTTTTATGAAAATCGAGATGATCTTGGGTTAAATTGGTAAAAACCCCCACTTCATAGCAACATTCTTTCACTCGTCCTTGGTACAAAGCATGGGAACTAACTTCCATGACTGCGTATTCACTCCCTGCTTTAAGGGCTTCTGAGAGCGTTTTCTGTAAATCGGCAGCAAATGGCGTTGTATGTACGGCAGTCTCCTGATAACCCGGCCAACGGGCGTATAATGTCCCTAACAAGGCAGTTTTCTTTTGGGCTTGTTGCAGGAAAAATTCGACTAAATGGGTGGTTGTCGTTTTCCCATTTGTACCCGTAATGCCAATTTGGGTTAAGGTTTGGCTAGGATGACCATAAAAAGCGGCTGCGATCGCTGCACAGGTATTGATCATGTCTTCTACGACAATCACACAGACATCTGAAGTAGGAGGATAGGACTGAGCAGCATTTTTACTAATAATCGCTGCAATTGCGCCAGATTCTAACGCACCTGCCCAGAATTCACCCCCATCAACCCTAGTTCCGGGCATTCCCAAAAAGAGATCCCCCATTTGACAGGCATGGGAATTGGTAGCAATTCCCTTAACCTCTGTATTTAACGCAGGATGATCAAAACTAGAATCAATAATAGAAACGGTTGCTAAGAGTTCGCCTAACTTCATAAATTCCCCTCGGTTACTTTCGGTTGGTTATGTTTTGACATCCTCACCGTCCTATAAGGGCGATGATTCCTACCAAAACAAGCTTAAATGCTTGTATTCTCGGTTGGTTGACGCTTCACTGGGAACTGCTACCTTAACGACAGTCTTACACTCCCTCTGCCGTCCGTTTATTGTGTCCGATTGCCCACCGGCCACTTTAAGAATATTCAGACTCGCATTGATGTCATGAGCCTGTTCTGCACCACAATTTAAGCAAGTCCATTCTCTAACAGAAAGCTCTTTTTTGCCACCAACCCACCCCCAACATGAGTCGGTTTGGCTAGTAGCTTCCCATCGATCAATTACTCTCACTTCTCTCCCATACATTTCAGCCTTTGCTTCTAGCATTGTCCGAAAACTACACCATCCCAAATCTGAAATCCCACGGGAAAGTTTATGATTTTTAACCATTCCACTGACGTTCAAATCTTCTAATGCTATCAGTTGATTCTCCTGAATTAGCCTAGTTGATAGTTTAGTAAAAAGTCAGTTTTTTGACTAGGTGTCGGATAAATGCGGTATTTAAAACGTGCTTTCATGGGATGATTATACAGTATTTTCTTGTCACTGGTACGCCCGCGTATGGCAGGGTTTTAAACCCTCAATTTTTCGATAACCTAATTCGGTGAACCGTAAAGCCTTAACAATGATGTTGCCCCCCATCCCCAGACTGTCCCTGTTACACTTCTTTAAGAAATCGGGATTCTGTTTTCATTGTGCGGTAACGTAGAAAACTGTTTACCTTCAGCTAAAACCTACTTTTCTCAGACTCATATGACTGCCCTTGCGCCCCACCACAAAGCCAAAGGATTAAAACCAAATAGTCGCCGTCCAGCAAAAGCCCTCTGTAGCGAGTGCGGACTCTGCGATACTTATTATATCCACTACGTTCAAGAAGCCTGTGCCTTTCTCAATCAACAGGTGGCAGAATTAGAAGCCCAAGCCCATGGCCGGAGTCGCAATTTAGACAACGAAGATGATTGGTATTTTGGTGTACATCAAGAGATGATGGCAGCACAGAAAAAAGACCCCATCGAAGGGGCGCAGTGGACAGGTATTGTGAGTACTATTGCTATCGAAATGTTAACGCAGGGTAAGGTAGAAGGGGTGATATGCGTCCAAAACACCGATGAAGACCGTTTTCAACCTAAACCTGTTATTGCTACCACACCAGAGGAAATTTTAGCAGCTAGAGTTAATAAACCCACCTTATCCCCTAATTTATCAGTCTTAGAACAGGTAGAAAAATCGGGGATGAAACGCTTATTAGTAATTGGTGTGGGGTGTCAAATTCAGGCATTACGCAGCGTTGAAAAGCAATTAGGCTTAGAGAAACTCTATGTTTTAGGCACACCTTGTGTGGATAATGTTACCCGTGAAGGATTACAGAAATTCTTAGATACCACCAGTCAATCTCCTAAGACAGTCGTTCACTACGAATTCATGCAGGATTTTCGCATTCATTTCAAGCACAAAGACGGTTCAATTGAGAAAGTTCCCTTTTTTGGCTTAAAAACAAATAAATTGAAGGATGTGTTTGCCCCATCTTGCATGAGTTGCTTTGATTATGTCAACTCTTTAGCTGATTTAGTCGTTGGTTATATGGGTGCGCCGTTTGGTTGGCAATGGTTAGTGGTAAGAAATGAAACGGGCAAGGAAATGTTAGAAATGGTTAAAGATCAGTTAAATACCCAATCGGTGATGTCAAAAGGCGATCGCAAACAGGCCGTACAGCAAAGCATCCCTGCTTATGATAAAGGCGTTACCTTACCCATGTGGGCGGCTAAATTAATGGGGGTGGTGATTGAAAAAGTCGGTCCCAAAGGGTTAGAATATGCTCGCTTTTCTATTGATTCCCATTACACTCGCAACTATCTTTATACAAAGCGCAATTATCCTGAGAAATTAGAGGCTCATGTTCCTGAATATGCTAAAAGGATTGTTGAGCAATATCAATTACCTGATTAGATAATGTAGTGGACTGTTTCAGCGATCACTTAATAGTGATAACGACAAGCAAGAATCCGGATTTTATCATCAAAAACTTGATACACTAGACGATGTTCTTGGTTAATTCTTCTTGACCAACATCCTGCTAGGTCATGTTTTAAAGGTTCAGGTTTACCAATTCCCTCAAAAGGGGTGCGTTGAATTTCTTTGATTAGTTTCATGATTTTTAAACCTTGTTTGCGATCTTTTTCTATCCACCAAGCTAAATCTTCAAACGCATCAGTATCAAATTCCAAGTTTCTCACAGACTTCCTCTACACTCATTCCGGTTTGACGATTTTTTGCTGCTAGTAAACGTTGTTTCATGATTTCACTTTTGAGAAGATAAGCGGTTTCTCGTTCGGATTCAATTTCGTTCCACAAGTCAATCGGAACGATCACCGCAACTGGTTTTCCTTTTTCATTAGAAACGTACTGAATTTCTGATGAGGTCATGGGTTAAGTAGAATGAATAGATTTATCATCATCTTAGCCTAAAAATTGACTATCTGCTAGGATAGACTAATGAGAGTTTTAAGCCTAATCCTTTCGTGGGTTGTGTTAATGTTTGATGATTATTAAGATTGTAAAGTCGGGGAATTTGAGATTTTACGCACTCTACTAAAATAAATTTAGCATTAATTACTTTGGCTCTCGCTAACAGATCTTCCACTTCATTACCTCGAAATCTTCCATCTCGATAAACTAAAACTGTTTTATCTTTAAGGCAATAATGCGCTTTATAAGCTTAGCTATCATTATATTTAGCCAAAGTAATTATCAAATTATTCCTTAATTATCAGGAAATCATAACTTAGAAAAATCTACGAGAGAATAAGGGTTTCAGCCATCTCCTAACAACGACAAATCAATAGGTACAACCTAAGAACAAAAAAACTACCAGTTTTTTATGATAAGATTCCTTCAGGATGGGTATTCTTGACTATAGTAGTTGTCTCAAATGCTTAAACGTCTTACTGCGTAACAGTTTCTACCAGTAACCATTAATAGTCTGTCAGGAATGAATAACATTTTGAGATTGTAGCTATGCTGTGAGGCAAAGTGCGTTATTAGAAGGAGTAGGTAGATTTAGGCATTAAAAAGAAGAATTATGAATAAGAATTGATGGCTATGTTAATTGTTGATTGTTTATATACCCTAAATTTATCTGATTTTGTTGAATAAATTAGTAAAATAAATGGTAACTTCGATAAAAAATAGAGGTCATTCAAGTTTTACTATTGACAAAAAATAATTTATATAATAACGGGATTAATCATACACTCTATAAGGATATATCTTGTCAGTCTAAAGCTCTGATAGCATGGTGAATAGTTTATAAATCTGTTGTAACGCCTATAACTCCCTAAGATGTCACAAGAACCGTTAACTTCCCATGAAATTGCCCGACAATTACAGCAAACCATCAATCAATTGCAAAAATTGGTGGTTAAACTGAATAATGAACCCGTAGAACAATTATCTATGCCCACAGTAGATACGCTACAAACTTTACAGGAAACCAGTCAAACTTTAACTTTATCCCTCAATCCAGATAAAGTAGAGAATAAAGTTTCAACAACGCCTGAAGAAGAAGAACAAGTGATAGAAGCTGATGAGTTTGAGGATTTTCTAGAAGATACATTAGATACATCCTCTGATCTATCTTCCCCGACTGAACCAATGGAAACTCAAACAGAGGAATCTACCTCATTCTTAAGCCCCATTCGTTCAATTCTTCCCACTGGACTCAATAATTCCTTGTCTGATGGCCTTTTAACAGGTATTTTAGGCGGAATTGTGATTGCCATCGTCGTCGGTGCATTTTTCCTAATCTATCCTCAATTTAGCGAAAAACCTTTAGAAGTTGCTGAAAATCCTCCTATCATTGAAACCCCTGTAGAATTAGAATCCCCTGATCCCCCACAAGCCATTTTAGTCGAACCGCCTCCAGAACCAGAAGTTTCTCCCGAACAACGGTTAATTAAAGCAGTACAGGAAGATATTGCAGATATTACTAGCCGCTATCCTGAAGGATTAATCGATGGAATTGAAGCGAATTTCTTTGCCAATCGCCTAGTTGTCATTTTAGGAGAAGATTGGTATCAATTACGTCCCTCTCGACAGGATGATATTGCAAAAGGAATTTTTCAAAAGGCGAGAAACCTTGATTTTCAGAAATTAGAATTAGTCAACCCACAAGGAGAAGTCCTTGCCCGTAGTCCAGTTGTCGGTAATAAAATGATTATTTTCGTGCGATCGCTTGACAAATAAATTCCCCGACTCCATCGGGTTGAAAGGGGAGTTTATCCCCATTTTTAAAAATCTTGATTCGATTACGGCAATTATAAATAGTATTTGGCAATAATTTGCCATTTAGTTTTGCACTTCCTCGATATTCCCAGTAATTTTTTGCACTGCGTTTAAGGCGTAAGATACAGATTTCATTACCATGGTAATGATAACAGGGTAAGGCATAAGCAGGTTGAATCATTGCTAAAATAGCAACAATTAAAATAAAACTAAAACACAACTTTCCCAAAGGTTAAATCCTCCTATTATTGATTTATTTTATAATAATTAATTTCGTATTAATATTGCCGGAACTTACTTAAAAATTCTTTTTGGCAAAAATAAATGGGATAAAGGTTGACAAAAGTTTTGTTTTACTGTAGTGTTGTTCGGAAGCTAAACAGCATACTGCAAAATTAGCAAAGGTGTGAGTGAGATGATGAATCCTGTTAGAGACTACCAATCTGAGCCGTTTCTTGAACCATTATTAAGGGAAATGCGAATAAGTAGGGTTTTAACGCATATTCCAAAATATTCAGTCCTGCTAGATATAGGATGCGGTTTTTCAGCCACTTTATTGAGAAGTATATCCTCTCACGTTAGAAGAGGGTATGGTTTGGTTGATTCTCTGTCAAATTTTTCCTAGCTTGCCATGAATAAAAATAGCACCAACCCCGTATTGTCTATTGTAGTCCCTGCCTACAATGAGGAATCTACAATACAGTCTGTTATTGAACAATTGATTAATGTCCCTAACCTTTTAGAAATCGTTGTGGTCAATGATGGTTCTCGTGATAGAACGGGAGGTATTATTGATAAACTAGCACAACAATACCCTCAACTAGAAGCGATTCACCATCCAAAAAATATGGGTAAAACCATGGCTCTGAGAAATGGTTTTAGCGTAACTGAAGGGGAAATTGTGATTGTTCAAGATGCTGATCTTGAGTATGCTCCAGAGGAGATTCAAGATGTCATTGAACCTATTATTCAGCAAAAAGCTGATGTTGTTTATGGTTCTCGTTTTCTGGTGCGTAGAGCGGCAAGAGTCTTATACTTTCATCACTTTCTAGCCAATAAATTCTTAACTTTTCTCAGTAACCTTCTGACCAACTTAAACATGACTGATGTAGAAACTGGTTACAAAGCCTTTCGAGGAGATATTATCAGAAACATGGTCATCAAATCAAGTGGATTTGGCTTTGAAATTGAGGTAACAGCTAAGGTAGCTAAATTGAATTGCCGCATTTATGAAGTTCCCATTAGCTACTATGGGAGAACCTACGAAGAGGGTAAGAAAATTGGCTTATGGGATGGGATTCAAGCCATTTGGTATATTTTCTACTTTAACTGCTTTTGCCCTTTGAGAAGATCCTTTCTTTCTATTCCTTATCAATATC
This sequence comes from Microcystaceae cyanobacterium, assembly GCA_051439375.1. Taxonomy (GTDB): domain Bacteria; phylum Cyanobacteriota; class Cyanobacteriia; order Cyanobacteriales; family Microcystaceae; genus JBGTGT01. Next base: position 12,827 of record JBFRWB010000173.1, read on the forward strand.
TTAAAAAGAGAAGGGGCTAAAATCTTAAAAAAAACTCAAATCCACAACTACTAAAATAACTAAATGGAGATTAAACAGTGAACGACTACCAAGATCGAGTAACTCAAGAACTGAAAAACTTTAAGGATATTAAGGTTCATGATCTACCTAAGATATATCATTATTGGTCTAATAAATACCTAAGACCCATACTAGAAGAGCATAATATCTCTCATCCCGATGATCTTTTTGTACAGTATATGCTAGACAGTGCTGTATCCTGTCAAGTAGAAGCTCCCATATTTATTAGTATTGGCTCAGGGAATTGTGATACTGAGGTAAGAGTAGCTAAAAGACTTAAAGAAAAGGGACTGCAAAATTTTTGTATAGAATGTCTTGAAATAAATCCAGTAATGCTGAAACGTGGTCACGAATTAGCTACTAAAGAAGGTATTATAGAGCATTTATCATTTGTTGAATTAGACTTTAATCAATGGAAAGCGAACAAGCAATATGTCAGTGTCATAGCCAATCAGTCCCTACACCATATTCAAAATCTAGAAGATGTATTTAGTGAAGTTAAAAAATCACTTTATCAAAATGGCTCATTCATAACCAGTGATATGATTGGTCGTAATGGACATCAGCGTTGGCCTGAAGCACTCGAAATAGTGCATCAATTTTGGAAAGAGCTTCCTGACACCCATAAATATAATCATCAGCTTCAGCGATCTGAAGAAGTCTATGAAAATTGGGATTGCTCTAGTGAGGGTTTTGAAGGAATTAGAGCGCAGGATATCCTACCACTGCTCGTTAAATATTTTAATTTTCAGCTTTTTATTGGTTTTTCTAATGTAATAGATATTTTTATCGATCGCGGCTTTGGTCATAATTTTGATCCGACTAACAAGTGGGACACCGAATTTATCGACAGAGTTCATCAGTTTGATGAAGAATCGATTCGTAACGGAATAATTAAACCCACCCACATCATGGCCGTAATGAAGAAATCACCTGTTATTAGTCCTATCTATTCTAGAGATTTATCTCCCGAATTCTGTATTAGAAAACCTTCTTGATAAAGATACACAAAACGATAGGAAAATTGGGTGAGATGAGCGCAGTTACTCCTTGACTAAGTTCATCAGCATAGTATTGCTTTTAACACTGATAATATGGAAACCTCTAAGAGAAAAGAAAAGTCCAAGTTATTAGCGTACTCAAAAATAGGGTACGATTCTGTCGTTTATTTTGATTTACTATTCATTGATAATGTTTAAAGCACAGCAAATTTATCCTTGTTCCATTACGCCTAATCCTTGGATTGAGTCTTTGGTGTCTCGCTCTAAAAGTACGGCAGGGAGGTGTCCAGTGTGTGGCAAGCTAACTTTATTTAAAGGATTTACGGATAATTTAAGAGAATCGGGATTTTGCAAACACTGCAATTCTACGAATCGTCAACGACAAATGGCTAGTCTTTGTCTAATAGCACTCAAAGAAATGACTGACATTCAGTTCTCTAGTCTGGAACAATTTAAACAACAAGCGAATCATCATCCAAGTTTACAACCCTTTAAAATTTTTAATACAGAAACAACGGGAAGTGTTCATAACTATCTAAAAGATTTTGAAGGTTATTCTTGTAGTGAATATTTAGGAGATGAGTATAAAAGCGGTGAAGTGATTCAAGGAATTTTACATCAAAATCTTAAAGCAACTTCATTTGAAAATGACTCAATTGATTTATTGATGAGTAGTGATGTATTTGAGCATATTCCTGAGCCTTATGAAGCATTTAAAGAGGTTTATCGCATCCTAAAGCCGGGGGGAAGACATATTTTTACCGTTCCTTTCTATAGCGATCGCTACCGCGATGAGATTAGAGCGACACTGAATGAAGATGGGACAGTTAATCATCTATTAGAACCTGCTTATCATGGCGATCCGATTCGAGAAGAGGGAATACTTGTATATGTCATATTTGCCTTAGAAATGTTGTGTAAGTTAAGCGATATTGGCTTTCAGGCTAAACTATACAACCTCTATAATTCTTTTCAAGGAATTATTGGCTCAGGAACTATAGCATTTGAAACCATTAAGAAAAATTAATAAATCCAGTAAAATAACTTGCCAAAAATTGGATTTTTTCCTACTCCTCACTTTTTCGTTATTTGTAAATAACTTACTCTGGTGAGGAGGGGAGTGGGGAGAGGATTTGAGGGTTTGTACTAATACCAAGTCCGACTTATACAATTCAGTTTTAGGATAGTAGGGAGGAGGGAGCGTGTGTGAGGATTTGGGGTAAAATAACCCAAGACCCAGTTTAAATGCGTCTTAGCTTATTAAATAATCACTCAGTATCAACTAGCTGATTGAGCATCGTCTGAATTTTGAGACCCACTGCTTCAAGAGAAAAATTAGTTTGAGCCAGTTTTAGACCATTAATGGACAGACGATTCCATGTAGTTGGCGAAGTGTAGCAATCTATAATTGCTTGAGCCATTGCTTCAGGTTGATCACAAATCATGCCATCTTGTTGATGAACAATGTCCATTCCCTCTGTTGCAATACTGGTAGCAACCACTGGAACACCATAACTGAGACTAGAAACAACTTTTCCTTTCATTCCCGCACCAAACCGTAAAGGAGCAACCGAAATCCGAATAGAATCGAAAAAGTCTTTTATATTCGGGACAAAGCCTTTAATAATAATATGTTCTGAAGCTAGATTGGCAATTTCATCTGGAATATGAGAACCAGCAACCACAAAACGGCAATCAGGAATTTCCTCCAAAATCAGAGGTAAAACAGAAGAGGCGAAGAAATGCACCGCATCGACATTGGGTGGATGTCGAAACCCTCCAATAAACCCAATATCTTTTCGCTGTTCAATTTCCACCTGACAATCGGGAATCTCTTGAATCAGGGGAATAACTGCTACTTGAGCCGAAGGAAGTAGGGATTGAATCAATATCTCTTCTTGTTTACTCACTAAAATAGTTAAATCACTTCTACTCATAACTGAAATTTCATTTTTAAAGGTATTAGACGCTTCTTCAATTAACCGAGTTTTCTCTAGATTGCCAAGAACATCTACTTTTCTTGTTTGACGTAAAAAGTGTAAATCGATGGTACTAAAAATAATTTTAGCTTGAGGTGCATACATACGAACTAAATCGATGTTGTTAACTGCCGTGTAAGCACGACAAAGAACAATAACATCAAATTCTGCACCATGATGTTTTAAGTAGTCTTCTACTGACTGCCAATAGGGGGGGAATATACATTCAATTCCCATTTTTTGCAATTTTTGGGTATAACAATCGTCATAGAAAAAGTTCTCTGGCATAAATGTGATTCCCCAACCACATTCTTTCATTACCTTAAAGTGGTTAAGTACATAAACCGAGCCTGCATCTTGATCTGGGGTGATCATTGTGGCATCAATCCATAACAGTCTATGATGAGTTTGACGATGATATTTAGCGGTTTCTAAAGATTGAGGCGGTTCTGGATGCTCCATAAGAATATCACGCCAACGTTCTAGAAATTTAGGCTTGTTAACTTCTTGGTAATGTTTAGTCCCAGAATTTAGGTCGGTTCCTGAAGAAATTCCTTCAAAATGAATAATGCGAGAGAAGGGATTAAAGATTACTTTATAGCCTGCTTGACGTACCCTAAACGCTATATCTGTATCTTCATAATATGCGGGTGCAAATAAGGGATCAAATCCTTTTAATTGTTGCCATAGTTGTGTGGTTAATGCGATGGATGCACCCGAACAATAGTCTGTTTCTCGAACATAATTATATTCACACCGATTGGGATCTTGCATTCGACCAAAATTCCATCCTGAGCCATCATTCCAAATAAGTCCTCCTGCTTCTTGCAACATCCCATTGGGGTAGAGCAACATCGATCCAACTAAGCCTGTTTTACCTTGAGGATCATTTAAAAAGGGAGCAATAAGTTCTTGAAGCCAGTTTTCTAAAGGAACTGTATCGTTATTGAGAAAAACAATGTATTTACCTCTTACTTGCTGACTAGCATTATTACAGGAAAGTAAAAATCCATAATTTTCAGGGTTGCGAATATAGTCTAAGCCAGATATGAGAGGAATTAAATCTTGCGTTTGATCGGTTGATGTGTCATCAGCGACGATTACCTGAAAGGTCAGGTTCTCCATTTTTTGATACATCAATGCTTTTAAACATCGTAGTGTATATTCTAGCTGATTGTAAACAGGAACAATAATGGTAACATCAGGCTTTTCATAATAGGTAAAAGAAATCTGTTGAACTTCTTCTGCTAAAGAGAGTTTTAATTCAGTTTTTTCTAAAATAGAACTGAACCCAGCATTGGATATCGGAAAAATATTGGGTACAATGCTCTCTTGTTCGTCTGTTTCTGAATCCTGAAGATTAGGAATTACTTCTTCAGGCGTATCACAAGGTACATAATAAGAGGGTGAATTTCGCTTATTACAGTAGATATAGTCAGATGGATTATTGGTCAGTGAAATTTGAGTCTCTAGTAGTTTTTGATGACGCTCACTGATTAAACTATCTTGCTGTTCAAGCTGTTTTAACAGTTCTTGGTTGACCATTTTGTAAACTCCTTACACTCGATGCTTGATTAAGTTAATGTAATTGTAAATGTAAATGTTTTTAATGAGTTATTTGTCGGTACTTATGAATTTTTTTCTGTATTCACCTCCCAGCCAAATTTTGACTTTATCTTAAACCAAATGCGGCGTAATTTCCAAAATTTACTACTTTTTATTGCAATTACAATGTCTTGGGTATTTTCCCATTCTTCGTGAGCTTGTGCCAATTTAAACTGAGTTTCTTGCCACCTTTCCATAATTGCTTGCAATTGAGCCTGAGTGGTGAACAGTTCTTGTTTTGTCGTTTCTAACTGCAATTTAGTTTGTTGGCATTCAATATGATTTTTCTCTAGCTCCTTTTTGGTAGCTTCTAATTGCAATTTGGTTTGTTGACACTCGATCTGGCTTTTATTTAGCTCCTTTTTTGTCGTTTCTAGCCGCAGTTTAGTTTGTTGACATTCAAGATTGCTTTTCTCTAGCTTCTTTTGTAATTCTTGAACTGCTTGAACCTCTTGAACTGCTTGTGCCTCTTGAACTGCTTGCGCTTCTTGTACCTTATTTTTAAGTTTGGAACAATCTTTCTGGGATTTTAGCAGTTCTTCTTGCGTAAGAATCAACTGCTCTTGAGAGTGTTCTAGTTGAGAATAAGTTTTTTCTAAATTATCTTTCAAGTTTTTGTTTTCTTGCTGAAAATAGATTAACTGTTTGTCTAAAGAGGTAGGAACAGCCTTAATAATAAACTGAAGTGTATCTATATCAGCTTGATCTTCTAATGATTGTAAGGTGTCAGGACTAATTAAATTTCGATTGAGAGAGGGAACAAGATTAGAACCACTTAATAGAGGAAGTTTAGTACAGTGAATAGACTCAATTAAATATCCAGTTTCTTCAAAGAGTCTTTTAACCGTGTCACGAGTGAAAAAACGAAGATGAGTATTATCTAAAATTCCCAATTCTTGATATTCAAACTTTCCTTGCATTAGGGAAAGACGAATATCTCCATGGGCAATATTAGGGATAGAAGCAATTACATATCCTTGAGGAGAAAGACTTTCTCGTGTTTCTTCGAGAACTTTCCAAGGATCACGCAAATGTTCTAATACATCGCCGAATATGGCAATATCAAAAACACCATTGGCCAAAATTTCGGTGACAGGACTGAAATCTAGATCAGCAGTGATTACAGTATGGCAATGTTGTTTAGCTATTTTGACAGCGTTTTCATTGATATCGACCCCAGTTACTGTACAGTCTTTAGTTTGAAGTAACTCTGCTAAATACCCAGTTGCACAGCCAAAATCAACAACAGTTGTGTTACTTTGAACGAGATCAAAAATCTTCTTTATACTACTATTTTCTTCTAATGAGGCAACTTCTAAGCCAACTCTTGAAGGGTAATTTTTTGTGTGTCCATTGGAAATGGTTTTCATAGTATTTCTATTGGATTTAAGGAAGTTAATGAAACAAAATCGTGAATGGTCAGGCTATGCTTAAAAGGTAATTAATTGCCTCAGCAATTAATTGAATTTGATACATAATATTTGGTGCATCAGCATACAATATAAAAAGTATCTTGTCAACTTTTTAGCTAAATTTTTCAAAGGGAGAGAGGAGTAGGGAGAGAGTTTGAGGATTTGTACTAAAATATCAAAGACCCAGTTTAAATGCGTCTTAGCTTAACTGAAACTATACACAATTTATTCTCAATAAGGCTTACTTATTGATATTGGCATAATTCTAGTCATTGCAGATGTTCCGCTTCAGTGCATTCTTAGAGCGATGATCGCTGTAAGATTAGGGATCAACAGATTTTTCCTCCATATTCTGAGCTTATCGTTATATCATGGATTGTTGAACAGTATAGCAACTTTGGCAAATGAAGCATATACTTGTAAAAGCTGACCATTTTTACCATCTATTAAAAAACAAGATTCAATCTGTCCTCAAGATTTTATATTGGCTATTTTCAGGTCAACTATCCACCAGACTAGAAAGACGTAGAATTGCTAAATTAGTTCGCAATAGTGATCTTTTTGATACAGAGTATTATTGGGAACAAAATCCCGACATAAAAGACTCAGGGATTGATCCTTTGGGGCATTATTTAGATAATGGCGCATCTCAGGGAAAGAATCCTAATCCTTTATTTGATACCTCATATTATTTAACACAATATCCCGACGTTGCTATATCTGAGCTTAACCCCCTTGCTCATTATTTAATGATAGGTTCTCAAAAGGGATATAACCCCCATCCCTTATTTAGTACTTCTTATTATTTACAATCCAATCAAGATATCAATTTTTCTGAGATTAATCCTTTATTACATTATTTAAGATTTGGAGCAGCAGAAGGTCGCGATCCTTTTCCTTGTGAAAAAATTCAATCTTCTAAGCTAAGTATAGAAACGATTCCTTATCCTAATCATGAATATCAAAAGTGGTTAAATTCCCATTATCCTAAGCAAGAAGATTGTGAAAAAATAGAAAATTATATCAAAGATTTACCGTATCAGCCTTTAGTGAGTTTGATTACAGTCTTTCTTAACCATAATCATCAAAACTTCTTGGAGACTATTAAATCAATCATCCATCAAACTTATCCTAAATGGGAACTTGTGATAATGGCGACCCATGAAACACAATTTGAACTTGATTATATATCCCAAAAACATCTCGATATTGGTTCAAAACTAAAAATTATTTTCTGTTCTCCTACTGAAACGAAGGCTAATATTTTTAATACTGCGCTTGAAGATATTTCTGGAGAATTTTTTGGCTTTTTAAATCCTGATGATTTATTAACACCTCATGCTTTATCAGAATTCGTTAAATTATTCAATGATTCTTCTGATGCTGTCATGGTATATTCCGATGAAGATACAATTAATGAGCAACATGATCTAAGCTCACCCTATTTTAAACCCGATTGGTGTCCTGATAGCTTTTTATCAAGAATGTACACTGGAAAGTTAGCCATTTATAAGCAGTCTTTTGTTCAGAATATTGGAGGATTTCGGACTGGGTTTGACGAGAACGAAGAGTATGATTTAATTCTAAGGTTATCAGAAAAGACAGATAAAATATATCATATTCCTAATATTTTATATCATAAGCGGACTTACTCAAAAGTTAAAAGCAAAAGTCAACTCAATAACGAAATGGCTAAAAAAGCTATTGTAGAAGCGTTAGCAAGAAGAGAAGAGCAGGGAAAAGTCATAGAAGCACCTCGTTCTCAAGATAATTATGTTGTGCGATACAAAATTAACAATTATGATCTGGTTAGCATAATTATACCCACCAAAAACTTAGGAGAGATGTTAGATAGATGTTTAACTTCCATTTTTCAGAAAACGACTTATCCTTATTTTGAGATTGTTATTATCGATAATGGAAGTACAGAAAAAGAATCCCTTGAAATCATTCAAAGTTGGTTAAAAAAAGAATCCCAAAGGGTTAGAGTTTTGAAGTTAGATATTCCCTTTAACTATTCGATGCTCAATAATTTTGCAGTAGAAAAAGCTAAGGGAAAGTATCTTTTATTTTTGAACAATGATACAGAAGTCATTACTCCTGATTGGTTAGAGGGAATGGTTGAACAAATACAAAGGCCTTCTGTTGGTGCTGTTGGCCCTCTATTATTATTTCCCGATGATACGATTCAACACGCTGGTATAATAGCAGGTATTTTTAATAGCTGTGGTCATGGTCATAAAAGATTTAAGTTAGGGGAATCTGGATATTTTAACCAACTTAACACAGTGAATAATTATCTTGCTGTAACAGGTGCTTGTTTAATGTGTCGTCGAGAAATATTTGACCAAGTTGGAGGATTTGATAAAATTTTTGCGGTTAATTATAATGATATTGACTTGTGCTTTAAAATAATTGATAAGGGTTATCGAATTGTTTATCTTCCCCATGTTCTGCTCTATCATTATGAAGCCAAAAGTCGAGGATATGATTCACTCAATAATTATAAAAAATCTCGATTCCTTTGTGAAGAAAAATATTTTCAAACTAAATGGAAAACTTTAATTGAACACGATCCTTGCTACAATCCTAATTTAACAATTGACAACGAAGATTATTCTCTTAGAGTTTAGCTTTTTTAAGAAAATAGCAAGATATGCTAAAGTAGTGTAATTTCATTTGGTTTTTATTATTTAATCAAAGAAGATGAAACAACCTAAACATTCAACTTTAATCGTTATTGATGGTGTATTTTTCCAGTTTGGCCAATCAGGAATTACTCAAGTTTGGCTTTCCTTACTCAAAGAATGGGTAAAAACTGGTTTTGCTGAACATATAGTTATTTTAGATCGCAACGAAACTGCCCCCAAAATTCCTAATATTAATTATTATCTAACCCCTAATTATTCCTATCATCAAACTATCGAAGATTCCCAAAAGCTACAGGAAATTTGTGACGAGGTAGGTGCAGATTTGTTTATTTCAACTTATTATACAACCCCTTTATCGACTCCATCAGTCTTTATGGCTTATGATATGATTCCTGAAGTTATGGGAGATGATTTAGGGAAAATTGATTGGCAAGAAAAACACTATGGAGTTTTACACGCTTCTCATTACCTTGCTATTTCTAACCATACGTCCAACGATTTAAGACACTTTTTTTCTCATATTCAACCAGAACAAATTACAGTTGCTCATTGTGGCATTAAACCCATTTTTCTGCCCGCTACATCTGAAGAAATACAAAGTTTTCAAAACAAATATAACCTTAAAAAACCCTATTTTCTCTTAGTTGGAGAAAGAGTAGGAGTTAATAACTACAAAAATGCAAGTTATGTGTTTAAAGCAATTTCTCAAATCAAAGATACTGATCAATTTAACCTTGTTTGTGTGGGAGGAAAACCTACTCTAGAAGCTGAGTTAGTTACCTTAGCACCCGATATTGACATTCATTGTTTATCATTAGATGATGCTGAATTAAAGGCCGCTTATAGTGGTGCGATCGCTTATATTAATCCCTCCCGTTATGAAGGCTTTGGTTTACCAATTTTAGAAGCAATGGCTTGTGGTTGTCCCGTCATTACAGGCTATCATTCTTCTATCCCAGAAGTAGCAGATAAAGCAGCCTACTATATTGATTTAGACGATGAATCAACCTTAGTTGAAGCCATGTATCGGGTGCAAACATCGCCTTTAAGAGAACAATTAATTGAACTAGGATTTGAACAAATTCAACGGTTTTCTTGGTCAAATATGGCTCAGATTGTGGCTGATACCCTACTAAATGTAGCTAAAACTTGTCAAAGTAAAGGAATTGATGGATTTTCTCCAATCAATAAAGAATTATTTCAATCTCTCTGGTTAAAGCACCAAGATAGCCAGCAATTAAAGCCAATTTATCAACAAATTGCAAATGAGCAAATATTAGCCGCTAAATCCTATTATATTAATCATAAGCTTCCTACCACCATCGAAGATAAATATGAAGCCTTATACAAAAAACAAGAAAAAGAAATAGAAAGACTGACCGAAGAACTAGAAGCGATGAAAACCAGCAAATTCTGGAAACTTAGAACCATTTGGTTTCAGATTAGACAGGTTTTAGGATTGACCACAGATTAACCTGTTTAATGTTAACTTAACTAAAAGTCAGGTTAAGTCTCTTTTTAAACATTCCATGATGAAAATTCTCACTGATTTATTTAATTCTACCGCTAAATCTACCTCTGTTCCCTCTCACCGCACAAAAAAGAAAAAAACTGGACTGCCTAGACCCAAAAAGAGTCGTAAAGGCGTTATCATCAAAAATGCTCAAGAAATTGAGATTATGCGCCGTGCTAGTGTGATCGTTGCCACAGTCCTCAAGGAAGTATCAGAAATTGCTCAAGCAGGAATGACAACTACCGATTTAGATAACTATGCAGAGAAAAGAATTAGAGAAATGGGAGCAACGCCTAGTTTCAAGGGATATCATGGGTTTCCTGCCTCTATCTGTGTCAGCATTAACAATGAAGTAGTACATGGTATTCCTTCCCCTCGTCGTAAGCTGAAATCTGGGGACGTACTAAAAGTGGATACAGGAGCTTATTATCAAGGATTTCATGGTGATTCTTGCATTACCATTCCCATTAATAAAGTTTCTCGTAAAGCCAGCCAATTAATCAAAATTGCTGAAGAAACCATGTATAAAGGAATTGAACAAGTCAAAGCAGGAAATAGTCTTTTAGATGTTGCAGGTGCAATTGAAGATCATGCTAAAAAACATGGCTATTCCGTAGTAGAAGACTATACGGGCCATGGTGTAGGCAGAAATTTACACGAAGCACCGGCTGTCTTTAATTTTCGTACCAAACAACTTCCTAATGTTAAATTGCGAGAAGGAATGACCTTAGCTATTGAACCGATTTTAAATGCAGGATCAAAACATACCAGAGTTTTACGCGATCGCTGGACAGTCGTAACCGTAGATAAAGCCTTATCCGCCCAATTTGAGCATACTGTATTAGTGACAAAGACAGGCTATGAGATTTTAACCGATCGCACTCACCTTTAAAGAAGTCGGAAGTATGAAGTCGGAAGTCGGAAGTTGTTTTTGTAACGAGGATTTATACCTCCCTCCAAAAACGTTCCGTCTTAAAAGACGGGGTTTTAGACCTAGTTATTTCGATAAATTGTGAATTTTTGGAAAAAAAGAAACTGGTGATCCTGATGATAGCATCCCAGTTTCTCCTAAAACGGACTAAATTGCTTCGAGACCTCGTTCATCTGTCCGAATACGGATGGCTTGTTCCACAGGGGAGACAAAGATTTTCCCATCTCCAATTTCTCCCGTGCGTGCGGCAGCAATTAACACTTTTACCACATCCTCTACTTGATCATCTTCGATAATGACCTCGATTTTGAGCTTTTGCAGAAACTCGACGGTATATTCGGACCCCCGATAGCGTTCTGTTTTGCCTTTCTGACGACCAAATCCTCGTACTTCTGAAACCGTCATCCCAACGATTTCCGCATTGACAAGGGCAATTTTTACCTCGTCTAGTTTGAATGGCCGAATAATGGCTTCTACTTTTTTCAAACTTGTGACTCCTCGTTAACTAGATTGATTCACTCCTTATTTATAAGCTGAATCTAGCCTTTTTTAGCAGAGTAAAGCGGAAATTTTTGTAAATATTGACAATTTTACATCCTTCTTTATCGTCTAAATCCAGTCATTTCTGTTCTTTATATGGAGAAAATTAGGGATTTACTTGCTTAATCCATTGCTGAATGGGGTCGAGCAAAGGGGTTCGCTTTCTGGTTTGAGGATGAATACAAACATGACGAGTTTTTGCCCTTGCACAACAGGGAGAAGAAGGGTCAGAACAGTATATTTTATAAGTAATTTCAAAACTATCAGGGGAGATTAATTGGGGTTGGAGATCAACGATAATGCGATCGCCACAAAACAAGGGTTGATAAAAGTTTATTTCGCCATGAACAATAGGAATAACAGCGACTTGACTATCAATCACTGTTTTAAGGGGTATTCCTGCCGATTCTAGGGCATCTTCGTAGGCTTCATGACAAATAGATAGTAAATGGGCAAAATAGACCACACCCGCCCCATCGGTATCCGCTAAACGAATAATTCTTTTGTATGTCATGGTAGAAGTTCAGGAGTTCAGCGTTTTAGAAAATTAGCGATTTCTTCTCCATCTCCTTATACTCTACCTTTTCCCATTGATCTATATCTCATAGTTGCTTTCTGCGATCGCTTTTTCATCAGAGACTGATTCATTAACCCATGCCACCAGAATCTCATAACCTAAACTGAGGATAACTGGCCCAATAAATAAACCGAGAATTCCATTACTGAGCGTTCCCCCAATAACACCAATAAAGACAACTAAGATGGGAACGGGCAATCCCTGACCCATTAACATGGGTTTTAAGACATTATCAATAACTAAGCAGGGAATCATCCATGCAGTGTATAAGATAGCCCATCCTGTCCCAATGGAGAAAAATGCCCAAATAATGGTGGGAATAACAACTAAACCGGGACCCAACTGAATAATGGCTAAAACAAGACAGATTAAGGTTAATAATCCGGCTGCGGGAATTTTAGCGATCGCCATACCAATCCCAATTAACAAAGCTTGAATCAAGGCGACTCCAATTACCCCACGGGTGACGCCGCGAATAGTAGAAGCAGAGAGTTCTAAGAACGCTTCACCTTGTGTGGGGACAAGTTTAGTAAAAAATTTCGTCAATCCTCGGTTAATAGCTGCTGTGTTAAGCAGTAAGGCAGCAGCAATAATAATAGAGATAATAAATTTAAGAAGAATTAAGCCTGTATTCGCAGCAATTAAGAGAAGTCGAGGAATTAGCTGCTCAATTTGAGTACGAAATCGCCCTAGCACTCCCTTAAGATTAACAGCCGCCGATTGCCAAACTTCATTCAGAGGTTGACCAATCACTGGCCACGTTTCCAATGTAGGCGGAGGAGGGGGAACATTAATCGTATCGGCGGATAATTGCTTAACTAATACTTGGATATTATCAACCAAAAGGGTAGCCAAATAGGCAATTGGCCCAATAATAATGCCAATACCCACTAAACATAGCAAAATAACCGCTAATTTTGTTCTACCGCCTAATACGTTTTTTAGCCATTCCATCACAGGATAAATAGAGGTTGCCAAAATTGCCCCCCAGATGACAATGCCCAAAAAAGGTCGCAAGATAGCAAAACAACCAAAAGCCAGTGCGGCTAAAAAAACGAGTCTGATAATTAAATTAGTAACTTTCGCTTGATTATCCATGTTTATTATTTATTACTTAAAGCCGAAGGGTTTTGATAATTTTTCCCCATCAAGACTGGGACGGTTGTAGTAAGCTTAAAAGCGTTCCGTCGGGCGATCGCACAGCAGCCACCTTTCCAAAAGAGGGTTCACGGATATTACCTTCTAATTTTGCTCCCAATTGTTCTAAATCAGCAAGGGTTTTGTGAATGTCTTGGACATGAAAGCTAAGAATTGGCGGGTTTCCCCCCTGTCCATCATTATTTGCCGCATGAAGAGCAAGGGTTGTCCCATCTGCATCTAATTCTGCCCATCCCGGACTAGACATCTTAACCGTTAATCCCAATCCTTCGCTGTAAAATTTAACCGCAGTCGGGATATCTTTGACCATTAACATTATGTGTTTAAATTGGGTTGTCATGGTGGGGTGATCTCCATCAATTTTTGAGTTACTTTGACTAATTTAACCTAAAATAACACAGATGGTGAGCATAATTTCCTAAGATTCTCTCAAAAAGTAAAATTCTTGTTCTATTTCACCCCGATACTTGGATAAGAAAAAAGTCTTGTAGTGGGGGAACAGTTCTGGTAAAATCCTTGGAAAGTATCTAGTACCAAATACTCAGGTATTGCGCTTAGAATACGGGTTAACAATTCAGTTTTGAATACAGAGGGAAGCTATGACCACTGAACTAGATCGGGTGATTCTGATCGGAGTCGCTGGCGATTCGGGTTGCGGAAAATCAACGTTTTTACGCCGTTTAACAGATTTATTCGGTGAAGAGTTTATGACCGTTATTTGTCTAGATGACTACCACAGTCTAGACCGTAAAGGAAGAAAAGCAGCAGGTGTCACTGCGCTTGATCCCAAAGCCAATAATTTTGATCTAATGGCTGAACAAGTTAAAGCCTTGAAAAATGGTCAAGCGATTGATAAACCCATTTATAATCATGAAACGGGAGAACTTGATCCCCCTGAACGCATTGAACCCAATCAAGTCATTGTTATTGAAGGATTACATCCTTTATACGACGAAAGAGTACGGGAATTAGTCGATTTTAGCGTTTATCTTGATATTAGCGACGAAGTTAAAATTAACTGGAAAATTCAACGGGATATGGCTGAACGGGGTCATTCCTACGAAGACGTTCTCGCTTCAATTAATGCCAGAAAACCAGACTTTAGTGCTTATATTGAACCGCAAAAGCAACATGCAGACGTGGTTATTCAAGTCTTACCGACCCAACTTATTGAAGATCACGAAAGCAAACTATTACGGGTTCGCTTAGTTCAAAAAGAAGGAGTAGAGAACTTTGAACCTCCCTATCTATTCGACGAAGGTTCAACCATTGACTGGCGGCCTTGCGGACGTAAATTAACCTGTGCTTACCCCGGCATCAAGATGTACTATGGTCCTGACAACTTCATGGGGAATGAGGTATCCATCTTAGAAGTAGATGGTCAATTCGATAACCTAGAAGAAATGATCTATATCGAAAGTCACCTCAGCAAAACAGGGACTAAATATTACGGTGAAATGACCGAATTGCTTCTCAAGCATAAAGACTATCCCGGTACCACTAATGGAACAGGATTATTCCAAGTTCTCGTTGGTCTGAAAATGCGAGAAATGTATGAGAAATTAACGGCTAAGGAAGCCAAAGTGGCGGCTTCTGCATCTGCTTAATATTATTAGCAATAAGTCACTATATCGTGGGAGATACTTGTTTATTTCCCACGATTTTATTTTTTCTAACGAGATGCTTAACGCTTAAGTATGATACTATTGAATTAATCAATTGTTAATTATCAATTATCTATTGATCAGCCCTTTTTCAACTTGTTGAAATGCTATTAAACTATAATCCTCGCGCCTGTCTCCCTTCAGCCGAAGAGTTACCTGATTCTGATGATACCCCCGTGGATAACGAACTACAAGATTTAATTCCCCATATCCTTAAAGATAGTCTCGCATTTATTTGGGTTGATAGAATGGACTGGTTTTTTGGCATAGATATGGGCATTTACTATAATCCCGAACAACCTACAATTGCTATTGTCCCCGATGCTTTTTTAAGCATTGGTGTTCCTAGAATTGTTGATTCAGATTTACGCTTATCTTATGTTTTATGGGATGAACAAGTTATTCCCATTATGGCATTAGAAGTGGTTTCTCAAACCCGACGAGGAGAATATACAGAAAAGAAAGAAGATTATAGAAAGATGGGGATTTTATATTATGTCGTTTACAACCCCTTACGCAAGAGAAAACCCCGTTTAGAAGTGTATGAATTGCAGAATGGAAAATATGAATTATTGCAAGATGAACCCATATGGTTATCTCAAATTAATCTCGGAATAGGTCGAGAAATTGGGGTTCATCAGGGAGTTGAACGAGAATGGTTATATTGGTATGATGAGCAAGGAAAACGGTATTTGATCTCTGAAGAAAGAGCTATTGAAGCTCAAAATCAAGCAGCAGAAGCTAGAAATCAAGCTTTAAAAGCTCAAGAAAAAGCGAGAAAACTAGAAGCAAAATTGAGAAGCTTAGGAATAGATCCTAACAATTTATAAAGATAGGAACAACATCATGAAAATGAGCTAAATCAATGTAAGTTTTGCCTTGAGCATTACGGGAAAAAATATCGACAAATCGCTGGTTATGTAAAATGTGTGTGGGGGTATAAACATAACGAGCATGAATTGTTTGGGAGAAGGTTTCATCCAAACCTGTTAACATAACCCCAATTTCTCCTTCCTTTTCCTCTAAAGATTCTATCGTTTCCCCATAGAGAGGACTATTTTGGTCAATGGGGTGCATTATTAACCAGCTTAAGTCAAAAACAGGGGTTTGCGATCGCAATAATTCTAATTCATAAAACCGTCTTAATTGATGTCCTTCTTCACTGGTTTCATTGAGAATAAAACACAGTTTAACTTGTGCTTCTAAAATGCGATTATCTCGTCGGTTAGCTGTCCGAAGCATTAAGGTTGGCGTTCCATTATAAGGACAAATCACAGCCACATTACTGAAAAGAACTTTTGCAGTTGGCCGAGAAAAACGAGCAAACATTAAACCTGTTAAAATCGTTAATAATAATAACCCAAGCCAGATTTCAACGGTTACTAAAATTTGAGCGTATAAACTTTGAGGATACATTGAGCCATAGCCCACCGTTGATAAGGTTTGAATACTGAAAAAGAAAGCATCTTTAAATGATCCCGATTCTGCATTGGCAATTCCATCTTGAGCCGTCATATAAGCAAAAGCAAACAGACAGTTAATACTAAAATAAAAAAGACTAATTAAAATTAGAAAATATCGCCAACGAAGAGCTAATAACCAATGATAGAGATCATGGGTTGCAGGATGGAATAAAGCAACAGGATTTTTATTTCTTAGGAAAGGGAAAAACCTATTTGAACCTTTGGAACGACCTGTAGAAAAACAAGAATCTTGGGGGGTAGAATTTTTCCGAGGAGAACGCAATTTTAGCATAAAAAATGAGACAGTAAGAAATGAGTTTAGGGTTCAGGTTTCAGCGTTGTTATACTTCAGCCTTAGCTAAAATCCTAAACTTGATCAGATTTTAGTCTCTATCTCGTAGGGATGCAATATTGAGTTCGGAGTTCAGAGTTAAAGCATCATAGGACCCATTCATACCAAATCCGACTTATAAAACCCTGTCTTGGGGAAGATAGGGGGATTGGGGAGAACTTCCCACTTCTGAATCTCCCCATACTCTATAGTGCTACGCACAAGTGTGGAATCAAGAACTCTATAGATGATGTGAGCGCAATTAATTATAAAATAGCGGTGATAGGGAACAGGAAACAGCAAATAGTTATTGATTCTTCTGTAACTTCTGAACTCCTATTAAATTTATGGTCACCCACCCACTTAAACATCATGAAAATCTTACAAATTGTTCCTTCAATTTCCCTTGTCTATGGAGGGCCGAGTCAAATGATTTTAGGACTCTCTAAAGGGTTAGCAAATGCAGGAGAAGATGTCACCATTATTACCACTAATTCTAACGGAGATGCGGGACAACCTCCCTTAGATGTTCCTTTGGAAACCCCCATTAAACAAGAGGGTTATCAGGTGATTTATTTTCCCTGTTATCCCTTTCGTCGTTATAAGTTTTCCTTACCCCTTTTAAACTGGTTAGGGACTCATGCTAAAGACTATCAAATTGCTCATATTCATGCGCTGTTTTCCCCTGTAAGTACTTTCGCTGCTACTGTTGCCAGAAATAACAACTTACCTTATATTTTACGACCATTAGGCACATTAGATCCGGCTGATTTACAAAAGAAAAAACAACTTAAAAAAATCTATGGTAATTTATTAGAGAAACCTAATTTAAAAGGATCGGTTGGGGTTCATTTTACCTCAAAACAAGAAGCAAAAGTCTCTGAACGATATGGTGCTAAAACCAATGATATTATTATTCCATTAGGGGTATCTTTACCCGATAATTCTCCAATATTAGGCACAACTCGTCAACAATTAGGAATTCCAGAAAATGTTCCCTTAATTCTTTTTATGTCCCGTATTGAACCCAAGAAAGGACTCTCTTTATTAATAGAAGCTTTAGAGAATTTACTGCAAAAAGGAATTGACTTTCACTTTATTTTAGCCGGAACAAATCCTCAAGATCCCCAGTATGAAAATAAAATCATACAACAAGTTAAAGACTCAAAGTTAGGAGAAAGAACTACTATTACAGGATTTATTAAAGGAGAGTTAAAATTAGGTCTTTTACAGGATGCTGATTTATTCGTTTTACCCTCTTATTACGAAAATTTTGGTATTGCTGTGGCTGAAGCGATGGCGATGCAAACCCCTGTCGTTATTTCTGATCAAGTGCATATTTGGGAAGAGATTCAACAAGCATCAGGAGGATGGATTTGTCAATGTAATGTTCCCTCTTTAACTGACAGTTTAATCACCGCACTCGATAATGATGATAGTTTAAAACAACGAGGAATCAACGCTAAAAGACTGGTTGATGAACAATATAACTGGTCTGCGATCGCTCAACAAGTCATTAAAGTTTATACTGATATGAGTCAAACAAGCTTCTAGCTTGTTAACTTTACCTTGATGACAGACAAGATCCCTGTGCTGCGTTTTATAAACAATCTAATCTTATTTTAGGAGAATTAACCATTATGTTAAAATCTTTAAGAATTGAGAATTTTCGATGTTTTAAAGAATATGAACTGCAACAACTCGGTAGAGTTAATTTATTAGTAGGAACAAATAATTGTGGGAAAACCTCTATTTTAGAGGCGATTTATTTACTTTATTCTCAAGACGATCTTAGTAAAATAGCAGAGATTCTGTATAGTAGGGGGGAATTTATTGAAGAAAAACATGATATAGAATTAGAAATCTGCCATTTATTTTATGGACACAAAGTAAATCAAGGAAGCAAGATTTTAATTGATAGTAATAGTTCAAGCAGTTCTGTAAAAGTACAATTTAAAATTACTACTAAAAAACATGAAATGACGGGTTGGGAAAATTTAGTTTTTGAAATAAACTACACATCACCTGTTAGGGAAGAGAATGGTAAGAAGCCTTATTGTTTTTCCTTAGACGTATTCCATTCTAACTTGTTCTATAAAAAATTAGAAGAGCAAATAAATATCAATCATAATCAAAGCTCAATGAACACATTCTTGATCACAACAGGATTTTTGTCAATAACTAAAATGATTAAAATATTTGAAAGTATTCTTTTAACTTCCAAAGAAGATTTAGTAATAGAAGCTTTACAAATTATAGAACCTACAGTTAAAAGAATTGCAGTCGTTGATAATCGATTCTTTGCCTTATTATCAGATACTGATCAACGAGTTCCATTAGGAAGTATGGGAGACGGAATACAAAGAATATTAGGTTTAACCTTAGCCTTAGTAAACGCCAAAGATGGTATCTTATTAGTAGATGAAATTGATACAGGATTACATTTTACCGCACTGTCTAAAATGTGGAAATTAGTCTGGGAAACTGCCCAAAAACTAAATGTTCAAGTCTTCGCTACCACCCATAATAGTGATTGTTGGACAAGTTTAACCGATTTAATTGATCCTGACAATCCAAGAGAAGATGGAATTCTCTTACATCGTATCGAAAAAGAGAAACCCCATAGTATTCTCTTTACTGAATCGGAAATTGCGATCGCCGCTGAACGAGATATTGAGGTAAGATAAACTATGGCTATGAAACGTCCAAAAATTTGTCCTAAAGTATTATTAGTCGAAGGAATAACCGAATGTTTAGTGATTCCTGAACTCATTGAAAGTAATGGAATAAAATGGTTAAGACAAGAAATTGGCCAAACGATTCCTTTTATTGAAGACTGTCAAGGGTACGAAAATTTGAATAAAAAAAAGACCATTACAGCAGAATTAAAAAGCCGTGATCTAACCCATTTGGGTATCATTATAGATGCAGATGAAGATCCTGAGAATCGTTGGAAAAGTATTAAGAAAACTTGCCAAGATGCAGGAATTCCTAACCTACCTGAAAATCTACCAACAAATGGACTACTTCAAACCATATTTGTTGAAGCTATTAGTCAAGAAATCGCTTTTGGTATCTGGATGATGCCTGATAATCAGTTTAGAGGAATGTTAGAAACTTTTTTGACTTATTTAATACCCAATGATAATCAATTATTATGGGAATATGCACAAGAAACAGTACAAGAAGCAAGAAACAAAGGCGCAACGTTTACAGATGTTAAACAAGATAAAGCAAATATTTATACTTGGTTAGCATGGCAAAATGAACCCGGCCGTCAACTTCATCAAGCCATTAAAGAAAAAATTCTCACTCCTAATCATCCCCAATCTAATATATTTGTAGCTTGGTTTAATCAGCTTTTTAATTTAACTTAAATTATAGTCATTCTCCCTATCCCTCTCTTTCCCACACTCCCTATCCCCACCAAAATTATTAGGACCCAAATAGTGGATTATGGGATATGATAGAGAACGGTGTCTTTAAAGAAAAGGATTCAACTTTTAAGTATCTATGGCTAAAAAATCCATGATCGAGCGCGAAAAAAAGCGCAAAAAACTTGCAGCGAAATATGAAGCAAAACGGGAAGCATTAAAAGAACAGTTCCGCAATGCTGAAGATTTCGACGAACAAATGGAAATTCATCGCAAATTGCAGCGTTTACCCCGTAATAGTTCCCGTACTCGTCAACGGAATCGTTGTTGGGTAACTGGCCGTCCTAGAGGATATTACCGCGATTTCGGCCTCTCCCGTAACGTTTTCCGAGAATGGGCTCACGAAGGATTATTACCCGGTGTGGTTAAATCTAGTTGGTAGATGAAAGGGGTAAAGTAGAGATGGGGAATTGTTTAATTACTCTAAACTGCTAACTTTAAACACCATCAAGTACCTAAGATGAATCTACCCACTTGGATCACCGTCTCTCGTCTTTTTGCTCTACCTTTCTTGTTTTTTCTCTTGCAAACCCCGACTGACTCACATCGTTGGTTAGGGGTTATTATTTTTTTAGTCGCTTCCTTAACCGACTGGTTGGATGGCTATTTAGCCCGAAAATTAGATCAAGTAACTGAATTAGGAAAATTCCTTGATCCTTTAGTAGATAAGCTCTTAGTCCTTTCTCCTTTATTAATATTAATTCAATTACAACAGATTCCTGCTTGGGGAGTCTTTTTAATTTTAGGACGGGAATTAGCGATCGCTGGTTGGCGAGTCAATCCCAATTTAACGGGAAATAACCAGATTCAAGGGGCAAATTTGTGGGGAAAGCTGAAAACGGTCAGTCAAATTGCTGCGGTGGCTTTATTAATCGCTCCTCTTCCCTTAAGCTGGAACTTACCCACATTAATTATCTTTTGGTTATCGGTAGGATTAACCCTAATATCAGGGATTATATATCTTATTGGCAGTTCAAGTATTGAGAAGTTAGAACTAACTCAGTAAATAGTTGATTAAAAAGTACATCAAATCAATTTGATAATTAGCCATTCTTAATTTAGTTTTTAAGCAGGGGATTTTCCCTTTGAGGTTGAGAAAACTCATGAGGAATAAGGGTAACATAAGGCGTTAAATTTTGGTCATCAACCCAAGCAGAGTAATGTTTAACTTTAGTGCTGGTTTCTGTTAGACTTAAAAGGTCTAAATTCCCTCGAATGGCATAACGTTCGGAACGATGTTCGTCTTGATTCCATTGTTCAATCCCAGATGCACCCCCTCCGACTAAATTTAGGAAAACCCCATCAAAAGGTCGCACAAAATGTTGATCTTGCCAAATCCAATCTCTCCCCAACCAATAAACAGGAGATTTCCAAGATTCACCTTCTCTAGAATCGCTATAATAATCTGACCATAAGATGCGTCCTTGTTCAGAAATTGTGACTTCAATTCCTTTGGGATAAACCACTTCATAACGTCCCTTTTTCTTATGAAAATTATTCATTGTCCACCATAAAATAGTAACTTCTTCTGTCTCTGGTGGTAAGATTTCTTCAATTTCCCAACTCACTGAACTTGGATAAAGGGTTAAACCAGAGGGAGGAACTTTGGCCGTTACTTGAAATTGCCAACAATTCCATTGAGTAAATTCGTTAGGTGTTTGCCACGGTAGATTACAAATACCATTCCCTGTCGCAACCCAAAGCAACGCTCCATTTATATGTAAGCGACGAGGAATAACACCAACTAACGGGCTATTCCTCACATGATAGGCTTTATATTCCCCAGATTCAGGTGAATAAGCCACTAATCCTAAACCGGGAAGAAAAGGGTTTCCTTCACCGGCCTGTTGGGTTGCTAACCAGAGGGTCGGATTTTTAGGATTACCTGTAACTTTAATATCTTTGAGTTGCTGACTTTCTAATCCCTTTGGTTGTAGAAGGGTTAATTTATCGGTTTCGGGATGGTAACGGATAATGGTTGCAATACCAGAGAAACCTTCCCCCTGTTCTGATGCAATTGTCCAATAAATGCGATTATGCTTAATCTCAGTCGCTGTGACTTGGGGAACACCTAATTGAAACCCTGTAGTTGCTTTTACTTGTTCTAAGGTATAAAGAAGATGGGATTGGGGTTTCGTTTGCTCAGGATGAATGACCTCAAAAATGACTCGTTGGGGTTCAACTCGAAAATCAGGAAAGGGATTAGGATCTAAAATAACTCGATATCTGTAGGTTTTATCTTGAAAGTTTAGAGATTGATAACTCGGATTGGCTAATTCTTCTTGTTTTGCAAAAGTATCGACTTTAGGATAAGTTCCTTGGGTGATTACCCAGTTATTTTCTTGGCGACAATAGATAAAATCCAATTGCTCACTTTGAAAGATAAAGGTACTCGGTGTTTCTTTTATATTGACGCTTTGTAGATTTTTATAGATGTCTCCTTCATAGGTTAACGATAACATTGGGGGGATTTCAGGGGGAGACGGACAAGGGGGTTCGGTTTTAGCTAATTGCGAGGAATGACAGCCACTTAAACTACCCACTAGGCTGCTAAGGACTAAGATTAAAGATAAATTGAAGGGAAAATGAGTTAGCACGCTATTTTAGTTCAGGAGTTCAGGAGCGATGAATATAAATGTTTTTAAGAATCAAAGTGCATAGTTCATGAAAATATAGTCAAATCTAACATCTTCATTTTGACGGTGTAACCCGTACTGGGTGAACTACAACACCCTAAGCACCCCTAGCAAAAAGCGTTTGGGATTGCTTTTCTCATGATGTTTAAGGAGCCATTGACATCAGCCTGAATTAAATTGCCCCCTTGAGTGCGATACAAGCCTCTTTTAACCCGTTTTCCCTGAAAGACAGGTTTCTCTCCCTTGTCTTCTTTTTGATAAACGGGAATTTCATCCCCATCTAGAAAACTGGCCTTTGAAGTATAAGACTCTTCAGTCAAAACGACTTTAATTCCTACTAATTCAGCTTTATAAGTTAACATATCAATGAATCTACTATGAGGAATTTGAACAAAATTTTGATTGTTCTTTTTGCCTAACTTAACTTGCTGTTTCCACTGTTGATTCCGTCCAATTACCAATGTTTCTATTTGATAATTAATGAGGGTATTGATAATTAAATGAGAGGCTTTGTGTAAGTAGTCATTGATTTTAAAGTCTCGTTGATTGGCTAACTTTCTTAATCGGTGACTTGAGGTATTTTCAGGTAAGAGAGATTGATAATAAGAACGAGTCTTATTATAGTATTGATTGATAGACTTTAACGGTCTGCCATTGACCAAGAGAGGAGAAAGTCCTGCTTGGTTAAAGGTTAATGTAGCTAGATTATCGAGTCCAATATCAATACTGCCTATCGCTTCAGGGTTTAACTGCTGTTGTTGAATAACCGTTTCATAAATGACCTCAATCACATAATGGTTAAGCTTGGGAATTAGTCTAACTTGCTTGATTTTGTCAATCTCTACCTTGGTTTTGAGATAAATGTCGGTTTTCGAGGGATGAATGATTCTTTGTTTTAATGACCGTTTACTTAAAGCTCGAGTCGTATAAACCACGACATTTCTTCCTTTTTCTTTGTGCTTATATTTAGGGAGTTTAGGCTTTCCTAAAAATTTCTCAGGATTTTGATAATAAGATTGATTAGCTGCTTGAAAACTTTTCCAATTTTTGTCCAGTATCATTAAAATTTGTTGGCTGACTTTTGCGGGTAAAGCTTGATACGGTTCAGTTCCTTGTACAGTTTTTTGGATGGTATTATAGTTTAAATAAGTCTTCTCAAAAATAAAAGATTGACGAATTAGGTAGTTAGCGCAATTGTAGAGATTTTTAGAAGCAAAACAGAGTCGGTCAATTTCTGAATAAAACCGATGACTATGTTTAATAATATGTCTTTCTACTAATTTCATTTTTTCCGAAGTACTTGACCCTTTTCCTAACCTATTTTAGCATCAATTTCCCAAGTGAGAGAATTGATCGGGAGTCCTAAGCCAATACAGAATAACAGAATAACTGAATAGAGTTGACGTTAGATGACTATATTTGACTATATTTTCGATGAAAGTTTATGATATCTAATGGGACTGTTCACGGGAAGTTCTAGAATTGAGTTAGGAGAAAGTTAGATACCTAATAGATCAAGTCCCTTAAAATAGACTCAAGAGCTTAAACTGTGCTTAGTCATCTAAAATTTGACTGATCCTTTAACCTTGGTGTGTAACAAATAAATCATTCTCTTCTTCTACAATATCTGGGCTAAAATGCTATGAAACCTAAACTTTTGGCAACTTACACACACAATAAACAAATTCTACAGCAATTAATGGAATATGCTCAGATTGAAACCCTTGAAGCCTTAAGTAACCAGTCGGGTATTTCCCAATGGCAACTCAATCGTCTGTTATTGGGTTTAATGCCTAAATTAACAGTAGAAAACCTAGTTAAACTGTCATTTGCTTTGAAAATACCCGTTGATAAGTGTCTGGCACTTTTTTATACTGATCTCCCACCTATTCCTTCTCCAGACATCAGTGAATCGTCAGAATCATCAGAATCGTCTGAAAGCTTAGAAGAACTAACACAGCTTAAGCAAGAATACCAAAGATTGCAACAGCAACTTGAAC
>JBFRWB010000174.1:0-37732 GCA_051439375.1 Microcystaceae cyanobacterium
CGTTTCTGTTTGTTTGAACCTTATCGCAATCCTGTCACTCCTTATCAAATTCGAGCCTGTTGGGGAAAATTAATCGCAGTGGAAGGGGAAATGATTCGAGAATTTAAACGAAACAAACAATCTTTTACAGAAGAAAACTTACCTTATCTTTGGATTTTAACCCCAACCGCTAGTCAAGGGATTCTTAATGGTTTTAAAGGTGAAATAACCGAGGAATTTGGAGAAGGGATTTATGAATGTGGAACATTATTAAGGATGGGAATCGTGGTGATTCATCGATTACCAATAACTCCTGAAACCCTATTATTAAGATTATTAGGAAGAGGAACGGTACAAACCAATGCCATTACGGAGGTAGAATCTTTATCAGAGGATGATCCATTGAAGTCAATGATCCTCGAACAGTTATATAATTTACAACAGAACTTATTTATTCAAAATGATGTCGATTCAGAAGATAGGGAGGTTATCGTGCGTTTAGCCCCATTGTATCAAGAAGACCGTGCTAGAGCGATTCAACAAGGCAGTCAAGAAGGAGAATCTAATCTAGTTCTCCGTTTGCTGAACCGTCGCATTGGTTCGCTTTCTCCTGATTTAGAACAACAAGTACGAGAGTTACCTTTAAATACATTAGAAGATTTAGGGGAAGCGTTACTCGATTTTGAGACAGAAGCAGACTTAATTCACTGGTTAGAAAACCATCTTAGTTAATCGTTAATAGGGGTAGGTTGGGTTGACGAAGGAAACCCAACAAAGGGTAAGCTGTTAAGCATCTAAATTGGTATGTGAAGACTGTAAGGGAGCAGGGAGAGGGAAGTAGGGAGAGAGTTTGAGGATGTTGGGTTGTGCTATTGCTTAACCCAACCTACAGGCTAGATATAGTTGCAAATCCTCAAGATTTATTGAGGACATAGCAGTGCTATCTCCCTACATGGTAATTCTACTTTTTCCGTTTACGGGAAACTGCACCCACTGTACCAAATGCTAACAAGCCTAACAGCAGACTGGGTTCAGGGGTTGTTTGCGGTGCTGCTGGTGTACCATCAAATTGCACCTCAGCAAAACCTGTTGCAAAACTGAGTCCATAATTGCTACCGACAACAAAACGAACAAAAGAGGTGGTAACAGGGGTAAAACTAAATAGTTCGGGGTCTTCAGTCCCGCCATTATTGCCTATGGAAAATACGGTGGGCGCACCTGTAATTGTGGTGAAATTAATCCCATCAGTAGAACTTTGTACCGTTACGTCTTCAATTCCTGCCGTAGCACCACCAGCTTGATGGTAATTCCAGAAACTAAACCCTGCTAAATCAAAGCTACCACCGAGATCAAAGGTAATGTTTCCTGTTGTTGTACCATTAGCTGATAGCCAAGTATTAGGGGGGGAACCTGAAAATACTGCATGAGTCCCCGTTAGGGCTGGTGTATCTCCGGGTAGGCCAACTCCATTCACTGTAGAATTAAGATCAACAGTAGAATTACGAGTACCCATATCCGTAGAAGCGGTAACTCCTGTAATCAGGGCAGCTTGTGCATGGGGCGCAAAAAGACTGAAACCAACGCTAGTAGCGGTAATGGCTAAAACTTGCTTAAGGGTCATGAGACTTTCCTCACAAATGTCAAAAAAGCAGAAACAGCCGAAACGTAACATAAATCGGGGGGGGGGTCAAGCTTTCGCCAGAAATTGTTATGTAAATTAACCTTGAAGGGGGTCATTTGCTCCATATAATGACTAGAATTGAAAGTTTGTGCGAACCGTCATCACCACATCATCCTCATTACGAGTGTCTTGGTTGGGTGCAGTTAACCAAATCAAGCCGGGGGTGACAGAAATATTAGGATTAATCTGATAGCGATAAAACGCCTCAATATGCCAAGGTGTATCAACTTCAAAGGGTTGAGGGTTTCCTCCATCAAAAGAAGTCAAATAAGGTTCAGCACCCACGACAAACCCTAATAAATTCCCCTCTTTCCCCACATCAGGAAAGGCAAAAGTTAACGCATAAGAGAGAATATTCCCATCCCCTTGACCAATAATGCGAGGATATAAGGCAAAAAACCAGCCACTGAGGGCAAAATTATCACTGGGTTGCCAAGAAAATTGTGTTCCGTAACCATTGCCAATAATGGGTTCTTCTTCATCTCCCGGTAAGATGATGGGAGAAGTCACTTGTCCTGCTAAGGTATTCGCTTCTGCTGTTCCCATGAGGCTAAAACCACTGTAATTAAAGCCAAATCCTCCTGATGTGTAACTATGTGCATAAACTCCCGCAACGGAAAACTTCTCAGTTGCATTCCATGTTAATTGTCCTAACGCCGCATAATCGCCATTAAATAGCCCTTGACCTTGGTTTGGCACAGGTGCATCCACCCCAGAGGCTTGATACCCCCCAGAAAGCAATAAACCATCAGTAATTTGATAATTCATGCCAATCCCTGACCCACCACCTGTGGCATACATCGGATTACGTTGGCCAAAAGCAGACACTGCACCCCTTCCCCCGTCTAAATCATCCAGATAGGGGTTAAGGGTGGGTGCATAAGAATGAAAAATATCAAATCCTTGAGAAATATAGAATCTTAAATCTTCTCCGACAGGAAATTGATAATTAAGAAAGATAAGTTTTAGATTTCCCCCTGTATTTGCCCCAAATTGGGAAGAAAGCGTCCCTTCAGCACTAGGAACGGTCGCTCCTCTCACCTCAGTTCCTGCAATGTCAAACCCTGCATTAAGGGGCGCATTTCCAGACCAAAGGCTGGTTATTAGTAAATCTTTGCCAGTGAAGCTGGTAACTAGGTTTAGGTTAACCCTTTCTTGCAAAACCGTTTGATTTTTCCGTCCATCTCCCCCATATACATCGGCAAGAGCAAAGATAACCCCACCACTTAACCGAGTGGTTGTGGAAAATTGATGGTCTTCTAAAAAGGCGACTCGACTTTCAAGATTATCAACCCTTGTTCCTAAAGAAGCGAGTTCTGTGGCGAATTCTTCGGCTAAACGTTTCAGTTTGTCAATATCTTCCTGTAAAGCCGCTACATTTTCACTCATTAACCGTTCTATCTGTTGCAGACAAGCATTTAATCCGGCTGCGAATTCATACCGACTTAACGCCCGATTTCCTCTGTAAGTCCCATCAGGATACCCCACAATGCAACCGTAACGTTCCACCAAACTACGCAATGCTTCATAAGCCCAGTCTGTCGGTTGAACATCCCTGAGTTGGTTAACATTGTTAATCTGATTCATAGAATAATCGCTAATGGGGGAATATTTGGGCTGTATAGGGTTAGCAACAGCCACCTCAGAAACGATTGATAGGGGGATGAGCAGACAACTAACCTGAAAAATACGACTAAAACTCACTGAATAACTCTCCTACACCTGTTGTTTGCCGTTAAGCCTACCCAATCTATCTATGATTGCGCTATCCTAATATGGAAATTTTAGCCAATTTGTGAGTTTTGAGAAATCTTAGTCAAAGGGGGAGAAATCTTTAAAATGCAATCTGACAAAATTTTACAGATTCAGACCAGCCAAACGGATGAATTTGCCTATTTTATCTCTCAAAATTTAACCCCCATCAAAAGACTAGAACCAGTTGAGCAAGAATGGCAAGCAGATTTTCGAGCTTACCCTTTTCATCAATTATTTGTTACTTATATGAATTTACCCTTTGGCCTCTCTATTTTGCCAGACCCTACAGATAAATTCATTTTTTTAGAAATTCCTCTGAAGAACAAAGTAAATTATTGGGATGATTCAAAGAAATTAACCCATACTTGCCCCCCTAATTCTTGTTTTGTGGTTGATCAACCGACCAAAGTTTTATTTGACAAAAATGCGCTTCACAGTACCCTATTAATTCCTAAATCCCTAATCAATACTTACGCTCGCAAAATGACTAATGATGAATTAGAGCAAGATTTTCAGATTCAATCTGGTTCTTTATTGATAACAGAAGAAGGTAGGGCATTTCGTCGTTATCTAAGCTTTATAATTAGTGAATTAGTTCATGAAGGACAATTATTTACGTCCGCTTCGACTATTTTAGAAGTCCAAAGTACAATCCTTTCTCTTTTAATTACTACCGCTCAAAATAATGACTCTTCTTTAGATCATCAAGCGGCTATTTCCTGTCATCCTAAATATCTAAACCGTGCCATTGATTACATCGACGCACATTTAACTGAACCCCTTTCTTTAGCAGATTTAGCGATCGCAGCAGGAGTACATAGCCGTACTCTGAGTAATGGCTTTAAAAAATATTATGATATTAGCCCGATTGCCTATGTCAAGCAAAAACGCTTAGAAAAGACCCATAAATTACTACTAGAAGCCAATCCAAAAGAGACAAATGTTACCGATATTGCAACTCGATATAACTTCTTACATTTAGGCAGATTTGCACAAGATTATTTTAATTTATTTCATGAGTTACCATCAAAAACCTTAAGAACAATGGAATTCTAAACTTGATAAGCTAAAAAGCTAATTATTTCGCATTCATCGTGAATGAATCGTCATGCTACCATCGGATTGAGTGTTTCTTTTTATAAAATTAAAGCTCGAATAATTTGAGTATTCAAATTTTTGAGACTAACGGTAATACCCAAGGTTAAGCTTGAGCTAATCAATATAATAATTACAATTTCAGAAATAATTAATTTAGTATTAGTAG
Source organism: Microcystaceae cyanobacterium (assembly GCA_051439375.1). Taxonomy (GTDB): domain Bacteria; phylum Cyanobacteriota; class Cyanobacteriia; order Cyanobacteriales; family Microcystaceae; genus JBGTGT01. The sequence goes on from JBFRWB010000174.1 coordinate 4,680, forward strand.
CCCGACTACATCCTAATGAAAAATTAGTTTCCATTTCTCTCTGTCGTAGCTTCAAAGAAAGATTAAACACCAGAAAAATAGTAATTGCTGTTGCCAAAATGACAATCACAAAAACAACGTTAAGAAGATTACGAATTTTAAATACTTCTAATAATAGTTCTTGGATCGTGTTAGTCGGTTTTATAATTTGGTGAATAGACGTTTCCACTTGATATTCTCCCCGTAATAAGGCTTCTGCTTTTTGATTTTTAGGAATAGCAATAATACCCGTTAAAGGAAAATTATCTTGTTCTCCATGAAAATGAAAGGAGGTTAAATTCTCATTAGTTATTTCATTATATTCTTTTAACTTAGCATTGGCTGAAATATTTTGTTGATCTTGCTTTAAGATAACATCAGGTGTCCCTGATTCAACTAAATCAAGGTGTCCATGTCCTAACCCTTCAATAATCCAAGTTGTTTTTAGATCGGTGAAAATAGCTAAATCGTCAGCCGTTTTACTACTGTCTAAAATCCCAACAACTTTCATTTTTAAAGGATAAGTCCCGCCTAAATCAAAAAGATTTTCAGGAGATGAGACAATAGTGTCTCCTACTTGTAGATTAAGTTTTTGAGCAATGGAAGCACCTAAGACACATTCTCCTAGAATACTAAAATAACGGCCTTCTTTCAGACTAAGACGACGAAAGGAAAAATAATCTAAGTTAGTCCCAATAATCGGATAATTTCTCGCTTTAAACTGGCTATAAATAGGAATTGGATGAGCTAATTTAGTGTTGTTAATCTGACTCACATCTGCCATCTTTATTCTTTCAGGTGGCTGTGAGGTAAAATAGAGCGTATTGATAGTAAGGTCAAGATCACTGCCTTTTGCACCTATAATTAACGGTGTAGAATTGGCTCTCATCATTAACTGTTTTTCACTTTCTGCTAAAAATAAATTAAGATTAATCGGCAGTGATCCCACTACGGTAACGCAAGCAATAATAATAATGGTTTTTAGTTTATTAAATTTTAAATATTGCCAAGCTAAATAAAAGCTATCTAACATGATTTTCTCCTAATGAAAATAATTTTAAATCAATGACTTGATCAAATAAATGAAGAAGTTCATGATCATGAGTAACAGCAATTAATGTGGCTTCATTTTCTTTTAAATAGTTAAATAAGATTTGTAAAATTCGTTGTTTATTATCAGGATCTAAATTCCCTGTTGCTTCATCAGCGAGCAATAACTTTGGTTGAGTTAATAAAGCACGACAGATAGCCACTCTTTGTTTTTCTCCTTGGGATAAATGGTCAATTCTTCTTTTAACTTTATCACTAATTCCTACTTTATTGGTTAAATTAAGTGCATTATTTCTAACTTGTTTGGTTAACTTTAACGTAGGATTTAACCGATAACAATAAATAATATTATCAAAGACATTAAGATAATCTATTAATTCAAAATCTTGAAAAATAAAACCAATATTTTTAATCCTGAATTGTCGTCTTTGGTGATCGCTAAGTTTTTCTAATTCAAGAGAATCAATTTTAATACTACCTTTGGTGGGAACTTTAATTCCTGCAATCAGATGTAAGAGAGTTGTTTTACCGCATCCACTTGTCCCGATAATAGCAACTTTTGCTCCTTTTTCAATCGTTAAGTTGGGAATTTTAAGCTGAAAATCATCGGCTTGATAATTAAATTGCAAATCACTAATTTCAATCACAATTAGGTTAATTAGTTAATTCAAGAGAATAATAAACAAAATAGTAGCATAAGTATCTTATTTGTGATAAGTAAGAAACTTGTTTCACTTTACTTTATTCGAGTCTCTGATAATAACTCAATATCGGTAATTTTCCAAACATTGTTAACAGGGGAAAGAGTTAAGATCGCATCATATTGATTTTGACGATTGTGGCGATGACCCCAATGTTCTAGCGTACCATCTGCTATCCACTTTGTGCGAAATGCGGTGACACCTTGAGCAGCAGAGGGTTGTTTCTGGATATCAGTAATCTTAACATTTTTAACGGTAGCAACCGCCCCTCCTTGGTTTTCTAATTCCATTGATTGTCGAGTTTGTAAATAGACATCGGTTAGTAAGTCTCCTTCTAAACTCATGGCTAATTTATCATAAACCTCGCTTTTATCTCGAAAGTCAAATGCACGATAAATGTTTTTGAGTAAATGACTAAAAATAATTTCTGCTTCTTCTTCAGCAATATTAGCAACTAGAAATTGCGGTTTTCCTAATTTGATTTGACTAAAGGGGTGGATGAGTAAACCTAAACAGAATAAGCTAATAGGTACACCATAATATAATTTAGGAGAAGGTTTTTTCTCGATTTTATTTTTAACAATCATGCTTAGGGCATAAATAGATAAACTCACACCAATCAATAAACCTAGTGGAATAGTAATTTGAGAAGAAACTGGTAAATATTCAACTTGAGGGATAACATAATTAGTTAAACTATTATTCCACACAAAAACTGAATCATCTGGGGTAAGACGATAGGGAAACGGACCCGCAGGATCAGTTATCACGGTAGGAATTGTGGTTATTTTATCATTAAATATATCCCAGTGAAACATCGCTTGATTAGGAAATCGTTCAACAGGATAAATCAAGTCAATGCCAATAATAGCAGAATTGAGTTCTAATTCTTGAGAATTTTGAATAACTTGAAAAATACCTTTTTGATCTGCTTCTAGAAAATTTATTTTATGAATAATTGGAGTAACTCTTTTATTATCAATCTGAGTTTGAGGTTGATTCTCAAAATAGGTAATAGCTTTACTTTTAATTTCCTCTAATATTTCTGGTGTGAATGAGCTAATATTTGTTAAATCAAAGTTGATAAAATCCGCTAAGTCTCTAATTCTAATTAAGATTTCATGACGTACTTCGTAAGGTTCAATATAGACATAAGATAATAAGGAGGAAGGATGAGGACGAGTAAGGTTAGGATTCTCAAAAGAAGAGTACCACGGATCTTGCCAATTAAGATTTAATACTTCTGGACGAGAAAGATACCAATAGTTAGTAATGGGAATTTTATCATGAAAAGTAATAAAGCCAATGGTAGTTGCTGCATACTTTTGATTATTATCTAGGGGAGGAGATAAAACTAATTGATTGGGTTTATTTGTCAGAGGATAAATAATTTCAACATACGTCACTGTTGGACTGACTTGAGGAAGATTAAGAGGGTTTCCCATCGCATCTGTTGTCGGTAGTGCATCTCTATTTCCTCTGGGGGTGCGTTCTCTAGTTTCTATTGTTTCAATTTTCCCCCTTAAAGGTTGCTGTTGACTACTTTTTAAGAAGCTTTGCTGAGTGATTGAATTTTGCTGCTTATCTAATAAGTTAGAGAAAACCTTTTTATCCTTTTCGTCAATTTCTAAAATAACTTTTACCTGTTGATCATTAATGTGAAATTCCATGATTGTCCCGCTATATTCTGCCAAGGTTTGATGAATATAGTCCGCTTTTGCAGACAATGGATTGCTCAGGATATATGGAAGGGATAAGATAATAGTAATTAGGGATTTAATTCTGCGTTTCATTTTTAATTTTTAATTTTGCGTAGCACTATAGTCCCAGATAGTAGATTTTAAATCGTCTTCATTCCCCATTGTCAAAATAATCCTTGCGCTTAACTTATCCATCTAATCAATTAATCGTGTTAAGACACTGCCTAAGACCGATAAAGCTGCTAAAGTTAAAAGTACTGGACTTAACCCTACCAATGTCTCTGCAATGCCTGCTAACGCTAAAGGAACAGATAAAGCAATATTAACCGCATTATTTTGTAAACCAAATACTTTACCTCGCATTTCGACTGGCGTTTCTGCTTGTATCATTGTTTGCATGGGAACACCGACCATTGCAGCAAATAACCCCAAGGAAACAATCATTAACAACACTAACCATAAACTATAGGTAACAAAGGATAATCCGACTAAAGAAATGGCCATTCCTAGAGATCCCAAGATGCTTAATTGAGAATGGGTGAACTTTTGTCCCCAATTTCCCACAATTCCCGCACCTATTCCCATTCCTACCCCACATCCTGCTAAGAGAAAGCCAAATTGTTCCGCTTTTAGTCCGGGTATGGTTTCAGCTAAACGGACGGCTAACACAGATAAAGCAGCAAAAATAGAGAATAAAATGACTAATTGAACTAAAGCATTGCGAACCTTATGATTTTCTCTTAAATATTTAATTCCTTCCCGTAAATCTTCTAAGACATGGGGATGTTCATGATCTTTGGGTAGTTTCTTTTCTCCTGTGCGTAAAACTGTGAGAATCGCAGCAGCTATCAAATAAGCCCCACCTACTACAGTTGCTTTCCCTAAAGACCAAGAAAAACCGATTTTTTCACTAAAATTGGCAGCTATTTCTAATAAAGGATCACCAATCGCAAACCCTATAATAGTCATGGCCATCATCGTTGTGGTAAATAGGGAATTAGCAGGGAGTAGATTATGACGTTTAACCACAAGGGGAATAGTTACTTGTTCTGCTGGTGCGAAAAATTGTGTAATCGTAGAGCAAATAAAGGTTAAGGTCAGAATAATCACAAATCCCATGGGTAAGGAAAAGCTATCATGAATTTGGCCATCCCATTGTCGTAGAGATAAAGGTAAAGCAGTCAGGGAAAGCTCAAAACTATGACCCAATGAAAGCCATAATAAAGGGGGAATAATCAAAACTAATACGCTACGCAGAAAGTTAGAAATGACTAAAACCCCTTTCTTTGACCAGCGATCTACAAAAACCCCTGCTAATGAACCAAATAATACAGCAGGAATGGTAAAAGCAATCATAATCGCCGATACCCAACCACTAATGGGTTGATCTTCTCCTTGAAAGTAACCTGCAATTAAAGCAATCATTAATACCAAATAGACTTTATCGGCTAATTGGGAGAAGATTTGACCTAACCAGAGCGTTAAAAAGCGAGGATTGTTAAAGATGGCAGAAAACCCCTTATTAGATGGTAAATTAGGCTGAGAAGACTGAGTTTCAGAATCAGAAAGGACATTAATGGATTGTGTTTTTTCGGGAGAATTGGAAACTGACATTTTTATTTAAACAATAACGGGGCAAAAACTCTAAAACTCTAAGGAAATCAAACTATCAATCAAACTTGTAGCCCGAAATGTTTTACCAAGGTGATATTGAGCGTAATTTCTCAAGATATTTTCTACCCTTACCCACGCCATTGTCAAAGATGATGATACACGATGGGGAGGTAACATTTGGTTCGGTTGAGGTAAGCTAGGACTGCCAAGATGCTGCATGAAGGTTAATTCCACTGCTCCTAGTTTACTATTGATGGGGGGAAGCAATAAAGGGGAATCATCCGATATTTTCTCTAAACTTACTATTCCTCCTGCTTCAAAGCTAAACCCTACCTTCCAGCGAGGATCATTAAAATTAGCTTGTATCGGCTTTTGTGTCACACAACAGGACAATACTTGTGGCGCAATTCCTCCCACCACTAACCCATGAAACACCGCTTGAGCAAGATGAGCATAAATATCAGATTCTTGGGTAAGCTTTTCTAAACGATGAAGATGTTCAAGGAGAATTTCATAGATTTCTGCTTGGGGTTGTTCACTTAGGGCTAATGCAAGGGTTAATTCCCCTAAATATTGACTTGCGGTAAGTTTCCCTAAATTTTGACTGAGGCCGGGGTAGCAGCGTAAGGTTTCTGCTTGGGTAATTTTAGCAAGCGATCGCCCCTGCACAATCAGAAAGCGATTAACGACGAATAATTCACTCCTTCCTCGTAAACGGGATTTAAACTTACGAGAACCGGGAGCAATCGCTCTTATCAAACCATATTCAGGAGAAAGAACAGTTAATAGGCGATCTGTTTCCCCCATGGGTTTCCCCTGTAAGATAATGCCCGTTGCTTGATAACTTTTACTCATGTCGGGTGTTAGGTGTCAGGTGTCAGGTTTTAGGTATTACACTGTTTTAAGCTAAGACCCATTTAAACTAGGTCTTGGGTATTTTAGTACAAATCCTCAAACTCTCTCCCAACTCCCAACTCCAATGCGCAGTAATGAACAGCTTAGGCTGCTTTTTTTGCGCTATACAAAGGATCCATTCGTTTTTCCAAATATTTAAACGCCGCAGAAGTAAGGGTTGTTAACAACAAATAGAATAACGCAACCACAATATAAACCTCAAACGCTTGATAGGTACTAGCGACAATTAATTGTCCTTGACGGAATAATTCCACAAAGCCAATTACCGCCGTTAAACTGGTATCTTTAATTAAGGTAATAAATTCATTCCCTAATGGGGGTAAAATGCGGCGAAAAGCTTGGGGAAAAATCACTTCTTGCATCGTTTGAATCGGGTTCATTCCTAAAGACTGACAAGCTTCCCATTGGCCTTTATCAATTGATTGAATTCCCCCCCGAATAATCTCGGCTAAATAAGCAGCTACATTAAGACTAAGGGCAATAATGGCAGCCGGAAAGCGGGGTAAACTCCATTGTAATCCTAAACTTTGAAAAAGAGCAGGTAAGCCAAAATAAATGATAAATAGCTGCACTAACATAGGTGTTCCTCGGAAGAATTCTACATAAATGCGACAGAGAATTTTCAGAATTTTCGAGGAAGAAATTAAAGCAAAGGCGATTAAAGAGCCGCCAATCATGCCAAAAAAGACAGAAAAAGCAGTTAAAAGTAAGGTTAGTATTGCCCCTTGGGGTAAACGCCCCAATAGCAACATAAAAATAGATTGGGGTTGTGCTGAAGTGGGTTGCTCATTAGTATTAGTATCAGAAGACGTGTCTGTGACTATACTTCCTTTCATTGAAGGGGCAATTAAGGGTAAAGAAGGTGGATCAGCCAAAAACCATTTCTGATAGATTGCTTTATATTGGCCATTTTCTAGGATTTTAAACAAACCATAATTAATTAACTGGCGGTTAGGTGAATTCTTCGGTAAAGCAATGCCATAAAATTCTGAAGTTAATAATTCGCCGACGACTTTTGCCCCTTTTAATCCTGCTTCTTTGATAGCATAAAGGGTAACAGGAGCATCGTTTACCACTGCATCAACTTTCCCATTTATTAGCTCTTGTAAGGCCAAAACTGCCTCATTAAATTCAGTCACTTTAGCATTGGGAATTTTATTTGATTCAATCGCCCCAGTTGTGCCAATTTGTACCGCAATTTTCTTATTTTCGAGATCATCAAATCCATTAATATCTGTATTGTCTTCTCTAACTGCGATCGCTAAACCTGCTTTAAAATAGGGACTAGAAAAAGCAACAGACTGGGATCTTTCGGCGGTAATTGTCATCCCACTAATCGCTGCATCAATGGTGTTAGACTGAAGGGCGGGAATAATGCCGTCAAAAGGTAGCCCTTGAAACTCAATATTAACCCCTACTGCTTCCCCAATTGCATTCATTAAATCAATATCAAAACCCTGAAACCCAGTTCCATCTTCAGACTGCATTTCAAAGGGGGGAAAAGAAGGTTCGGTTGCGACTTTAAAAACGGTGGGAGTTTGAGAGTTAACCGGAAAGGAAGACAAGCTAATTACTAACCAACATCCTATCAATCCTAATGCCAGATGACGTAACCATCTTCGAGATTGTAATAGTGGAATTTTCATATTAAATGAGTCAGTTTTATCTAAGGTTGACAACAAGTATCTCTTTTGTGATAAACAAGATACTTGCATTGCTCTTTTTAGTTTTAAGGTTAAAGCCTTTCTTAAAATGTAGCTTAATATACAATAAATCTTAAATCATTCCAATATTTTAATGGAGGTAATAAATTTTTTTAAATTAAGCTTATGTCTGATTCTACACCGATTATTTCTTGTGATGGTTTGCGTAAAAGTTTTGGCTCTCTAGAAGTTCTCAAAGGGGTAACAGGAGATTTATATAGGGGAGATGTGGTGTCCGTAATTGGTCCATCGGGTTGCGGGAAAACAACATTTATCCGTTGTTTAAATCGTCTGGAAACCATTACAGGGGGCAAATTAACCGTAATGGGAATGGATATGTCTGCCCCTAAAGTGAGCGAGTCTGCTCTAAGAAAGATGCGTAGTAAAGTTAGTATGGTGTTTCAACATTTTAATTTATTTCCCCATTTAACCGTCTTACAAAATTTAATGTTAGCCCCCCAAAAGGTCTTAAACGTAGATGAAGGGGAAGCCAAAGAACGGGGGATACACTATTTAGAAAAAGTAGGATTAGAAGCCAAAGCAGATTTTTATCCCGAACAACTTTCAGGGGGACAAAAACAACGGGTAGCGATTGCCAGAAGTCTTTGTATGAAACCCGAAGCAATCTTATTCGATGAACCGACTAGCGCATTAGATCCCGAATTAGTGGGGGAAGTTTTAAACGTGATGCGTCAATTAGCAGATGAAGGAATGACAATGGTGGTTGTTACCCATGAAATGCAGTTTGCTCGCGAAGTTTCTAATCGGATCTTATTCTTTAATCAGGGGATTATTGAAGAAGATGGTAAGCCAGAAGAGGTATTTGAGAAGCCAAAAAGCGATCGCTTAAAAGCCTTTCTTAGTCGCATTGGTAATTGAGGGAAACAGCAAAAATGAATTATGAATTGTAATGAGATGACGATTGACTAATCACTGCTCACTGTTGACTGATAAGTGATCACTGATTCTGCTAATATCTAGAGGATAAATCCTCGATTAACTATTTTCAATCGCCATGCTGGTTAAATCTACTACTCGTCATATTCGCATCTATACTGCTGAAATCCAAAAAAATGAGTTAGTTCCTAGTGAAAACGTCCTAACCTTAGATATTGACCCTGATAATGAGTTTAATTGGTCAGAAGAAGCCTTACAACAAGTCTATCGACAATTTGATGAGTTAGTAGAAGCTTACAGTGGGCAAGACTTATCAGAATATAACTTACGGCGCATTGGCTCAGAATTAGAACATTTTATCCGTAGCTTATTGCAAAAAGGAGACATTAGTTATAATCTTCGCACTCGTGCGGTTAACTATAGCATGGGACTGCCCAAACTCGATAACCCAGAAACAGAAGGAAAATACTAATCACCCAATTCTAAATGCTTCTGCGAGGTACTGATAACTGATCACTGAAATGACTGATTTTTGGACAGAAATTCTCACCTTTTGCCAACAAACCACCGATTTAATCGGAGTACAACTCCTGAAAGATTTTGGCCAACTACAAGCCATCAACAAATCTGATGGATCACTGGTAACACAAGCAGATCGCTGGGCAGATCAACAGTTAAGAGAAGCGATCGCAGCTAAATTTCCAGAACATGGGGTTTTAACCGAGGAAACTACCCACATTTTCCCTGATAAAGACTGGTGTTGGATTATTGATCCCATTGATGGCACAACTAACTTTACCAGAGGACTTCCTTTGTGGGGCATTTCATTAGGATTAGCTTATCAAGGAATACCCGTGTTTGGCTTTGTCTATTTGCCCAACCTACGACAATCTTTTTATGGCTATTGGTATGGAGAAACGGGGTTAACCGGCCCGACTGGGGCATATTGCAACGGAAAACCTATCCATACTAGCAAGGATGAACCAAGTCCCAGTCATTTATTCAATCTCTGCGCCCGTAGTTTGAAAATATTGCAAAAACCCTTTCCCTGTAAAGTTCGTATGATTGGTGTTGCCAGCTATAACATTTTATTGGTAGCGCAAGGCGTGGCCTTAGGTGGGGTAGAAGCCACCCCGAAAGTATGGGATATAGCAGCCGTTTGGGTCATTTTACAAGCAGCAGGGGGAAGTTTTGTTTTTTTAGAGGGTGAACCTCTATTCCCCTTAGAAATAGGCAAAGATTACGGACAAAAACCCTTTACTGGTTTGGCAACCAGTCGTATTGAATTAGTACCGATTTTTAAGCCTTTGGTGGCTTGTATCGTGCTACGCAAAAGTCAAAAGTAAGCCCTGACGATGTGTTTCAAGGATCTTCAATGTCAAACACCTTATTTCGTACTGCTGTATTGTGGAAAAGTCTTAAGAGAATAGATAGTGATTCCTATAGTTGTGCGGTAGGGACGATTAATTAACTCACTCTGTAGAGGGAATTCACGAATTGTCCCTGTACATAGAATATCTATATGAGCATTTTAAATAAACTGAAGCATTTATGGTGGCAATTACGGAATCGATTATGATGCTTTTGTGTTAAAACATGGGCATAATTCATAGCAGTAAACAGTTAGCAGTGGACAGTTAACAGTCGGATACCGTTGATGGAATAAGAACTTTGCAGGTTTCAAGTTCGTCCTAACTAACCCTTTCTCTGCTATATCTTAACTAACTCTTTTATTGCTATAGAAAGTATCTGAAACCTTAAGAGGAATTTCTGCTAATTGAACAGAAGTTTCCCCTCAAATTAATCATCTGGTCCTTAAAAATCGTGCCTAACTCCTCAATTACCCTTCTGTTAGTAGAAGATAACAACGAACAAACATTTCTGTTGCAAGAACTTTTGGCAGAAACGGGAGAGATTCCATGGGAAATTGCCGAAGCACAGCGTCTTTCTCAAGCCCTTGAAATTTTAGCCAATCAAACCTTTGATGCCATTCTACTTGATCTGAGCTTACCCGATAGCTCTGGTTTAGGAACCCTAGAAGCAGTTAAAGCGGTCGCACCAAATACAGCGATTATTATCCTCACTGCCCTAAATAGTCAAGAAATTGCCCTTGAAGCTATCAGTCAAGGCGCACAGGACTTTTTAATTAAAGGACAATTTCAAAGTGAATTATTAAGTCGTGCCATTAACTATGCCATTGAACGTCAGCGTATCCAATATAAGTTACAAATGCAAATCGAAAGAGAACGATTGATGGGACGTATGGTTGAACGTATTAGGCAATCTTTAAATATTAATACTATTTTACGGTCAACGGTGGAGGAAGTTCGCTATTTTTTAAATACCGATCAGGTATTAATTTATCGTTGTGAACCTAATCATCAAGGGACAATTATGGCAGAATCTTTAGGAAAAGATTATAAAAAACAACGAGACAAGCAAGTTAAAAGAATATTAGATAACCTCTCCCAAGTTTCACCCTATTTAGAATTCTCACCTCAGCAAAATGAAGACACAGCAGCTATTCCAGAGGGTAATCAGTGGATAGAATCAATGATACAATCTTTACTTACTGTTCCCATTTGGCAATCTTCTGATACTCAAAAACATAATCTTTGGGGTCAATTAATTGCTTATGATTATGGCAGAGATCGTCATTGGCAACAATGGGAAATTGAATTTTTAACCCAATTAGCCAACCATGTAGCCATTGCGCTAAAACAGGCGGAACTCTACGAGAAAGATGCTCGTTTAGCCAATCAAGATGGTTTAACAGGATTAGCGAATCGTCGTCTTTTAGATATTACTTTAGAACAAGAATGGGGACGGTTAACCAGAGAAAACTCCCCCCTTTCCTTGGTTATGTGCGACGTGGATTTTTTTGGAAAATATAACAATACAAAGGGATATTTAGCAGGGGACGATTGCTTAAAGACTATTGCAGAAATACTTAAGAGTGCCTGTCAACGAACAGCAGATTTAGCAGCACGATTTGGGGGTGAAGAATTTCTCTTAATTTTGCCAAATACTAAGGAAAAAGGGGCGTTAAAAGTCGCTCAAAATTTACAACAAAAACTGATGGATATTCAACTTCCCCATCCCCAATCTTCTGTTAGTCAATGGGTAACATTAAGTATTGGCGTAGCAACTGAAATTCCTCAACCCCCTCATACCGCTATCATGTTATTAGATAGGGTAGCAAAGGCTGTCCAACAAGCCAAGCGACAAGGACGCAATTGTATTGTTCAAATTTGATTTAAAGAAATGGTCATTTAACTAAGCCTTAGAGTTTATGCTTAGACTAATCCATTGATCGATTAAATCATCAACCTGTTGGGGAACTTCATCATGGGGACAGTGACCCGCTTGTAAGTAATGTTCTGTTAAATTTGGGTAATATTGTCGGAATTTTGCACCTCGTTCTCTTGTCTTCATCCAAGGATCACCTTCTCCCCATAACATCAAAAGAGGACAAGTTAATTGTTCCAATAAGACATCTACTTTTTCCCCTTGAGGAGAACGAAATACGGAAGCAAAGACTTGAACTGCACCTTGATCGCAGGAGGGACGGTAAATATCCTGTACTAATTGTTCGGTAACGGCATTAGAGTCGAGATACACTTTCTTTAGGGTTTTACGAATATTAGCAGGTCGTCGCACATATTGAAAAAGTAAATAGCTAGGTAATGGTTGCAAAAGCAGTAATCGCGTTAACCGTTGTAGTAAATTGGGTTTGCGAGACGGGGTATCACTAAAAGGGCCTGCGCTATTAATCAAGGTTAACCCTAATACAGACTCTGGGCATTGTGCTGCGACACATAAACTGGCATATCCCCCTAAAGAATTTCCCGCTAAAATCGCAGGTTGACCGATAATTTCTTGGATAAAGTCATTTAATTGATCTCGCCATAATGCGCCACTGTATTCTAAATTAGGTTTTGCTGAACGACCAAACCCTAATAGATCAATGGCATAAACCGAGTAATTTTCTTTTAGTTCGGCAATATTTTTACGCCAATGGTCGGTAGATGCTCCAAATCCATGAACGAGGAGCAAGGGAGGGCGATTTTGATGGATTTCACCTGCATGGACATAGTAGATGTTATGACCTTGCCATTGCCAATATTGGCCGGAACGGGCGGCCATATCAGAAGAAGATAGAGTTTGCATCGTTGGGATTCGTTTTAATTACGCTTAAAATTATTAATAATTGTAACAAAGTCCTTGACAAATTTCCAATTATCCTAAAGGTTAAATCTATTTACCGAAAAATTTGGGTTAAAAGCCTCCTCTTTTAAGAGGATAAGAAAAGAAGGTGAGCCTAACTGATTACTGAAATTACTCTTTAACACCGACCTCATTGAAAGATTTATCAATGGCAGTTGCAAGGATTTCTGCTACTATTTGATCCCCAAGGGGGCTAAGATGAATATGATCCCGATAAAGGGTCTTAGGATCTTCAACTGAGGTAAATTGAGGTAAAACGTCAATTAAGTGAACTTGTTGTTCCGTTGCCCACTTTTGCAAACGCATTCTTCCCCGTTTATCTTGCTCTTTACTCTCATTTTTATCTAATTCCCTAAGTAAAGGTGTAACTGCCACCATAAATTGACTATTATTTTCTTCTGCGATCGCTTTCATTTCTGTCATCGCGTTTAGATTCAGTTTCATTCTATCTCCCCCCGGTTCTTTGGGACGTTTAATCGGTGAGGAACGAGAAAAGACTTCTTCTATTACTTCTCCAATAGCAGAAGAGGGTTGGTGATCAGGATAGTTTTTATCTTTCCCAACGACAAGACTATTAGGTTGACGGGCGAAAAAATCATCGGGATTAATTACTAGAAGAATCATTTGTGAATCAAATGTACCAAAACGCTTGACATAAGCCAATTGATTGCGGGGTCCCCATGAGTTAGCGGAGGCATTTAATACTTCGATGTTAGCAAATTGGGAAACATCTAGTCGTTGTTTAACTAATTCCGATAAAATCGCTTTTTGATCTGTCCACCAATTGCCATTAATAATTGAATCTCCTATCATTAAAACTCTCAAAGTGTCTTGATCTCGTTCGAGTTTAATCGGATCACTACGGAGAGAATATTGATTAATTAGGATAGTTTTACCAAAGCGTTTAACTTTTTGATTGGGGGCAAATAAATAGCCAATTTCTGGATCTGCTAGAAAAATGGGGCGTTTTCCAAAACCAAAAATGAGTCTTAATCCGCCTTCTATTAAAATAACAAGCCCTAATAAAGCTCCTAAAAATAGTGCAATAATTGTTTTCATATTTGATTGATATTAACCAGAATATCTACCGATTTAACTTAACTGTTCTGTGGCTACTTTTGGGTTCTCAGCGTCCATAATAGCACGAACAACGGCGATTTGTTTAGCACCTGCTTGTCTAACATCGTGACAGTTACTGCCATCAATTCCACCGATAGCAAACCAAGGAATTGGACAATGTTTGACGGCATACTGTATATAACTGAGTCCGACGGGCGTTTTTCCTGCCTTAGTAGGTGTAGCATAGACAGGCCCTACCCCCACATAATCAGGGTTTTCGGCTAAGGTTTGGGTCATTTCTTGAGGACTGGTGGTAGATTTGCCAATAATTGCTTGGTTTCCCAGTAATTCCCTTGCTACTTTCACAGGGAGATCCTGTTGTCCCAAATGTACGCCATCGGCCTTAACTGCGATCGCTAGATCCACCCGATCATTGACTAAAAATAGGGCATCATAATCATGGCATAATTGACACAATTTGGCAGCATTCTGCCATCTTTTATAATCGTCGCCATTTTTATCCCGATATTGAACAATTTTTAGTCCTCCTTTTAGAGCAGATTCTACCACAGAGAAAAGCTGATCCGAGGGAGATGTAACTAAGTATAGTGGGGCTTCTTGTAGTTTTTTTAAGCGATCGCAGCTAATTAACCGACTTTCTAGGGTATAAGCTTCATAGCGTAGTTGCTTAAAGGTCGTTCCCATCCCTTCTTGGTACAATTTGCCATATTCTTCAATAACTCGCAAAGATTCTTGTAAACGACCGAGATTAGCCACTAATAAATGGGTTATGCTGCTGCGTTCTTCTTCTTGAGGATGGGATAATTGAGTTCCTAGATCGTTAGGGGTATCTCTGGCAATTTTTAGGTCATTTGTATGCCATTGAGCAATGGTTTGACGCATTTTTTTGCAGTGATCGGCTAATTGGGGATTATTTAAGGCAAATCGACACCATTCTTCAATGATTCGCAGTCCTTCTCTCGCTCGATCTAGGTTAGCGTCTAAAATTCTGGCGATAGCATTGGTCATAATTCTGGAATCGGAATAAGTATTATTACAGCTTGATTAAGGTAACCGCAATTTTGCCTGAAAAACAAACATCTACGTCTGTTTCTGGGGTACGGGGTCGCTGACTGTACTCCCCTTGGTAACGATAATAATCACCATCAATTTCGTAATCCACCAATAGGGGATCTGTACTAGATTGACAGAATACAATAGGTGGATCAGAGGAATCGGGTTCTAGGTGAGGTAAATTGACATTCCAAAAGCTTTTGGGGGGAAGATTACGTTCCCAGAGTATATTTAGTACTTTTTGAGTCCATCGGCTTGCATTTTCCCAGTTGATCGACCACGGATTACGAATCCAATGGGAAACGGCAATTCCGGGAATCCCTAAAAGGGCGGCTTCTCGCACTGCAGCTACTGTCCCTGAGATATATTGATCACTCCCCAGATTTCCCCCCGCATTAATTCCAGATAGCACCCATTTAACCTCTGGTGTTAGTTTTTTGACTCCCAACCTCACGCAGTCGGCGGGTGTTCCAGCGATCGCATAGGCAAAATCTGAGCGTTTTTCGACTTTTATGGGGGTACGGGTCGTTACTTGATGACCACAGCCTGAATATTGCTGATTAGGAGCAATTATTACTCCTTTTTTGCCAACAGCTTCATAGAGTGCCTGAATACCGAGGGCATCAATTCCGTCATCATTGGTTAAGATAAAAGTCATTGTCCCTAGTTAAGACTTTCTTCGGGGAAAGTGACATGAAATTCATCAATGAGTTCGTCTAATTCTTCAATTGCTTGAGTAACGTCTAGTCTAAGAGTCCCTAAGTTCGGTCTATCGAGTAATTCTTCTAAAAAGGAACGTTTGCTTTTGATGGCGGTGATTTTTTCTTGAATCGTAGCTTTATCCATGGTTGGGAGTCTCCAAATCTGTTCTTTAAAACCTTAGCAAATTATTGACCTCAATTGATCGTCATCTTATCGGATTTTTGCCATTTTGGAGAGATTTCACCAACTCAGTTACTGATGTTTGGGTTGAGAAATGTTTAATTTTTTTAAGTTTTAATTTAATAAGAGCGTTTGGTTCACTAATAACTAAATGATTTATCTCCTTGTCGTAACTTAAAGAAGACTAACAGTTTCTCTTGTTAAAAATAAAATGCAAATTGAATCTATCGAACAAGCTCCACTAGATCAAACAGAAACGATTGTGACAACTGTGGTTTTTAATCATGTTGAGAGTTCCTGTATCTTGGCTCGTTTAATGATTGATTGGTTAGGAAAACCGGGGAAAGATACTGATTTAGAGTTGATGGGGGGGAATCATCAATGGGTTGCTAGTTGGACTTATCCTTATTTCTCAGTGGAAGAAATGAAAGAAAAACTATCCTTTGCTAATTAATTTAACGCTAAATTAATTTTCACTATTGCTAGTCTAATCACCTGAAAATAAAGGTTTTCAAAACTTGCTTCTTTAAGGTATATTAACTCTGAACTCATAATGACTTCCTCTGAATCCTCTCCAACTGCTACCTATAAACTGATTGATCAAGATCATCCTGAACTTTATTGGGTTGTGGAAATGTCCCCCGAAAGTAAGGAACGAATTTATTTTGAATATAATTTTCAAGATGTAATTAAAGGATGGTTTTCTATTGTTCCTAAATACCTTCTCAAACGTCAACAAGTTGCCTATGGTTCGCTTTATTATACCCGTGAAGAAGCAGAAGTCAGAAAAGTTGATGGTAATTTTGCTGTTGTTGAATTAATTTGGGAAAAATTATAAATTGTTTCAAGTATTCTCTTTTAAAAAGAGGCATTTAACCTAGATGTAGAAATAGCACGAACTATAGCGGTACAAAATAAGGTGTTTGATATTAGAGATCCTTGAAACAAGCGTTACAGCATACTTTTGACTTCTGCATGAATGACTTGTGCGTAGCACTATAGCCATCTAATCGCTCTAATACCAATATTTAAAAATCTGAGCATCCAACTAATTACTATCGTCGGATAAAGTATTAACCCGTTTTAATAATAAATTAGGATCAATGGGCTGAAGGATATAATCATCGATGCCTTGTTGGGCTAACTGTTCCCAATGAGGCGCAGACATTTGTTGAGTAATTAATAATGTTTTAATGGATTTTGTCATAGGCGATCGCTTTAATTGTTGGGCAAATTGGGACGTTGCTAGGGTATCTTGACTAAGAATAACAAGGGCTGGATGTAGTACTTCAATGGTTTTTAATGAATTTGCAACTTCTAATAACCAAATGACTTGATAATTAGCAGTGGTTAATAATTCACAAATTAAAGTGGCTAATTCTTCATCTTGTTCAATTAGAATAACTCCCTGATTAGAAACACTGGGGGTTTCTTGCTTTTTAGGGTGGGGCGCAGTTTTAAAATAATTGTCATATTGGCTGGGAATAACAACGGTAAAAACTGACCCTTGTTGTATCATTGATTCAACTTCAATTGTTCCTTGATGGAGTTCAACTAATTGTTTTGTTAATGCTAATCCTAACCCAGTTCCACTATAGGTACGGTGACGATAATTTTCTAATTGTTGAAAGGTTTCAAAGAGTAAGGGTAATTGATTCTCGGCAATACCAATTCCTGTGTCTTCGACTTGAAAAATCGCTTGATTATTTTCTCGCCAAATGCGTAAGGTTACTTCTCCATCAGACGGGGTAAATTTAATGGCATTACTAATTAATTGATATAAAATTTGTTGTAATTTCTCAGGATCTGCCCAAAAAATATCGTTTTCAGGGTCAACTCTTAGGTCTAATGACAAATGTATTGATTGTTTGTTAGCTTCTTCTCTTAACACTCGACACACTTGATAAGACAGTTGTTTTAAAGAAAATTCTTGGATCGTCAGAACTGTTTTTCCTGCTTCTAATTGAGAAAATTCGAGGATTTCATTAATCAACTGTAACAGATGTTTCCCACTGTCTTGAATTGTTTCTAAATATTGCTTTTGTTTTTCAACGGGTAAAGATGTGCTATTGTTAGACCAATGTAATAAAGTACCTGATAAGCCAATAATGCAAGTCAAAGGTGTTCGCAATTCATGACTCATATTGCCCAAAAATTCGTTTTTTGATTGATTGGCTGCTTGGGCAGCTAATAGAGTATCTCGTAGAGCTTGAGTTCGTTCAATGACTCTTTGTTCAAAGTTATTTTTTTGTTGTTGAACTTGGGAATATAATTGAGCTTGATAAATAGCTACTGCTAAATGTTCTCCAATTTTACCTAAAAAATCCTTTTCATGATTTAACCATTGTCGTTTTTTAAAACATTGGTGGGCGATGAGTAAACCCCATAATTCTCCATCAATGACAATGGGGGCAATGAGTTTTGCTTGAATCCAATATTGTTGTAAGAAATCAATTAAACAAAAAGAAGAGGAATAAGCACTTTCTACATCTTCAATATCGACAATTATGCCTTGACGATACTTTTCTTGGTAGCGGGCAACATGGGTAAAACAATCATCCTCTGCTTTTAGGTTTAACATTGAAGGAATAGCTTTGGAAAGACGGGATTCATAAGTTACTTTTCCCCATGATTTTTGATTCTTTTTCTGTCGGGTACGAGGCTGATTTTCATAGGCAAATTGATAAATAACAAGGCGATCTACCTGTAAAAAATTGCGAACTTCACGAACAGCCGTTTCTAAAATTACTGATAAGTCTAAACTTTGCCGAATTTGGGCAATCATTTGATTGAGCAGTTTTTCTTGAGCAATTTGCTTTTGTAGGGCAGTTGCAGCCGATCCTTTATCAGTTAAAAAGTGTTTTTTTTCGTCGTTATTTTGCTCGAATAAGTTTAATAGCTGCATGAAGAGGTAGTTAAGGAGAGATAGATCATTAGATAGAATTTTTAACTTCAAATAGTTACTAATATTAGGAATTTGCTGTAACTTTTCCAAATTCTGTTCTATCCAAGATTCTATTTCATCGTGATCCCATGACAAGACTAATTGATAAGTGTCTGTGTCTGCGATGTTTTGTCCTCTGAGTAAAGCATTTAAAACAGGCGATAAAAGAAGAGAAAATGCTTCTTGAGGCGTTTTATTGTCTTTTTCGGGATAAATATCGTTAATATCACTTTCTGTGACTACTAAGGCAGATTTTCCCGCCATTAATCCCAATTGTTGCCATAGCGATCGCACTTCCTCAAAGATCACTGAGGAAACGATACGACGTAAGATAAGAGGGGGAGATTGACTCATTACTGTGAAGTGTATTACAGAACGGCTCGATCACTACCTTAATAGGATGGCTTATCCTTAGCCCCCATGCCCTAAAACATAACGTTTTTTAAAGATACGAGTTTTATGCACCGACTGGCAAGCCTACCGGGAGGATGGACTCCTGACACCGACGGGGTGATTTTTGTGGAACAAACCCCTGCATCTGTTGTCTTTTTAACGGCGGCTGATACGGATATTCAAACCCTCGCAGCAACCGTTGATTACTTACCGTCTGTATTTCCGTCTTTACGATGTGTTAATTTACTACAATTACAACAGCCATTAAGTATTGACCATTATGCAGACACTGTGCTATCCCATGCAAGTGTTATCATTTTAAGACTATTAGGGGGACAATCATATTGGCCTTATGGACTAGAAGTGGTTAAAGAAATTGTTGCAGAAAAAAATATATCTTTATGGATTTTACCGGGAGATAATCAATTTGATGGGGAATTAATGGGTCATTCAACAGTATCGTTACAAACAGTTAATCAACTCTGGCAATATTTTGTAGAAGGCGGAAAAGATAATTGTTTAAATGGCTTAAAATTAGTTAGCGATGTTTGTTTTGATACGCTCTACCACCCTTCTCCTCCTCAAGAAGTTCCTCGTATCAGTGAACAGTTATCACTTAACAGTGAACATCCATATAAGTCAATCGGTAAAGTTGGAATTTTATTTTATCGTTCTCATTATTTGGCAGGAAATATAAAGCCAATTGAGGCACTTTGTCAAGAATTAAGACATAAAAATTTATACCCCATGCCTGTGTTTATTACTTCTTTACGAGATCCCGATATTCAACAGGAATTAATAACCTATTTTAAAGAAGTTGATCTGATTATTAATACGACTAGCTTTTCTTTGGCAAAATTGGATTTAACCACTGAAGATGAGGCTAATTTGTCCTTTTGGAAAACCTTAAATGTTCCTGTTTTACAAGCGATTTTTAGTAGCAGCCCCCAAGAAATCTGGGAAAATAGTTTCCAAGGATTAACCCCTAGAGATGTAGCGATGAATGTCGCTCTTCCTGAAGTTGATGGAAGAATTATTACCCGTGCAATTTCTTTTAAATCGGTTGAAACATGGAACAAGAAACTAGAAACTAATGTGGTGGGTTATCAGCCCCAATTAGATAGAATTAAATTTGTGATTGAGTTAGCAGCTAATTATATTAGACTTAAAAAAACGCCGATTACTGAGAGAAAAATTGCTATCATTCTAGCGAATTATCCTAATAAAAATGGTAGAATTGCCAATGGAGTTGGGTTAGATACTCCTGCGAGTTGTGTTGAGATTTTAAACGCGTTACAAGCAAAAGGATATAGTTTACTGACACCCATGGTAGGGATACAAGGCTTGCAGCCAAATAGATATAATATGAAACCGAAGATTAACTTACCAGAAACAGGAGACGAATTAATTAAATTATTAACCAAAGGAATTACCAATGATCCTGAAAGTAAAGAACAGTTAACAAGTAATCAATCTTTATCTTCTAAAACCTATCAAACTTATTTTAAAACCTTACCCAAATCTGTCCAAACAGCTATCATTGACCGATGGGGAGAACAATATTTAAACACAGCGCAAGAAATATCAATTCCCATTGCGGGAATTCAATTAGGAAATATCTTTATTGGTATTCAACCCTCAAGAGGCTATGATCAAGATCCTAGTTTAAATTATCATGCCCCAGACTTAGAACCGACCCCCGATTATTTAGCCTATTACTATTGGTTAAAAAATGAATTTAAAGCTCATGGGATTATTCATTTAGGAAAACATGGTAATTTAGAGTGGTTACCCGGTAAAAGTCTCGCCCTATCTAATAGTTGCTACCCCGAAATAACATTAGGAACACTTCCTCATTTTTATCCTTTTATTGTTAATGATCCCGGGGAAGGAGCACAAGCAAAACGTCGTTCCCATGGAACGATTATTGATCATCTAACTCCCCCTTTAACTCGTGCTGAATTATATGGTGATTTAACCCAATTAGAAACCTTAATTGATGAATATTATGAGGCCCAAACCCTTGATCCTAGCCGCTTGAATGTAATTAGCGATCGCATTACTCAATTATTGCAACAAACAAACCTTCATCAAGACTTAGGAATTGATACCCTTAATAACGAAACCTTACCCCAAATTCTTAACCTAACTGATAGCTATTTATGTGACTTAAAAGCAGCCCAAATTCGCGATGGGTTACATATTTTTGGCCGTTGTCCCCAAAGCCCAAAATTAACAAATTTAGTCCTTTCTATTGCCCGCTTTCCCGCCTATAATCGGTTGGGACTCACCCAAGCGATCGCTCAAGATTTAACCCTTGACCTTGACCCCCTGACAATTAACGCCACAGACCCCTTTAATTGCCCTGTATTACCCCCTTTAACCCCCCTTGACCTCAAAAATGACCTTAAGACTGTTCTTAACCTCAGCGATGCTGTAGATGTCTTAGAAACCTACGCGAAGGAAATTATTAAATCCTTAATCACACCGCTTCCTAAAACACAAAAAGTCTTAAATTGGATTAAAAATAAGCTTTTACCTGATTTAAAGGCAACCAATCAAGAAATTACCTATCTTTTATCAGGTTTAAATGGGGAATATATCCCTAGTGGTGCGTCTGGTGCGCCCACAAGAGGCCGTCCCGATGTGTTACCGACGGGTAAAAATTTCTATTCTGTAGATATTCGAGCAGTTCCCACAGAAACAGCATGGGACATAGGGAGAAAGGCCGCAGAAGTATTAATCGAGCGTTATACCCAAGATAACGGAGAATATCCCAAAACCTTAGCTATTTCTATTTGGGGAACCTCTACCATGCGAACAGGCGGTGATGATGTAGCACAGGTGTTAGCTTTACTCGGTGTACAACCTATATGGGATTACGCATCTCGTCGTGTGATTGACTTTGAAATCCTTACGCCGTCTGTATTAGGACGACCTCGTATTGATGTAACGGTACGAGTTTCGGGCTTTTTTAGAGACAGTTTCCCAAATTTACTAAGTCTTATTCAAAATAGCATAAATGCCGTAGCAAATCAAGAAGAAGACCCAGAAATTAATCCCTTAGCAGCGCAAGTCCAGACTGAGCAAAGGTTCTGGCAAGATCAAGGATTAACAAAAGAACAAGCCAAACAGAGAGCAACCTATCGAATTTTTGGCTCAAAACCGGGGGCTTATGGGGCAGGATTACAGGGTTTAATTGAAGCACAAAATTGGCAAACGGAAGCAGATTTAGCCCGTGCTTATCTTAATTGGAGTTGCTATGCTTATGATCAAAATGGAGAAAGTCATAGTGTTCCTCAAGTCTTTGAAAAACGCTTAAAAAATACACAAATCGTCGTACAAAATCAAGATAATCGGGAACATGATATCTTAGATTCTGATGACTATTATCAATTTCAAGGTGGGTTAACTGTTGCTACCAAAGTTGTTTCTGGACAAACGCCCACAGTTTATTTAGGCGATAATTCTTTACCTCAAAGTCCGAAAGTTCGGTTACTCAAAGAGGAAATTAATCGAGTCTATCGTTCCCGTGTAATTAACCCTAAATGGATAGCAGGAGTAATGGAGCATGGTTATAAAGGAGCATTTGAAATGGCGGCTACAGTGGATTATTTATTCGCTTATGATGCAACAACGGGATGTGTAGAAGATTATCTTTATCAAGGGGTAGCAGATGCTTATTTATTGGATGAAAAGGTACAGCAATTTATTCAAGAAAAAAACCCTTGGGTACTAAGAGATATGGCTGAACGCTTATTAGAAGCCCATCAAAGGGGATTATGGCAAACCGTGAATCAACCCACCTTAGAAGAATTGCGCAATTTAGTTCATCAAGGAGAAAGAGAAATTGAAGAACATTATTTATAAATAATAAATAAAAACAACTTCCTACTTCCTACTTAATACTTCTGACTTCTTCAAAACTGGTCACTGAAATGACCCCATATTCACTTATAATTTATGATTCATACCTCATAACTTATAATCTAGTTTTTATGAATACTCAACCAAAAATTATTGTCCTTGATGATGACCCAACTGGTTCACAGACGGTTCATAGCTGTTTATTGTTAATGAAATGGGATATAGAAACCCTAAGACTAGGCTTACAAGACGATACACCGATTTTCTTTATTTTAACCAATACCAGAGCCTTAACATCCCAACAAGCAACACAAGTTACGCAAGAAGTCTGTCGCAATCTTAAAACAGCGATCGCAGCAGAGGGAATTGAAGACTTTTTAGTCGTCAGTCGGTCAGATTCCACCTTAAGAGGTCATTATCCTATTGAAACTGATATTATTAACCAAGAATTAGGCAAATTTGACGCTCACTTTCTTATTCCTGCGTTTTTTGAAGGAGGAAGAATTACCAAAGAGAGTATCCATTATTTAATCATTGATGGAGTCCCTACCCCAGTCCATGAAACAGAATTTGCCAAAGATTCAGTATTTGGCTATCACTATAGCTATCTTCCTGAGTATGTTGCAGAGAAAACCAAAGGGAAGATAGCAGCAACCAGTGTAGAACGGTTTTTGTTAGAAGATATTCGCCAAGGAAGCTTAGAAAGGCTAAAAAATCTACAAGGAAATCAATGTGGTGTGGTGGATGGAGAGACTCAGACAGACTTAGATCAATTTGCTAAGGATATTCTAACGGCGACTGCACAAGGAAAACGCTTTCTTTTTCGCAGTGCTGCCAGTATTTTAACTGCTTTAGCACAATTAGGCGATCAACCCATTGCGGCTGATCAGATGAATCAATATAAACCTACTGATAATGTAGGAGTCATTCTGGTGGGTTCTCATGTTCAGAAATCCACTCGTCAGTTGAACGAATTATTAAAAGAACCCAAGGTTACAGGAATTGAGGTAGATGTAACCCGTTTACGAGATTTTCCCCAACAAAAAGAACAAATCCTAGAAGATATTTTAGCAACAGTCAATCAAGTCTATCAGGTAGGACAAACCCCAGTTATTTACACCAGTCGTGATGAATTAAGCTTTAATACCATTCAAGAACGTCTTGATTTTGGGGTACAAGTCTCGTCTCTACTAATGGATATTGTGCAGAAACTTCCCTCAGATATAGGCTATTTAATTAGTAAAGGGGGAATTACTTCTAATGATGTTTTAAGTACGGGTTTAGCCATCAAATCTGTTCGTTTATTGGGTCAAATTCTTGCTGGTTGTTCCTTGGTGACAACAGAAGCTGATCATCCCTTATTCCCTAATTTACCGGTTGTTCTCTTTCCGGGTAACGTAGGAGACGATCAAGGGTTAGTAACGGTTTATCGTCGTTTAAGCTAAAGTCTAACCCTATTTGTATAGGGTAGTTTGCCTACCAACACATCATTTTTTTCCTTCCTTAATCTCCAGTTAAACCACTGTTAAACTTACGTTTAATTACCAACTCTTATCACTTATCCACTGGTTTCTTAAGACAGTATTAAATTTTTTTCTCAAATCAAATCTTTACTGATCATATTTTGCAATGAGAGACTGTAATAATTGTTGCAGTTTTCTCTCAAAATTTCCCATAATATTTCCCATAACAAATGTTAATTCTAGGAATTGTTCTGGGCAGACTAAACTCGAACAAGGATATAGGAGTTGATCCAATATGTTATCGTCTCATGACGGCACTAAAACAGTCTCCATTGCTAATGTTCTCCAAAGATTTGCTCAATTATCATCAACAGGACGCTTATATTGTTATTGGCGTAAAATTCGGTGGTTAGTCTATTTTGAGCAAGGGAATGTGATTTATATCACTCATTCAGTCCAACCCCAAGAAAGATTTGAAAGACACTTGCGCTTTGTTCATAAGAAAGATTCCCCCTTAAGCAGTGCTAGTCGCTCACAGATTATATCTTTCTTGACTAAGAATATTAAGCAGAAACACCACCATCCTGAGTATAAAACTTTGGACTTTTTGCTACGAAATAAGTTTCTTAGCTGGCAACAAGTTATGTCTTTTATTTTGCGAAGTTCTGAGGAATGCTTAGAATCGCTTCTTGTCGCAGACAGAGTAACTTATCAATTTCAAGAACAAAAAGAGGAAGAAGTTGATACTATTTTTGCTCGCTATAAAATGAAGACTTTATTGAATAAAGTACAAGATAGACTTCAAAGATGGGAAAAATTAACACCTGATATTTTATCGCCTTACCAATGTCCTTATTTACCCTCAGAAACAGAAAATATAACGCCACTTGCCAAAGAAATTAGGCAGAAATTTGGTAAGGTTTTGATGGGTTTTAGTTTCCGAGAATTAGCCGGTCGATTGTACCAAGATGAATTAGTTTTAGCCCAGAAATTACATTCTTTAGTGCAAAGAGACCTAGTAAAAGTTCGAGATCCTCAGTCCCCCTTTGATCAACTTCCTCGATTTAAGGAGCAAGCCCAAAATGCTCAACTAACCCCTGATAAAACAATTATTTGTGTAGATGATAGTCCTAGTGTTTTAAGGGTGATTAAAAACTATCTCAGTGATCCAAGAATTAACGTTCATCTGATTAGTGAATCACCTAAAGCATTGATGGATATTATTCATCACAAACCTGATTTGATTTTATTAGATGTCAGTATGCCTAACCTAGATGGTTACCAACTATGTAAATTTATTCGTAACAATGCTGCCCTTAGCAATATTCCAATTATTATGGTAACTGGAAAAACGGGATGGATTGATCGAGCCAAAGCAAAAGTATCTGGTGCAACTGACTATTTAGTCAAACCTTTTAGCCAAGATGAATTGGTACAATTGGTAACTAAATATATGTTTTAATCATAATTATTAAAAATTATTTAAATTCTTTAGTGCTTGTTATTTTTTTACGCTTTTAGGGAATCCTATAAATATTAGTTGTTTACCCATTATTATATGTAGAGGACTTACTAACATGATGCCAACCGTTTTAGTTGTTGAAGACACAATTTCTGTACAACAATTACTAAATCAATATTTACAAGAATCGGGTTATAAAGTCATGAATGCAAGTAATGGCAAAGATGCCTTAGATCAGGTAAGTCAAAAGATGCCTGATGTTATCATTACTGATTTAGTGATGCCCGATATGAACGGGTTAGAGCTATGCCGCAGCCTAAAAAAAGACCCCAATACGAAAAAGTTACCTGTGATTGCTTGCACCTCTAAAGATCAAGAATTAGATCGATTATGGGGCATGAAACAAGGAATTGATATTTATGTTACAAAACCTTTTACCAAAGAGGATATTGTGCGGGCAGTACGCTCGGTTGCACCTTAAAGAGCATCTTTCATGAGTTAGATTAAATTCCTTTGATCCCCCATAGATAACTATATCTTAAACCCTAGGATTACAACATCACAGCTATGGCCGATTAACGAATTTAATATCACGCTTAAATTGTTTTATGGATAGCAAAAATGACTTCAGCTTTAGCAGTCGAAAAAAACTCCCCATTCCACCAAACCAAAGATGCTTATCTCAATCTTCAACTCACTTCCCAAACCGAAATTTTATTACCTATGACTCAAACTCAAGAAGTGGTTGAGGTTAACCTAAATAAACTGACACCTATTCCTAATATGCCTCCGTTTGTTCTGGGTTTATTAAACCAACGCAGTCAAGTGATCTGGACGATTGATTTAGCAGCCTTTTTTAACTTTTCCCCCCTTAATTTAGAGCAGAATCATTACACAGTTACGATCATTCGAGTAGGTAAAGCGGCCTTAGGATTAATGACAGAGAAAATGAACGGAATTATTCACAGTTTTTCGGACAATATTCACTCTCCTGTTGGAGCAGTTGAACCGTCCATTATTCCCTATCTTCGAGGTTGTCTTTTCCATCCCCCTGATGCTCTTTTTCTCGTGTTAGATCCTCACGCCATTCTATCAGGAATTCATCTCTAAAGTTTAACCCTTAGTAATTAAATGACTTTGTCCGTTCTGCTTTTTTTTCCTAATCAACCCTATTTGCTAGAGGAATTTCTCTCATGACTGACCAATTTTCTAACAATGGTAGCCAAAAGTCCCCAGTTTCTGCGACATCAAACCCAGTTTCTAACTCAGCCCAAACACCTGAGAATTCAAGTTTTGTGATTGAATCGGAAGTAGAATCCCTAGAAAGTGCCTTCTCTGCTTCATCGCCCCTTAAACAGCCTCAAATGTATCAAGAAATTGAAGTTGACCAACCCCAATCTTCTACACTAATAAAATGGTTTTCTAATCTTCCCGTTAATCGTAAACAATTAGGGGCATTAATCACCTCTGAAGTGCTTTCAGTGTTGTTAATTGCGGGAATGGGGGCAGTTTTAATCTGGATGACGGGACGGAATCAATTAGCTAACCAGTCTCAATCAGAAGTGGCAGTCACTGAGCTAAATTATATGTCCAAAATCGACCAAATGGGCTTTGGATTTCGGGGACAATCGGATAATGCTGCCATTATTAATGCGGCTCGTCTGTATCAGAAAAAAGAGATTATTCCCATTGCTTTAAGACAACAAGTTAAGCAAATTTTATTAGGAGAAACCCTTGCTAGACAAATTGAATATGCAACCTTAGTCGGAATAGATAAAAAAGTAATTGTTAACGCTAATTCTGGTCGTATTGGTGTGCCATTTAATCCCGATGGTTTAGTGACAAAAGTGCTAGAAACAGGATATCAATATAAATCTAGTGCCATTGTCACTCAAGAGGAATTGAAAAAAGAAAATCCCATGTTACCCGATGGGTTTAACACAGAAAAAGCCTTAATTCGTTACACAGCTACGCCTGTTAAAGATCCCACCAGCAAAAAGATAATTGGGGTTCTAATTTCTGGGGATATTGTCAATGGGAAGCTACCGATTGCTCAAGCAACCCTAGAGAGTTTTGACGGGGGATATAGTGCCATCTATTTTCGTACCCCAGATGGTTCTTTTCAACAAGCCACCTCGTTACAACAAACCCAAAATGAGATAATTCCCTATGTCGCTTTTCCCAATCCCAAATTATTGCAAGCTGCTGTGGACACGCCGGGTCAAAAAGTGACAAAATCAGGGGTTAATATTAACGGTGTTCCCTATACCGTAACTGCCATGACATTACCCAATTTATGGCAACAAACGATGAAAGGAGCAATGCCAATTATACAAAATGACCCTCCCATTGCTATTTTAGTACGAGGCACACCCGCAACCCCTTTACGCAATCAGTTAATAGGGATGCTTCTCTTTCAATTACTCGTCGTAATTATTGCCCTAATTGCAGATACTTTCCTTGCCAAATTATTAGGAAAATCAATTGTTAAACCCATTGAGAGACTCAAAGCCGTCACCGAAGAATTTGCCAAAGGCGATCGCTATATTCGAGCTAATGTGACATCAACCGATGAAATTGGGCAATTGTCAGCCACATTTAACCAATTAGCAGATAATATTACCCAATCTGAGCAGCAACTCCTCGCAGAAGCCCAACGGAAACAATGGTTTGCAGATATTGGTAAAGCACGGGCGGCCGAGGAGTTAACCATTCCCTTTGAGGAATT
The DNA here is from genome assembly GCA_051439375.1 of Microcystaceae cyanobacterium. GTDB lineage: Bacteria > Cyanobacteriota > Cyanobacteriia > Cyanobacteriales > Microcystaceae > JBGTGT01. Next base: position 33,377 of record JBFRWB010000174.1, read on the forward strand.
ATTAGCAGAAGCACGGGAGAAAATACGAGCCGATCGCATGGTAATTTACCGCTTTTTGCCTGATTGGACGGGATATATCGCCGGTGAATCAGTTAGACTTGGTTTTCCGTCTTCTTTAGGTGAATCTTATGGTGATCCCTGCATCACTGAAGAGATTTTAGAGGGATATCGACAGGGTAATATTGTGGTCAATAATAATGTGGATCACAAAGATTATCATGTAGATCACCTTAAATTGCTTAAACGTTTACAAATTAAGTCAAATTTAATTGTCCCTATTGTACAAGGTGGAGAAGTCTTTGGTTTATTAATTGCGCATCACTGTGAATCTCTCCACCATTGGAAACCTGAAGAAATCACTTATTTACGACAGTTAGGCGAACCTCTTGCCCAAGCGTTGGCAGGATTGGGTTTATTAGAGCGAAAACAAGCGGATGCAGAACGTATTGAGGAGCAAAATAAACAATTACAAATGGAATTACTGCAATTGCTTTCAGATGTAGAAGGGGCAGCAAGTGGTAATTTAACGGTGCGTGCGGAAATTAGCGAGGGACAAATTGGGATTGTTGCCGACTTTTTCAACGCAATTCTCGAAAATTTACGGGATATTGTCACCCAAGTTAAGGCGACAACTGGACAGGTGAACCAGTCATTAGGGGAAGAAGCCAGTGGAATTGCTCAGTTAGCCGAAGAATCTCAAGAACAAGCTAACAAGATTCAGAATATGTTGAATTTTGTGGAAGAAATCACTACTTCTATCCAAAATGTTGCCCAAAATGCTACATCAGCCGCCATGGCTTCTCGTAATGCGTCCCAAGTCGCTCAAGCGGGGGAAGTTGAGATGACGCAAACGGTGGATAGTATTATGAATTTGCGAGAAACCGTGTCTTCAACGGCGAAAAAAGTGAAACGTTTAGGGGAAGCGTCTCAACAAATTTCTAAGGTTATTTCTTTAATTAATGAAATTGCTCTAAAAACGAATCTTTTGGCGGTAAATGCGAGTATTGAGGCGGCCAGAGCCGGTGAAGAAGGTCGAGGTTTTGCGGTGGTTGCTGAAGAAGTGGGGCAATTAGCAGCACAATCTGCCACAGCGACTAAAGAAATTGAGCAAATTGTGGAAATTATCCAGTTAGAAACCCAAGAAGTGGTTTCAGCCATGGAAATCGGCACAACTCAGGTAGTGGAAGGCTCTCGTATGGTAGAAAAAGCCAAACATAGTTTAAAACAAATTGTCAGTGAATCCCAGCAAATTGACCAAGTGGTTGAGACAATTTCTCAGTCAACGGTGTCGCAGAGTGAAAGTTCAGAGAAGGTAACGAATTTAATGAAGGAAATTGCCTCAATTTCTCATCAAACTTCGGATTCTTCCCATGAAATTTCCACTTCTCTAGAGAAAACTGTGGAAATTGCTAAACAGTTACAAGAATCCGTAGAAGCCTTTACGATTGAGTAGATAGGTATCAGGTATCAGGTATCAGGTGTCAGGTATCAGGTGTCAGGTATCAGGTGTCAGGTATCAGGTATCAGGTATCAGGTATCAGGTATCAGGTGTCAGGTATCAGGTATCAGAAAATATCTCAACCTAAAACCTAAAACTAAAACCCGAAACCTCTTTATTTTCTGTTCAATTACTCATCTCAAACTGAGGTTAAATTATGTCCCAAGTAAAAAGTTATCAGGATTTAACGGTTTGGCAAAAAGCAATGGATTTAGTAGAAGAGTCCTATCGATTAAGTCGAAATTTTCCTCAAACAGAAAATTATGGCTTAACTAGCCAAATTAGACGAGCTTCTATCTCTATTCCTGCAAATATTGCTAAAGGAAAGGGTAGAATGCACTTAGGAGATTATTTACGACATCTTTCGATTGCAAATGGTTCTTGGATGGAATTAGAAACTCATTGGTTAATCGCTATTCGCTTAGAATACATCAATAATGAACAATTAAAGACATTTTGGCAATTAACAGGTGAAACAGGACGAATGTTAAATAAATTAATGCAAAAACTTGAAAGTTTAAAGAAATGATTCACCCGAAACCTGAAACCTAAAACCCGAAACCCGAAACCCGAAACCTAAAACCCGAAACCCGAAACCCGAAACCCGAAACCCGAAACCCGAAACCCGAAACCCGAAACCTATTATGAATGACAAAGAACAACAAATTCGCTGGCAATTCCTCGATGAAGCGACAGAATATATCGATACCCTCGAATCTAGCTTACTAGGAATCACCCATCAAGCCCTTAAATATTCTCAGCTTGATGGTATTAGACGGGCGGCTCATTCCTTAAAAGGCGGTGCGGCCTTAATGGGCTATACTAGCTTAAGCGATTTAGCTCATCAATTAGAAGATAGCTTTAAATCCTTAAAAAAAGACTGGATTTGCCCCGATGAAAGCCTTGAACGCTTATATTTACAATGTGTTGATCATTTGCGTCATTGTGTGGTTCAACATCGTCAGGGAATGGAAACCCTTGAGGAAAATTGGCTCAATCATGAGGTTATTCCATTATTTGAGCAATTAGAGGAATTAATGTCCTTTGAGCAGTCTTCTGAAGGAGAAGATACCCCAGAGGAAATGGATATGCGGGTATTGATGTTTGAAACAGAAGTGGAAGGCTGTTTAGAAAGATTAGAAAATGTAACTTCTAGTGAGGAAAAAGTATGTCTAAGAGAGGAATTTAAAATTGCAGCCCAAGAATTAGGATGTTTAGGGGAAATGTTAGAGTTACCTGCCTTTAGCTCCCTTTGTGGCCAAATTGAACAAGCAGTGATTGATACCAATGAAAAGAATCTTTTAGAAATTGTACAACAGGCATTGGATGTATGGCGGCGATCACAAGCTATCATTATGATTAAGCAGTTTGATGCCCTACCCAGTACTTTTAGAGAAGAATCTACCTTAGAAGCTATACCAGCCGAACTTTCCTTAGAAAATGACCTAATTTCAGAAGCAGACAGTTTAGACTTTTTAGCCTCTTTAGACGCATTTAATTTAGAAAAAGAAAGCTTAGAAGTTGAACAACAAGAAGGGTTAGAAATTGATTTTAATGAGATTAAAACAGAAGAAGAAAAAGAAATTCTAGTAGAAGCCCCTTTAATCGAACAACCTGAACCGCTTCTAGCAACAATTAACGCAAATTCATCTTCTCTTCCTTCAGCATCTACCCCAACCTCATTACCCCCTGAGACATCCACTGATCATAATGTTCGGGTATCTGTAGATAAATTAGAACAATTAAGAGAGCTTTTTGAAGAGTTAACCATTGAAAAAAACGGCTTGAATTTACAATTAAAACAATTACAAGGATTAATCCAATTATTACGCCGTAGAGTTAACTATTTAGACGGTTCAAATCGTTCCTTACGCACCCTGTATGATCAATCTAATTTTACCCTACCCTCAGTACAATCAAATGGGGATTGGGATGCGATGGAAATGGATAGTTATAGCGAAATTCATCCTGTTTTTCAGGATTTAATGGAAACAATTGTTCAAATACAAGAAGTAACAGGTGATATCGAATTTAACCTCGATCAAACTCAACGCTCTGCCAAAGATATTTCTCGTACCTCTGGCTTATTACAAAATAACCTCACACAAGTCAGAATGCGTCCCTTTAGTGATTTAGTGGGACGAATCCCCAGAGCAATTAGAGAAATGAGCTTAAAATATGGAAAAAATGTCAATTTAAAGATCAAAGGAGAGTCTATCCCCATTGATCGCATGATTATGGAAGCTCTTAATGAGCCGCTAATTCATCTCATTCGTAATGCTTTTGATCATGGTATCGAAAGTCCAGATCTTCGTACCAGCAAAGGAAAATCCCCTGACGGTAATATTAGCCTTGAAGCCAAACAACGGGGCAACCAAATTGTCATTACGGTAACAGATGATGGTAAAGGAATTAATTTAGAGAAGATTGCTGAAAAAGCAGCAAAACAGGGTAAAAATAATTTAAGTCAGCCTCAACTCCTTGATTTAATCTTTGAACCGGGATTCAGTACTGCCTCAGAAGTGACAGATTTATCTGGCCGGGGGGTTGGGATGGATATTGTCCGTAATCAACTCCAACGGATTCGGGGACAAATTCAGGTTTCAACGAAAAAAGATAGAGGAACAACTTTTACTATTACCGTTCCTTTTACCCTCTCTTTGATTCGGGTTCTGTTAGTCGAAAGCGGTGGGATGCGTATTGCGATTCCTAGTAATACGGTAGAAGAAATGGTTGTGATTGCACCAGAGATGAAAATCGAAAGATTAGGACAAGATTGGCTGCTATGGGACAATGAAATGATTCCCCTACTCAATCTCTCTTCTTGGCTTAATTTTAATCGTCTAAATCCCCAATCC
>JBFRWB010000175.1:0-55394 GCA_051439375.1 Microcystaceae cyanobacterium
GTTGGAAACCGTCACTTTCCAAGAGGAATTGGGGACAATGCGGGATAAGGTTGACCGTATCATGGAAATTGCCACCCAAATTGCGGAACAATTGGATCTCGATGATCAAAACCGCAGTGAAGTGGAAAGTACGGCCATGCTGTGTAAAGCGGATTTAGTAACCCAGATGGTCTATGAATTTCCCGAATTGCAGGGGGTTATGGGGCAAAAATACGCCTTAGCTAGTGGAGAATCTCCTAACGTCGCTCAAGGTATCTTTGACCACTATTTACCCCGCACCGCAGATGATATCTTACCTGATTCTCTCACTGGCCAAGTGGTGGGAATTAGCGATCGCCTTGATACCCTTGTCTCTATTTTTGGCTTAGGGATGATTCCCACAGGTTCATCTGATCCGTTTGCTTTACGTCGTGCAGCTAATGCGATTATTAGTATTAGTTGGCATGGTCAATTAGGGATTAATTTAAAGCAATTATTAGCACAAGCGAGTAAAGATTTTGTAACGGCACATCCTGATCAAGAATCTCCATTAGATGCCCTTTCTAGCTTCTTTATGCAGCGTTTGCAAACCCTTTTACAAGAAGAGTTAAAAATTGACTACGATTTAGTTAATGGGGTATTAGGGGATAATGATCGCACATATACCGAACGTGCCTTAGAAGATATACTAGATGTGCGGGATCGAGGTCAATTTCTCCAAGAAATCCGTAAAAATGGGCAGCTAGAACAAATTTATGCAACGGTCAATCGTTCAGCGCGTCTGAGTGTAAAAGGGAATCTAGATCAGGAGATTTTAGATCCAAGAGGGATAATTAAACCTGATTTATTTGAAAAAGCGTCTGAAAGAGCATTTTATGAAGGATTACTGCAACTTGTCCCCCAAACCGAAGCTGCACAAGCAGAACGCAACTATCAACGATTGGTGGAAGGGTTAAGTGCGATCGCACCCATGGTGAGTCAATTTTTTGATGGAGAAGACAGCGTTTTAGTGATGGCCGAGGATGCTGAAGTTAAAGAGAATCGCCTTAATTTGCTAGGATTATTGCGAAATCACGCCAGAGTATTAGCCGATTTTGGGGCGATCGTTGTTTAATAAGTCATCAAGTGATTTCCAGAAGAGAATATACCTAATTTTTTCCCCTTCCCTTCTCTTCTCTTTCTCTTAAAATAGAAAAGTTATTTCTTATTAATCCCTATGTTATTAAACTATAATCCTCGTCAATGTCTTCCTAGTGCTGAAGATTTACCTGATTCTGATGATACCCCCGTGGATAACCAACTACAAGACCTTATTCCTCACCTCTTACTCGACATTCTGGCTATTATATGGTCAGAAAGACAAGACTGGTACTTTGGGGTTGATATGGGAATCTATTATGATCCTTATGAACCTGCTATTGTACCCGATGGCTTTTTAAGTATCGGAGTTCCCAGAATTATTGACGAAGATTTACGCTTATCTTATGTGTTGTGGGAAGAACAAAAAGTTCCCACAATGGTATTAGAAGTGGTTTCTCATAAAAGAAGAAAAGAATACACCCAAAAGAAAGACTTTTATCAAGAAATGGGAATTTTATATTATGTTATTTATAATCCATTACGGAAAAGGAAACCCCGTTTAGAAGTATATGAATTGCAAAATGGAAACTATGAATTATTAAGAGATGAACCAATTTGGTTATCAGAAATTGGTTTGGGAATAGGAAAAGAAAGAGGCTCTTATGTGGGGATAGAAAGAGAATGGTTATATTGGTATGATGAAACGGGAAAAAGATATTTAACCCCAGAAGAAAGAATTTTAGATGAAAAACAGAAAGCTTTAACTGCACAACAAGAGGCTTTAAACGCACAGCAAGAAGCTTTAAACGCACAGCAAGAAGCTTCAGAAGCGCAAGAAAGAGCAAGACAATTAGAAGAAAGATTAAGAGAATTAGGAATTGAACCTTAAAAAGTGAACCGTTGTAGGGGCAGGTAAGCGCAGATAACTTCTCGCACTTTTACTATAACATAAATACCAAACCTGCCTGAAACATTCATAATTGATAATTCATCATTCATAACTTATCAATTGTTTCTAATAATTCCCGTTCAAAAGTAACTTGTGCGCGGTTGGTTTTTCCGCCAATATACAAGCGATCGCTATTATTTAACGCCCAAATTTGGGAATGGGAAACATAACTCATTACTACCCCAATCATTAATAAAGCAAACCCAGTATAAACAATAGGAACACCGGGATCTGCTTTAATTTGTAATCCCGTACTTCCTACCATATCTAATACTTTTAAAGTGACTCCGTTAATTTCAACGGGCATTCCCGTACGAATTGCACCCGAAAGATCCCCTTTATTATCATATAAAATCATTGTGCCGTTTAAATCTCTGGCTAACAAAGAAACCCCTTCGCTTAAGTCGGGTTTCGTCGGTATCCATGTCCCCCAAATACGTCCTTCTCCTTCAGTGGGTAACTGCGCCATGGGTAACCGAAAGATCGGGCTATTATTAATCTGTGCTTTAATCCCTGCAATTCCCCAATTCGTTTGATAAAAGGTGACCCCATCATATCGTAACGGTTCATTAACATGAATAATTTTATGCTTTAATTCTTCCCCTTTATCATTAATAACGGATAAATCCGAGTAAAACTGATCGACATTCCCCTCTGGGGTATAATCTATCCAAAAACGGTTAACTTTCACCCCCCAGTCTTGCGGAATTTGCGATCGCGACCAAATACCCGCTTCAATAATATTACGAACTTGAAATCCATTTCCACTGGGAACCATTTCTTGGGCAAAAAATCCGGTTAATGCGCCCCATATTCCCCCTAAGAGTACAATAATCATGGCAGCGTGGACAAGAATAGGTCCAATGCGCCCAATTATTCCTTTACGGGCGTAAATTTGATTATTTTCTTGAAAAACTTTATAACCTTTTTCCTGTAGTAATGTGGTTAATGTATCGGGGTTAACAGGGTTTAATTGGGTGCTGAGGGCTAATTTTTCAAATTGACGAGGTTTATCATAGAATTTCCAGCGTCTTGCTGCTTTTAACGCAGGGAGTTGACGTTTAAAGGTACAAGCGACTAAACTTGCACCAAAAAACACTAAGAGGGATAAAAACCACCATGTACGATAAACATGGTCTAAACCTAAGATTAAGAGGACTTTCCACGATAAGAAACCAAATAAAGCAGGATCTTCAGGATAATTAGCTTTATAAAAGTCTAAAGATTGGCTTTGCTCGATTACTGTACCACTAACACTAAATAAAGCGATTAGAAGGAGTAAAATGATTGCTAGACGTAGATCAGCGATTATTTTAATAAGATAGCGGAATCCTTGATTAATATTGTTTGATAATGAGGGTTGGGGTGAGGAGTCAGAAACGGTCATATTAAAAAGATAGATTAATGTTCTCCGCCTTTTAAGGTAGCATTAATTTTCTATAATCTTCAATGCTGAGATATCTACTGTTTTTATCTTCTTTTCGTCCCTAAAAATGGCGAGGAGACGATGAAAAATCTTTGAGGTGTCCTTACTGTTTATGTGAAAAAGTGGCACTCGGCGTTATAATAAGTAGGCGTTAAGGCAATTTTAGGAAATTTTAAGATGGAAAGTGTTGCTTACATTCTCGTTTTGGCTATGTCTTTAGCCGTTCTCTTTTTTGCGATCGCCTTTCGGGAACCTCCCCGTATCGAAAAATAAGCTATATTGGCTAATTTGGCCAATGCTTAGTAGTTATATTCCATAAATTTTGCGACTGAGCCGATCTTTGCTATTTTACGCCTATTTAGGGTTTAAAGTGCATCGGCTCAGGCTTTTGTTATTTTGAAACCTCTCAATTGATCTCTTAATGTATTTTTGCCAAACTTCTCATGCAATGTCCTTACTGTCAAAATACCAGTAGCCGTGTTCTAGAATCTCGTTCGGCGGAAAATGGTCAAAGCATTCGCCGTCGTCGGGAATGTCTTCAGTGTAAAAATCGGTTTACCACTTACGAAAGAATTGAATTTGTCCCGATTACTGTTGTCAAACAAAATGGCAAAAAAGAATTCTTTGATCGCTCTAAAGTATTACGGGGAATGATTCGCGCCTGTGAAAAAACAGGTGTTTCTCTGAAGCGATTAGAAGCGATCGTTGATATCATTGAAGCTCAATTACAGCAGGGGAGTCAACGGGAAGTTACCACCCACGAAATCGGCCAACGAGTTTTACAATCTCTACGCAATGAAAGTGAAGTAGCCTATATTCGATTTGCCTCGGTTTATGGTAAATTTCAAGGAATTAAGGATTTTGTCGAAACCTTAAATCAACTCCAACAAGAAGAACAGCAAAATGAAGCGGCAACCCAGTGGGATGATTCCCAAGCGATGTTAGATCAGGTGACCCTATCCAGATAAATTATAAATTATGAATTGTGAATGATGGTTTACTGTTAACTGCTAACTGATTTATTGTTTACTCTTAACGAATTATGACGAATACCCTTGAAACAGATTTACGCACTTTAGAGCAAACCGCAACAGAAGCGATCGCTCAAATTTCTGATCTAGATAACCTTGAACAACTTCGCATCACTTACTTGGGTAAAAAAGGGGAACTTTCGCAAATTTTACGGGGAATGGGCAAACTTAGTGCGGAAGAACGTCCCCGTATTGGTTCACTGGCCAATGAAATTAAAACTTCCCTCCAAAGCCAGTTAGATCAACAATTTCAAGCATTACAAACAGCCCAACTCGAAGCCCAACTGACAGCAGAAACCCTTGATGTTACTATGCCCGGTGTGAGTCGGAATTTAGGGCATATTCATCCGCTTAACAGCACTATTGACCGAGTATTAGATATTTTTGTGGGTTTAGGCTATACCGTCGCAACAGGTCCCCACGTTGAAAGTGATTATTATAATTTTGAAGCCTTAAATATTCCTGCCGATCATCCGGCGCGAGATATGCAGGATACCTTCTTTTTAACAGAAAATACCCTACTGCGAACCCATACTTCCCCAGTACAAATTCGCTACATGGAAAGCCATGACCCCCCCATTCGTATTGTTGCCCCCGGACGGGTTTATCGACGAGATACAGTAGATGCGACCCATTCTGCGGTTTTCCACCAAGTGGAATTACTGGCAGTGGACAAGGGACTCACCTTTACGGATCTTAAAGGAACGATTAAAGAATTTTTACAACAAATGTTTGGTGAAGAATTGCCCGTTAAATTCCGCGCCAGCTATTTTCCCTTTACCGAACCTTCGGCGGAGGTGGATGTACAGTGGAAAGGCAAATGGTTAGAAGTGATGGGATGTGGTATGGTTGACCCCAATGTGCTTAAGGCAGTTGGATATGATCCCGAAGTTTATACAGGTTTTGCGGCGGGTTTAGGTGTGGAACGTTTTGCTATGGTACAACATCAAATTGATGATATTCGCCGTCTTTATCAAAGTGATTGGCGATTTTTGCAGCAATTTTAAAGATAATTCCCTATTATCAGACTCTGAAACTTGAGGATTTAGCGACAGGCTAAGTCCTTTTTTGTTTGTAAAAACTTTTGTAACGTCATCCTAAGCAATATTAATGGCAATGTGACAAATAAATGCAGTTGCTAAAAATCACTTTAAACATCAAGACAACTGTTTATCTTTTGATAATTCTTTTTAATTAAAAGTAATTAAAGTTCGTTTTTTGTTTAAGTTTGTGATATTAACTATCAAGTTTCTTTACTTACAATTTCTCCAAATTTTCTTAAGTTTCTAGGTGTTTTCTGTTAAGAAATTCTTGTTAGCATGAGCTTGTCAAGAAAAATTTAGTCTTGGAAAAACCCATGAAAATCTGTGAACGCAATGTGATTACCCGTCTTTCTCTAGGGATTGCCTTCGTTTTAGGTGGTGCGATTAGTGCGGAAGCTGCCACCATCAATGATGATCCTGCTTATGTAGTTGACAGTAATCTTTTAGAGATAAATGGTCTATCTAGTGGTATTACTACGGGATTGGAATTTACAGTAGGCTTAGAAGATATAACAGTCACTGCTATCGGTGCTTATCTACGAGGTTTCGATAATGGTGGTGGTTTCTTCAATCCCGGAAATCTTGAGCTTGCTGCTTCCAGAGAAGTAGCCATCTGGACGGTGGGTGCTGCGGAGGATAATAGCTTGATAGTTCCACAAAGTCAAAATTTGATTACTGAGGGGGCTGCTAATACTTTCACTAAAGGAGACTTTGTTTATCTTGATTTAGCTGCGACTGGTAATACTTTTGATTTACTTGCTAACACCACTTACCGTATAGGAAGTTTTATTGATGGAGTTGTTGGAGATTATACAGTTTTTGAGAATGGTGTCTCTTTTAATCCTGTCCTGAGCGCAACCCCTAATACTGTTCAGGCAAATAATAATATTGAGATTTTTTATCCTGACCAACAGTCAAGCACGACTCAATACAGCATCTCTGCTAATTTCCTCTTTGATACCGATACGAATGGAGGTGGCGAAACTGTTCCTGAGCCGAGTTTAATGGGTGGATTGATGCTATTTGGTTTGGTTGGCTTATTACAAAAGCGAAGCTATTAAGACTCAGTTTGAATGTTTAAACCTTCAAAAATATTTAGCAAAGATGCAGGGGATAGGTTTGTCCCCTTTTGCTTTAACTAGGGTTTTTCTGACCATTGTTGCCATAAATCAGGACGACGTTCTTGAGTGCGTTGTATTTGCTGTTCTTTTCGCCATTTTTCAATCGCTTGATGATTTCCTGATCGTAATACATCTGGCACGTCTAGCCCTCGGAAGGAAGCAGGACGAGTATATTGAGGATAATCGAGTAAGCCATCTTCAAAGCTTTCTAATTTAAGAGACTCTTCTTTGGCCACGGTCCCCGGTAATAAGCGAATCACGCCATTGATAATTGTCAAAGCGGGAATTTCACCACAGGTTAGCACAAAATCTCCTAAAGATACTTCTAAGGTAGCTAAGGTACGAATGCGTTCGTCAAACCCTTCGTAATGACCGCAAATTAAGATTAATTGCTGCTCATTTTGCGCCCAATTTTGCAACAGCGATTGATTCAGAGGTTGCCCTTGGGGTGTCATTAAAATAACCTGAGATGGGTTTAAACGGGGAATTGACTCTACTGCTGCAAACAGGGGTTCAGGTTTCAATACCATTCCTACTCCCCCCCCATAAGGTTCATCATCTACCTTATGATGTTTATCTGTGGTGAAATCTCTGGGATTAATTAGGTTTACTTGAGCAATGTCTTTCGCTAGGGCTTTTCCTAACAATCCTGATTGTAACGGCGAGGCAAAAAAGTCAGGAAAAAGGGTAACAATGTCTATTCTCATAAGATTAGAGGAGTTGGGAGTTGGGAGAAAAGTCACTAATCTTCAAAAAAGGGTTTCTATTTTAGGCTCTTCTGGGGAATTAATCCATGCAAGAGAACGAATACGACGGTTTTTGGCATAATCTCGAATGTCTTGGGAAGAACGTTCCCCTAATTCCATTTCTACCCGTAATTTGGGGTCAGACTGTCGCAATTGTTCGGCATAATTAAAAGCAGCAGCAAAAGATTGAGGAGTAGCAGGAATTACTAACCAGTCAATTGCAGGAGACATTTGGGGTAAAATATCAGTTTCTAATAATCTTGAGTGTAAATCTTCGATATTAAAGGAAAAACCAATCCCAGAAGCGGATAAGTTTTGAGGATGATAAACTCCTAATAACTGATCATATCGTCCGCCTTGTGCCAAGGTTAAGAGTTGATGTTCTCCTTGACTAAGGACATTAAAAACAATTCCCGTATAGTAATCGAAGGTTTGCACAAGGCTAAGGTCTAAAATGAGGGGAAAGTTAGGATTATTTTCAGCAATGGTCGTTAATAAGGTTTTTAAGCGAGCAACTTTCTCTTGAATGTCTGCACTCAATTCTAAGGTTAATATCTTGCTTAACACTTCATCGGGTTTACCTCTTAAGTCAAAAAGCATCATTGCTCGTTCCCGTAACGTATCGGAGGGATAAGTGAGATTTTCAAGGCTTACATAGTCTAATTGAGCCAAATAGGTGCGAACCTGTTGTTTTAACGGCTCAGGAAAAGGGGAAAGAAGAGCCTGTGTTAATCCTGCTTCTCCTAAAATTAGTTTCCATTGAGGAATTCCTAGCTTTTCTAAGCAATCGGCTAATAATAAGAGAATTTCCACATCTGCCAACTGTCCTCCGGCAAATAGTAACTCTACACCCGCTTGATAAAATTCTAATTGACGGCCATGATGTCCAGCAATGGGTTGACGAAATACATTCGCACGATAACAAAGTCGTTGCGGATAGGTATTATCAGCCATACGAGTGACGGCAGCACGAGCGATAGATGCGGTTAATTCGGGTCGTAAGCCTAATTGTCCTTCTGTGGTATTTTGAAGCTGAATCACCGTATTTGGGTCAATTGCCCCCCCTGCGGTCAATGTTTCCACCCATTCTAAGGTAGAAGTCACAATACGCTGATAACCCCATCGTTGAAAGACAGCTTGCAAGCGATCATTAATCCATGCTTTTTGTACCACTTCAAGAGGAAGTAAATCTCTTGCGCCAGCCGGTGCTTGATGAATCATAGTGTTGAGAGTTCGGGTAGATTCCTATGTCTAGACTATATTACCGCACAAGTTAATGCTTAAGGCAAGGTAGGAGAATTTGAGATAAATTATCACTCTTTGCTAAGTCTAACCCTTGTTGAAAGATTTGCTCAATGGGTAACATTTCGCCTTCAGTGGTCATGAATTTATGATCTTTGGTTGCACGAATGACTAGATCATTATCTAAGGTATATTCAAAGACTTCTTGTAAGCCTCGATTATGCCATTGTACAATCGGTTGAGTATAAATTATTCCATTGGGGTTGACGGTATAAACCTGACATTTTATTTCTTCTTCTACAATCTTACCGATGGAAAGTAGTCCATATTCAACGGTTAACACCAAGGTGTCATAACTTAAACAGTATTCTGCAAATTTTACCATCTGCTCAAACAAACCTTCGGCAACATTTTTAGGAACACCATTTTTCATCGAACCATCAATAAAAATTTCCCGATGTTTGGCCATTTCTGTGGCTTTTTTCTTACCCATCGCACGACGGAGTAAATCTGCTTCTCCTAGGGAATAACCCGCCAAGTCTTGCGCCATTTTCATAATTTGTTCTTGATAAACTAAAACGGCGTAGGTTTCATTTAAAATCGGTTCTAATAATTTATGTTCATATTGAATGGCTTCTCGTCCATGTTTACGGTCAATGAATTTAGGAATTAGACCTGCATCCAAGGGACCGGGACGATAGAGGGCTAAGATGGAAGAAATATCTTCAATTCCAGAGGGTTTCAGGTCTTTAACAATCTGTTTCATTCCTGATGATTCTAGCTGAAAGATTCCTTCTAAATCACCGGCTTCTAAGAGTTTGTGGGTTCTTTCTACATCGGGGGGTAACTTCTTTTTCCCTGTTCGTTGGACAATTTCTAGGGCTTTTCTTTCATCTAGGGGAAGTTGGTCTAAGTCTAATGTTAGTCCTTTGTTTGCTTTAATTAAATCGGCTGCACGTTGTAATGTTGTAAGGTTTTTTAAGCCTAAGAAGTCCATCTTAAGCAGTCCTAAAGACTCTAAATCTTCCATAAAATATTGGGTGATTACTGCACCTTCATTATTTTTTTGTAGGGGGACAACTTCATCTAAAGGCTCAGAAGAAATAACTACACCGGCTGCATGAACTCCAAAGGTTTTGTTTGTTCCTTCGATACGAATAGCCATATCAACCCAGTTTTTGATAGGTATTTGACCGATTATATTTCCTTGGTCATCTTTAATATCAACTTGTTGATTATCGTAAGCTTCTTTAAATTTAGGTTCGGGGGTTTTATCAGAAATCATGACCTTTAATTTAGTGGGTTTTCCCCGTGAAACTGGAATTAATTTAGCCATTCTATCTGAGTCTGCGTAGGGAATATTTAACACTCTGGCTACATCTTTTAGCACTGCTTTTGAGGTCATGCGGTTAAAGGTAATAATCTGAGCAACGTTTCTTTCTCCATACTTTCCTGTCACATATTTGATCATTTCATCTCGTCTTTCAATACAAAAATCTGTGTCAACATCAGGCATAGATTTACGTTCAGGATTAAGGAATCTTTCAAATAATAAACCATGATGGACGGGATCAATATTGGTAATTTTCATGGAGTAAGCGACTAAAGATCCGGCGGCTGAACCTCGTCCGGGACCGACAGGAATTTTATGATCTCTTGCGTGTTTAATATAGTCCCAAACCACTAAAAAGTAAGTAGAGAATCCCATCTTCTGCAACATTTTTAATTCGTATTCTAAACGTTCTTTATAAGCCGTGGAAATTTCTTGGCGACTGCGGCATTTTAGCCGTTCCATTAAGCCATTCCATGCAATTTCTTCGACATAACTATCGGGAGTATGACCCGCAGGGACGGGATAATTCGGGATACGGGGTTCACCTAAAATCTTGTAAACTTCTACTTTATTGGCTACTTCTACAGTGTTAGCAATGGCTTCTTCAATGATATCGTCGGGCAAATGATCTCGAAATAATAGACGCATTTCATCAGCCGATTTAAGATATTCTGTGCCACTATAGCGGAGGCGTTTATCTTCAGTAATTAATTTTCCTGTTTGAATACATAATAGGGCATCGTGAGCTTCTACATCGTAACAAGAAATAAAGTGAGAATCGTTGGTAGCTACGATTTTAATATTTAATTCTTTGGCAATATTAACAATGGCAACGTTAACCATTCTGTCTTCTGGCGAACCATGATCTTGAATTTCTAAGTAGTAGTCATCGCCAAAAATAGTCTGATACCATTTAGCGACTTGTTTAGCTCTGTCTAAATCGTTTGCTAGAATGGCTTGGGGAATTTCTCCTCCTAAGCAAGCACTGGTAACAATTAATCCTTCGTGGTACTTTTCTAGTAGTTCTTTGTTAATGCAGGGACGAGAAAAAATACCTTTTCCTTGAATTCCTTTTAAGTTGGAAATAGTGGTTAGTTTGACTAAATTTTTATAACCTTGGGTATTTTTAGCTAAAACAACTTGATGGAATCTTTTATATTTTTTCTTCTCTTCAATGTCACCATTGATAACGTACATTTCATTCCCAATAATAGGTTTAATTCCTTTGTTGCGACAGATTTTAATAAGTTCAATTGCGCCATACATGACACCATGATCGGTTAAAGCGATCGCTTCCATTCCTAACTCCACCACCCGATCCACTAAAGCCGGAAGTTGAGATGCACCATCGAGCAAGCTATAATCACTATGAATATGTAGGCCAACAAAAGACATAATTAAACCCCAATTAAAATAATGCTCTGCTATTTTAGCAAAGAAATCTTTAAGCATGGATAATGAATCATGGATAATGTACAGTAAAATGGCAGTAGTCAGTCCCTCAGAATTTATAATTTATAATTCATAATTCCCAATGTCTTCTTCTCCTTATCAAAGTCGTTTATTATCTTTTCTTAATCGTCAGTCATTGCGATGGCGCGATCGCTTTGGAAAAACTAGTCGTCGGTTGAAGGTTGCGGCGGAGTGGGGAGTACAAATGTTGGTTTATCCGATTTATGTGTTAGTCCAAACGGGGAGACTATTTGGGACTAAGATAGATCAAAGTGCAGTAAATCCTCAATTAAGTAGTTCTCCAACAGATTTAGACCAAGATATACCGAGTGACCAACCGATTGAGGAGATTTTAACCTTTGTTGATCCGTGGGTAATGAAGAATGAGCAAACCTTGTCGTCTGCGGCCACACCAACCGTTGAACAACTTTCCACAGAAATTCAACAACGGGTACAAACGGTGTTAACCACTCGACAACGTAGTAATGTATTAAGTCAAGTAACCCATCAGCTTCAAAAAGCGATTGTAGGTAATAATCAAGGAAAATTAAAGCTTCAAGGGGTTGCAACTGAATTAGAGGGTCAAAAATTGGTGCTTGTTGCTAATAATAACCAAACCTTTGATCTATTAACCGATGAACAAGAAGTTCTGTTAGATAAACGTATTCGGAGGGAATTAGGGAACTATTATTACGAAAAGCGACTCTATCGGTTAGTTGGACGCACGTTTCCTAGTTTAATCCCTCAATTTACGGAAAAAGACGAAAATGTGTTACCTCCTATCCGTTGGTTTTGGAAAACCATGCGATGGGTACAAACCAGCGAGGTGGCCGCTTCCCTTAATTTTTTTGGGGAGTCTGAGTTAAGTCATCTTCCTGTAAGGGAAAAACGGAAGCTGATTTGGGATAATCCAGAGTTTCCACAGGGTGAATGGGGAGAAAGACCCGAAATAAAAGCGAAAGCGATTGCTTCTAAATCCCCTGACTTATCTCCGTTGAAACAGCTAACTGATTCAGCGAGGGATTATTTTTATAGAGGATTACAAACCTCTCCCCTTGCAAAACGTCAATGGGTACAGCAGTTACCGGAAACTTCGGCGTTTATTCAGACCAAGGTGAAAGAAACGGCAAACATTTCGCAGCAGAAACTTTTAAAACCCGCAAAGAGACAATTAAAGCAATTAAAACAGCAAATTGCTCAAAATCCTGATGATCCGTTTCAACTAAGCGTCCTAATAAGAACAGCGATCGCTTATTTGTTAAAAGAGTCTTCTCTCACCTTACATCCTTCACGGCAAAATAAACTAAAATCTCCTTTAAATGAAGGAAAAGAACCTTGGTTAACCCCAGAAGATTTGTTTCCTCCTGCCGTTTCTCCAAAATCATTAGAGACTTCTTCATCTTTCCTTCCTGATATTCCCCCCACTCAACCCATTAAAACTCAAGTTTCATCAGTGACGGTTGCTTCTCCAACCATACCCAAGGTAGAGAGTTCACCACAAGTTACTCAAGTTAAGGAAGAAGCGTTATCTGTTTCTAATTCCCCAAAAAAAAATTCGTCTTCTTCTCAATCAATCGATTTTTCTCCTGATTGGATAGAGACAGAGGTTCAAACCATGGGATATGTTAAGCATCCTTTAGAAAGATTGTTAAAAACATTAGATCAAGCGATTCTTTGGTTGGAAGAACAACTGGTTAAACTGGTGAAGCAATTAGTCAAACTGTGGAAAGGTTTTGCATAAAATGTGAGGGGTCAACTTAACTTATTGGTACATCATAATCAAATCTGCTTAAACGGACATACTTAGATGTTGTATCATCTTATCCTGCCTCCTGTCCTCTGCTTTCTGCCTTCCACTTCTTGTCTCTCCCTAATAAAAACAGTATAAAATTTCTTCATGAATATTCGTCCTAACACAGATAGCAACGAAACCTTTCTCAATCTTCTGTCTCCTCAAGGAGCAGATGTTATCCTTGGTGAAGTAAGTGGGGATAATTTAGTAATGCCCCTAGAACCAAGTCCTACCACTATGTTTGGTCCAAGGGGAGCCTGTTTAACCTCAGAAAATGGTCCCTTATGGGTATCAGACACTGGCCATCATCGTCTCCTTGGTTGGAAAACTCCCCCCAAAACCGATGGACAACCGGCTGACTGGGTAATTGGACAACCTGACTTATATCAAGAAGGACAAAATGCCAAAGGACTCCCCAAAGCTAATACAGTGAGTGTACCGACGGGAATTTGTGTGTGTGGGGAAGGACTAGCGGTGGCGGATGCGTGGAATCATCGGGTCTTAATTTGGCACAAAATGCCCCAAGGAAACAATATTGAAGCAGATATCGTTCTAGGACAGCCTGACTTTCACCATAACCAACTCAACCGAGGGCAAACGGATACGGCGGCTAATAGCTTACATTGGCCCTATGGGGTTATGTACTATCAAGGACGGCTATTTGTGGCAGATACGGGCAACCGACGAGTTTTAGTATGGAATGAATTACCCAAAAAAAATGGCCAAGGGGCTGATTATGTTCTCGGACAAACTAATCTAAATTTACGGGATGAAAACGGAGGAGGAACTCCCACCCATGCAAGTATGCGGTGGCCTCATGCTTTTACTATTTGGCAAAATAATCTCGTTTTAGCGGATGCGGGGAATAATCGTCTGATGATTTGGCAAGGAATTCCCACAGAAACGAATACTCCGTGTCAGATTATTTTAGGACAAAAGAATTTTAGTGAAACAGAATTGAACCAAGGAGGCTATTTCCCTACTGCGAATAGTCTTAGTATGCCTTATGGGGTGATAGCCACTGATAAATGGTTAATTGCTGCTGACACAGCGAATTCTCGCCTTGTGGGGTGGACAAATCCCCATATAGGGGCTACTGCTGAAGGACTGACGGGACAACTTCACTTTCGTAGTAAGAGTGAAAATCGATCTTATGGTCGCAGCGATCGCACCAGTTTAAGCTGGCCTTATGGTATCTCTCTATGTGGTCCTCAAATGGTCATTGCTGACTCTGGAAATAATCGGGTCTTACTTTGGTCATTTCAGTGATCAGTCATCAGACCGAATCTAAGATTTTCTTAGAAAGATTCTCAGATTTTCTTAGAAAGATTCTCAGATTTTCTTAGATTCAGACTTTGATCCACTTCTGCGATCTTCTTAACTTCTGATTAAAACTGAAAATAGAGAAACTCCGACACCTTATTGAGTGATAGCAGAGATAGACTAGCCATAACGCCCATACCAACAGCCCACCACCAAGTCGGTTTTAATTTAGCTACAATTTGCTGAGTATTAGGTAAAGTAACAGAACAGAAAATCAAGATACCTAACCCTAAAAGAGCAAATCGTGCATTACCTAAAAGTGTCGGTAAGTATTGAAAACTCTTCCAAGGTTTTATTTGCAAACCATAAGAAGTCAAGAAGGCCAATCTTCCATTGGGATTTCCCGGAATAATAATCCCTTTTATCCCTAACATCATCTGAATTAAGTCTATTCCCTCAGCAAAATTACTAGCACGAAACAGTACCCAACTAAAGACAACCGCTAAAAAGGTAATCAACCATGCAATTACTTTAGGCATAGGAATATTCAATTTACGCCAAGCATGATTAATCGATAAATAACAACCATGTAACCCTCCCCAAATTACAAATGTCCAACCTGCACCGTGCCATAATCCACCCAATAACATAGTCACAATCAGATTAGTGTAACGGCGCATTTCTCCTTTACGACTTCCTCCTAGGGGAATGTATAAATAGTCTCTGAGAAAGTTAGAAAGGGTAATGTGCCAACGTCGCCAAAAATCACTAATAGATGTGGACTTATAGGGAGAATTAAAGTTAATTGGCAGACGAATATTAAACATTAATCCTAAACCAATCGCCATGTCAGAATAGCCTGAAAAGTCAAAATAAAGCTGCATTGTATAACTTAACGCCCCAACCCACGCTTCAATAAAATTAACCGACTCAGCATTACTAAAGATGAGATTTACCCAAGGAGAAATATTATCTGCAATCAGAACTTTCTTAGAGATTCCAAGAATAAACGTAACTAACCCAAGGGCAAAATTCTTATGGTTAAATATAAAGTTACGAATATTGCGAAACTGAGGAATTAATTCATCATGTCTGAGAATAGGACCTGCAATTAATTGGGGGAAAAAGGTGACAAATAAACTATAGGTTAATAGATCATAGGGTTTATCTTTAGTTTCTCCTCGATAAGCATCAACTAAATAGGCAATTTGGGTAAAGGTATAGAAAGAGATACCCAAAGGTAAAACAATTGAGCCAACAGATAAGGGAATATCAACAATACTTTGAATTGAACTTAAGAAAAAGTCAGCATATTTATAATAACCAATTAGTAATAAATTGAGAACTGTCCCTAAAATAAGTAATCCTTTAGCTTGTTTACCATGTAAAGGAGATTGAGTAATCCAATGACCAAGTTGATGATTAAAAGCGACTGATATGATAATTAAAAAGAAATAGTGAGGGGTTGGGGGTTGTCCTTCAGGGGGAAATAAGTTCCAATAACTATAGAAGAGAAAAGAAGCAAGGGTTAACCCAATTAAAGCAGGTTTAATTTGTCGAAATCGAGTAAGACTAAAAAATGTAACTAAGACAAGGGGGAGAAAACCGAAGATAAAAATGTATGAGTTAAATAGCATAAGTATCAGTTAAGTGTGAAAATTAAGAGCAAGATAACGAGTATTTCACGATTAGTAATCTTTAATCCATATAAATAGTGAATTATTAACTTTTGTTAACTTTGAATGTTCCCCATCATATCATCGTTAATCAGATTTGCCTAGATTAACCTCAATATTTCATTGATTTGTGCTGTACCTACATTACATTTTCTGGAATAGAGCATTTGTTCTCTGTCAGGTCAACTAGGTAGAGGAGTCGCTACTGTTTTTCATTGTCCATAATATACAGCGATCGCTATTGTACGTCATCTTTCATCAATTTTACTGGTATGGGCAACCATCAACCATTTTCCACTTCTTTCCCGCTATCATGGAAATAGTATTATTTATTCGATCAAGTTCTGTTGACAGATCAATGTTTGTTGAAACCATAGAAACACTTAGTACAGGGGTAGGAGTGGTTGATATTTCTAAATCAGCCTTTCCGACCTTTAAAAAGTTATTTAAACGTATCAAAGAAGGTAAGATCAATATTGTAATTTTTGGGGCAGGAGGCTGTGGTAAAAGTACATTAGGGAGACTTTTATCGGGTCAACAGGATCAAATGAGTTTACTTTCCACTTATCAAGAGTCTATTACTACGGAAACCTATGAGTTAGAAACTAATACGATGGGTGCAATTATTGTTGCTGCTGGACAAGAAAGAAGACAAGATAATTGGGGGGAGTTATTGCAAGCTGTTTCTGATGGTAAGTTTAAGTTAATTGTTCATGTGGTTGCTGCTGGACTTCATTCTTTTGGTGGAGGAATTCCTTATCAAAGACATAAATTATATCAAGCGGATATGACGATTCCAGAGTTTATTGAAGTTTATAGAAGAAATCGCCTACAAAGAGAAATTGAAGTTTTAGAGACATTAAGACCTCATTTGTCCGTCTCTAAATCCAATAAAATAGCAATGGTAACATTAGTGACTAAACAGGATTTATGGTGGACACAAAGAGAAGCAATGAAAACCCATTATGAACAAAGTAATTACGATAAATTAATTCAAGAAATCACTCAACAAAAAGGAAGTCAGAACTTTATTCATGAGTATGTGTCTGCTTCTTTAGTGCTGGAAAACTTAGTTTCTGGTGCAAAAGAGGTGTTAGTTCCTACCACAGCAGGCTATGATCAGCCACTAAAAAATGCTAATTTTAAAAGAATGATAACTATTCTTGAACAGTTATCAGGTGCAGATTTAGGAGGGTAAGAAGCATTTATGATTGAACCAGACAAGCAAAAATTTTCTGAAGAGATACAGCAATTAAACAATGAAGATCGCCAGATTTTATTATCACTTCTACAAGAGTATGCTGGAAAGCTAGATTCTCTTAATTTCCAAATTGAAGAGAGGATAACTTTGTATAATAATTTATCATTAATTATCTCTTGTTTCTTTGCATTGCTTGGGATAATATATATTTTGACTTTACATTTATATCCTAAAAATATATTGATTATAATACCATTTTTAATGATTATGATTTTCTCCATCCTACTAATTAACAGAAAAAAAACTAAACGGCGAGTAATTGAGAAGCAAGCTGAAATTTTAGCAATTAAGTTGGAAAGATTAGTCAGAACAACATCTCAATATCAGGAAAAAGTTGAAAATAACTATGTTCGTAAAATAGAATTAGATTTAAGGTTAGCGGATGCTGAAGCAGCTTTATCTTATTATTACAAACTAAATAAAGAACTAAATGATCTTGTAAATTCTCTTAAAAAATAAACTTATTCTCAGCATATCGTCAATGTAGATCAATTGTGAAAATACCAAAATCTAGTTATGCTATAATTAGATTGTCGCAAAAGTATTAGGAAACAATGATAAATTTAGAACAATCTTTACTAGAAAAAGCCCGACAGTTAACCACTGAAAAACAACTAGAATTGTTAGATTTTGCTGAATTTTTATGTCAAAAATCAGTTTCTCAGCGTCCTTTAAAAAGTATTAAGGGGTTGTGTGCTGATTTACAAGTTGATATAACCGAAGAAGATATTGAAGAAGCACGTCAAGAAATGTGGGGAAATTTCCCAAGAGAGGATTTACTATAATTATAATGACATCTATTGTAATTAAAAAAGGAGAACAAAATGAATACAAAATTAGTAGAATCTTTGACAGAAACTCATCCAAATATTATTGTTCAATTGTCACCTCCTCTTGAAATGACTAATGAACAATTCTTTAACTTTTGTCATGAAAACCGAGACTATCGCTTTGAAAAAACCGCAGATGGAAAACTACTTATTATGTCACCCACAGGTAGCGAGACTGGAAATCGTAACTTTAATTTAATCGTTCAATTAGGAATATGGACAGAAAAAGATGGAAAAGGGATAGGCTTTGATTCATCGACCGGATTTATACTTCCTAATGGGGCCAATCGTTCCCCTGATGCTGCATGGATAACATTAGAAAGATGGGAAGCAATTGATCCAAAACAACGCCAAAAATTTGCCCCAATTTGTCCCGATTTTGTCATTGAAATTAGATCCCCATCCGATGATTTAGCCACCCTACAAAATAAACTTTTAGAATATATGGAAAATGGCGCAAAATTAGGATGGTTGCTAGATCGTCACAACAGAACAGTATATATTTACCGTCAAAATCAACCCGTTCAATGCTTAGACAATCCTAGTATAGTACAAGGAGAAGCGTTAGTCTCTGGTTTTCAACTAGATATGTCAAAAATCTGGTAAAGTTTTAATTTTATACAAGGCTTTTATCCTAGAATTAACACAATGTTAGCAGAAGTCCTCAACTATAAATTACACTTCATACTTCCGACTTCATTTAACGGCCTTGAATACGGCGATTTCTTTGTGGATAAGATCGAGGGTTTCTTACCCCTAATTCCTCTCGTACATCATAAAATACATCCCGTCTGACACAAGGATAGTCTCCAACCCAGATATCACTTTGGGGAAGATAAACATCACTAATTTTCTCAATGCGACTGAGATCCGACTTATTAGAAAAAATAATCACTTCTGCTATATCTTGTACATTAATCCCCTTAAAGCGTCGTTGAATAGGAGATTGTACCCTTGCGCGGAAACCATTGCGATCGCCAATTTCTAAATTAATGCGTCTTTCTCTATTTTCAACAATTACTAATTCTCCTGCTTTATTTACCGTTTCTTCTTCTCCTAACAATTCTTCGGTAATATAGACATCTAATACTCTTCCGCGCCAAAATCCACAATAACCATAGCGACGATAACGGTTATTCCTAACACTAGCAATATAAACGGGACTCCATAACCAATATAAGCCAGCAATCACATCAAAAATTAACTTAATTGCATCTCCTCCTCCCCCAATTAATTTACCTAATAACCACGTAATCGTTAACGCAACAAAAGAAATTAACAATCTTCGTAAAAAATCCTTCCACTTCCCCCAATAATAGGTATATTGTGTCCCTGTTGCAATGACAGGAACTAAATTTTCCAAGGTTTCGCGAGTAAGAGGAACAAGCATTTTTCAGTTAACAGTTAACAGTGAACAGTTATCAGTAACCAGTCATCAGTTATCAGTTAACTGGTTACTCCGAATTCATAATTTATAATTCATAATTTACAATTCATGATCTGTTTCTGAAGCAGGAGGATCTGGATAAACCCGACGGCCGTACATCTGTGTTAAGGTTTGCAAACGCTCTTGTAGCTCATAGGTAAGTGTCTCTTGAGAATATCGCCATCCCCAATTTCCCTCAGCAACACCGGGGGTATTCATGCGACAGTCACTACCATAGCCTAAGATATCCTGTAGGGGAAAAATAGCCATATTTGCCACCGATCCCAAAGCTAAACGAATTAAATTCCATTGTATCCCTTCAGGACAGGTACAACCGAAATAGTCCGTTACTCGGTCTTTTTCTTCTTGCGATCGCTGATTCATCCATCCCACCGTTGTATCATTGTCATGAGTTCCCGTATAAACGACACAATTACGTTGTACGAAATTGTAAGGTAAAAAAGGATTTGCCCGATCTGAGTCAAAGGCAAATTGGAGGATTTTCATACCGGGAAAGGCAAATTTATCCCGTAAGGCTTCAACTTCTGGGGTAATTACCCCTAAATCTTCGGCTACAATGGGTAAAATCCCTAATTTCTTCTGTAAGAGGGTGAAAAATGCCGCTCCTGATGCTTCTACCCATTCCCCATTCATTGCAGTCTCTTCTCCTTGGGGAACTGCCCAAAAGGACTCAAAGCCTCTAAAATGGTCAATTCTGGTGATATCCATCAATTCCAGTACACCTTCTACCCGTTGTATCCACCAGCTAAAGTTAGTTTTTTCTAATTTTTCCCAATTATAAACGGGATTTCCCCATAATTGACCCGTTTCACTAAAGTAGTCTGGTGGGACACCCGCCATTAGTTCCGCTTCCCCCGTTTCTTTGTCTAAGCAGAAAATTTCGGGATTTGCCCACACATCTACGCTATCATGGGCAACATAAATGGGAATATCTCCAAAAATCAAGACTCCTTTCTCATTTGCATAGGTTTTTAAGGCTGTCCATTGACGGAAGAAGATAAATTGCAGAAATTTTTGGAATACAACCGAATCACCCAATTTTTTGGTACAGTATTGCAAGATTTTGGGATCTCGTTGTGCTAACTCTTCATCCCATTGATACCATGCTTTCCCCTCATTTGCTTCTTTAAGAGACATATATAAAGCATAATCGTCTAACCAATAGCTATGACTGCTACAAAAACTATCAAATGCTTTGATCAGCTTTTTATCACTCGTTTTCTGAAAATTATCAAACGCCTTTTCTAACAATTTCATTTTAGTCGGAATCACATTGGGAAAATCTACCCAAAAAGGGGGAAATTCGGGAATATTCTCTAAATCTTCGGAAGAAAGAAGACCACTTTCTTGTAGTTTATCTGGACTAATTAAAAAGGGATTTCCAGCGATCGCAGAATAGCACAGATAGGGAGAATTACCGTATCCTGTGGGGCCAATGGGCAAAATCTGCCAAATTGTCTGATAACTATCTGCTAGGAAGTTAACAAATTCATAGGCTTCGTGTCCTAAGTCTCCAATCCCAAAACGACTGGGGAGACTGGTAGGATGGAGTAAGATACCGCTACGTCTTTTATCAAACATTCAAAAATTGTGTGCTTAGATGAAGATATTTATTTATCATATCCTGCTTAGTTGATTTGGAAGCATCCTAATCTTCCCATCTTTAACCTATAATCATCACAGTTTCTGACTGTTAACTGATCACTGTTAACTGTTCACTGTTCACTGCTAAAAACCTTATGACCCATTCATCTCGTACCCTCTTTGTTACACAGCAAGTTCCCCATCCAGTAATTGGGGGAGTCGCTTTACGGAACTGGCAAAATATCAATACCATGGGTAACTATGGTGAGGTTGCTGTATTCAGTGTTTCGACTTGGACTCCTAAACATACGTCCATTCCAGATATTTCCCTTTGGAAACATTGTAATGTGGCTGAAGGGCGTACTTTCAGCGAGAAACTCGCACAGAGACTGTGGTGGTTACGTCGTTATGGCTATCCCGGTATTGATTGGTGTTATGCGAACGAAGCTGCACAGCAGTTAGACGAAATGATGGCTGATTTTAAACCTGATATCGTGGTTTTTGAAGAAGTTTGGCTTTATCGTTATCTGTCCATTGTTCAGCGTTATCAATGTCATACTATCTTAGATGAACACAATATAGAAGTAGATAACTTTGCCCAAAATAACGCAAATCCTAAGACTTTAAAGGAAAAAGTTAAGGTCAAACGACAACTTCCCCAAATTAAAGCCCTTGAAGAAGCATTTATTGACCAAGTTGACCAAGTATGGGTGTGTTCTCATGAGGATACTCAGTTACTCAATCGATGGTTTGACACCAAAACCCCTAGCTATGTTGTCCCTAATGGCTTAAATGCAGCCAACTACGATGAGTTGTATCAAAATCGGTTGAATAAGACTCAGGAATCAGAACAATATAACCGAACTATTATTTTTATGGGACAACTGGCTTATCTTCCTAATAAGGTGGGAGTTGAGTTATTTTTACAAGAAACGTACCCCAAAATCAAAGAAATGTACCCTGATTGTAAATTTTTAATTGTAGGAAGAAATCCTAGCCCATTAATGGCTGAAGCAGCCGAAAAAGATCCTTCAATTACAATTACGGGTTGGGTGTCTGAGGTGATTCCCTATTTAGGAAAAGCTAGTATTATGATTGTTCCTTTATTACAAGGGGGAGGAACTCGCTTTAAAATTTTAGAAGCATTTGCAGCAGGATGTCCTGTTGTTAGCACATCTAAAGGATGTGAGGGACTTAACGCAACAGATGGAGAACATTTACTGATTCGAGATGGGGCTGACGCATTAGCCCAAGGAGTGGCTGAAATTTGGTCTAATCCTACTTTAACAGACAATTTAGTCCAAAAAGGTTATGAATTATTTCAATCAAATTACTCTTGGCAAGCCATTGCAGAGAAAATTGATGTTGCTGTTAACAGTGAACAGTTAGTAGTTAACAGTAATTCAGTTACTTAGTTACTTTCTTTCCTGAACTTTGAACTTCTGTAACTCCTAAAATAAAATCAAAACTAAGGTTATTCACAATGATGGCAATGAGTTGGCAAAACAGTAAACAATGGAAACGTCTTAGTAAGAATAATCTTGCTCGCTTAGGGGCAACTATATTGCTAATTTTCTATATTTTAGTGATTGGTGCTGACTTTTTTGCACCTTACGGCGCATTAGACTCCCAAGCAGACGGTTCTCTTCTTCCTCCTACTAAGATTTATTTGCGACTACAACAAGGGAGTGAGCAAGGAAAATGGATTGGCCCCCATATTTATCCAACAACACAAACCCCAACCAATTTAGAGACAGGAAAACGAGATTTAGTGGTTGATTATAGTCAACCTTCTCCGTTGCGTCTGTTTACCAAAGGGACTTCCTATCGCCTATTTCAGCTTAAACTTCCCCTTCCACCTAAGTTTCAAGAAGTCGCACTGATACCGGGGATTCCTGTTAATCGTCATTTATTTGGTACGATTGGAGAGGGAAAAATCAATCTATTAGGCACAGATGAACAAGCGAGAGATCAATTTAGTCGTTTATTATTTGGCGGACGAGTTAGCTTATTTATCGGTATTATTGGTATTTTAATTTCTTTTCCTTTGGGCATGATAGTAGGAGGTATATCGGGTTACTTTGGTGGTTGGATTGATATTATTTTAATGCGGTTTGTCG
Source organism: Microcystaceae cyanobacterium (assembly GCA_051439375.1). Lineage (GTDB taxonomy): Bacteria > Cyanobacteriota > Cyanobacteriia > Cyanobacteriales > Microcystaceae > JBGTGT01. The sequence goes on from JBFRWB010000175.1 coordinate 23,376, forward strand.
AAGTGTTAATGACCATTCCGGGAATTTACTTATTAGTTGCATTATCAGGCTTTTTATTAGCATTTAGTGGTTTAACTAATACCCAACGATTCTTATTAATTATTATGATTACTTCATTAATTAGTTGGACAGGATTAGCAAGGGTAATTCGGGGACAAGTGTTATCTCTAAAAGAGCAAGAATTTGTGCAAGCAGCAAAGGCAATGGGGGCTTCTCCTTGGCGAATTATTATTAAGCACATCCTACCCCAAACTGCGACTTATATGATTATTTCAGCGACCTTAGCTATCCCCGGATTTATCGTTGCAGAATCAGTTTTAAGTCTCATTGGCTTAGGAATTCAACAGCCAGATCCGAGTTGGGGAAACTTATTGTCTTTAGCCACTAATGCGTCTATTTTAGTCTTGCAACCTTGGTTAGTTTGGTCACCTACTTTGGTCATTGTTTTAACTGTTTTATCTTTTAATTTGCTTGGAGATGGACTAAGAGATGCCCTCGATCCTAAAAGTTTAGAACAAAAGTAATTGAGTTTTACTGTAAAGGGGATAAATTCTCTATGGGAAATCACTCAAGTGGGGAAACGCTCATTTTGAGAGGAGATATTAATCGTAAACCCAACAAAAGGTAACAGGTGGGGATGTTGGGTTGCGCTATTGAGTTTTTCCTGAAAAACTGTTAACTGTTCACTATTTACTGTTCACTGTAAAATTATGCTTCCACCTATCTGTGGTTTAGAAAGAGAAACCCAACAAATTACCCAAGAGCAATCTCCTATTTTTCTACCTCAAACTCCCTTAAAGTTAGATAAAATAAAGGCTGGTTTTGCTTGTGCGTTACATATGCACCAACCCACTATTCCTGCTGGTTTTAACGGTGAATTAATCTCCAATTTACAGTATATGTTCGACCATCAAGGGGAAGGAGATAACCACAATGCAGGGGTTTTTGCATGGTGTTATAGTCGTATGGGAGACTTTATCCCTGAATTAGTTGATAATGGTTGTCAACCTCGTATAATGTTGGATTATTCAGGAAATTTACTCTGGGGACTGCAACAAATGGGACGGGAGGACATTCTAAATAATCTTAAACGCATTACCTGCGATCGCAACTACCAACCTTATGTGGAATGGTTAGGGACAATGTGGAGTCATGCAGTTATCCCTTCTACACCTATCCCTGATATTAAGCTACATATTTTGGCGTGGCAACAGCATTTTGCCTCTATTTTTGGCTATGATGCCCTAAAACGGGTCAAAGGCTTTTCTCCTCCTGAAATGCACCTTCCGAACCATCCTGATACCCTCTATGAGTATATTAAAGCTCTGAAAGACTGTGGTTATCGTTGGTTAATGGTACAAGAACACTCAGTCGAACAATTGGATGGTTCACCTTTACCCCATGAGCAAAAATATATCCCTAACCAGTTAGTTGCAAGGAATTCTTATGGTGAAAAAATTAGTATAACAGCGTTAATTAAAACACAGGGGTCAGATACAAAGTTAGTTGCTCAAATGCAGCCTTATCATGAAGCAAAAGGCAGAGAAAAGCAGAAAATTTCTGATAAATTAATTCCTAGTTGTGTCACTCAAATTGCAGACGGAGAAAATGGTGGAGTCATGATGAATGAATTTCCTCGTGATTTTCCCCCTGTTTGGTATGAAATTAAGGAAAATGGGATAAATAATGAAGGTGTTGTGGGAATTTCTGGAACTGAGTACCTAGAATTATTAGAATCAATGGGAATTAAAGACGAAGATTATCCTATTTGTCAAGCCGTACAACAACATAAAATCTGGCAACAGGTTAACCTAGAAACTGTTTCACCCGAAGTCGTTGAACAAGCGATCGCTGATTTACACCAAAATGATCCTCAATTTCATACAGATGGTGCATCATGGACAAATGATTTAAGTTGGGTAAAAGGGTATGAAAATGTGTTAGAACCCATGAAACAATTAAGCGTGCTATTCCATCAAAAATATGATTCCTTAGTCGAAAATAATTCAGACATTACAAAAACCTCCGACTATCAAGAAGCCCTACTTTATAATCTATTATTACAAACCAGTTGTTTTCGTTATTGGGGACAAGGAACATGGACAGATCACGCTAAAGAATTGTACCGTCGAGGTGAAAATTTATTAAAATAATCAACACAATAACTGAAACTAATTAACTTCCCTCTTCAAACAACCCACTTAAGCGTTCCACTTCCGTTTGTGCAGTGTACATGGGTGTGCCTGCCAATATTCCTGTGACATTACGGAAAGGACGACCAATGTGCATTCCTCTATGATCAATCGCAAATTCACGAATATCCTTATCGTGCATTGACCCCCGCATTTTTAAAACCGTAAGTCCTCGCCGCATTTCTCCATACATTTCTACATAACGCAGCAAAATAATCGAGTCAGTAATCGTAGAAATATGTCCTTCCGTAATGGATGTTCCTCCCATCAAAGAAGGTGTAGTCGAAGTAAATAATCCACCCACTTCTTGCTGTTTAATAAAAGAAGTTAAGCCAATAATAAACTCACGAAACCCCTTAAGCGTAGAAACCCGTTCCAGTGCAGATAAACTATCCACCGCCACCCGATTCGGTTTAAATTCTTCAATCGTTTCCTTCATCGTAATCAGGTGATTTTCCAATCCAGTAGTTTCAGGATAGCGACAAACCACCCTTAACTTCCCTTCTTGTTCCATTTTCTCAAAATCTACCCCCCAACCCGTTGCATTACGGAATAACTGTTCTCGACTTTCCTCAAACGCAAACACCAAACACCGTTCATTATTAGCCACTCCACCCGCCATAAATTCTGTCACCATCAAGGTTTTACCCGTACCCGTCGCCCCTGAAACAAGAATAATCGAATCACGGAAGAAACCACCGCCACACATACGATCCAATTCAACACTCCCAGAAGTAATGCGAATATTCGAGGATTTCTGCTCCAATTCAATTGCAGAGAGGGGAATAATCACAGCCCCCCGATTACGAATAATAGTAAAAGGAAATTCGCCTTTTTGGTGGTCAGTCCCTCGATATTTCAAGATTTCAATCGTTCTACGTCGTTTCTCATCCTGTAAGACATTCCGCAAAATAACCACATTATCCGCCACAAATTCCTCTACCCCGTAGCGACTAATTTCCCCATATTCATCGGTTCTTTCCGCCGTCATAATGGCTGTTACGCCCAATTCTCGCAGTGCAGAAGCTAAACGAAACAAATCGCTGCGGACCTGTGCGCTATTCTCTAAATGGCTAAAAATTGCCCCTAAAGAGTCCATTGATACCCGTTGAGCTTTATACTTGCGAATAGCAAATTCAATCCGTGCAATTAACGCCCCTAAATCATATTCCCCTGTTACCATTGGCTGTTCTTCTAATTGGGGAGACGCATCGACAAACGCCCATTTTCGTTGTTCTTCCCATTGGGAAATATTCCAGCCAAACCCTAACATATTGCGTCGTAACGCCTTGGGCGGTTCTTCAAAGGTGATAAATACGCCATTTTCTCCCCTTTTAATCCCTTCTACCAGAAATTGACAAGCAAAGACCGTTTTAGCACTACCTGCTGTCCCTGCGATTAAGGTAGCCCTCCCTTTGGGAATTCCACCTTCGGAGAGGAAATCAAAGCCGGGGATACCGGTTTCCAGTTTTTCGATCAAATCTAGTGGCTGATTTTGGCTCATTTCAAGGTATTGATGGATAAGGAAAGAAATGTTTGTCCACTGTTTATTATTCCTTGTTACCGACATCACTCTAACCTGAGTGATGCTTCAGTAAAAAGCCCCATCACAGAAACAATGGGGGGTTAGGGACATTTAGAAGTCTAACTCATTTAGTGACCGATACAAATCATTGAATAATCGTCTAGAGACAGCAAACGCCATTCTACAGAAAAATAGAAAAAAAGCCCCCATTAGGAGACTGAAATAAAAAAGATAGGAATTTTTTCTTAAAAACCGAACAAGATGACGCTTAACGAGCTTTTGCTGTTTTTTGGCTGCCCTGTCCCTTAAGCCCAAACCAACCAATCGTACTGTAACCGATCGCTAACATTAAACTACTAACACCAATCCGAACCCCTTGTTTAATTGCTTGAAGTCTGGCCTGTCCTTCTGCTTGACGTTTACGATCTGCTAACTGGGTTTGTAGGGTATTTTTGATTTGATCCACCCGTTTTTTGTATTCTTGGGGGTTTTGGGAAAGATCCTTTAACTGTTGTAATTGATCTCGTTGTTGACGAAGGGTATCGACTTGCTGTGCATTTAATTGTCGTCCTTGTAATTGGCCAGCTTCAATCACCTGTGTTCGTTGTTGAATCTCTTGATTAAGTCGGGTGGGATTTTTCGATAATTGATCCACTTGATTGAGAAAAGCTGTAATTTGCTGTTCTCCTTGACCTGCACCCTGTTCAATTTGTTCTAAGGCGGTTTGTTGCGCTCGATTAAGATTACTTAGATGTAAGGGAACCATTAGTAAAAATATCAGACCAAGAACACTGGCAACTACATAAGTAGGCAAACGTAAATCTAATTTAGAGCCTTTAAATCCCGACGTTTGATCAATCCAATAACCGACGAAGATAAAGCCCATTCCTACCATTGGTACAATTCCCCGATCAACCACACTGGTAACAAAGCCAATTTGCCACTGGGGTTGTTGCCAGTTTAAGGGAATTGCTAGGGTAACATAGTCTAGAAAAGATGAGATGACGAAAATAATCCCAATTAATTTCAATATTAAAGTAGTGTAGCCAGTAAAATTCATGATTTTTCTCAATATAAGGTTAGTAGTGTCGTTTAGAACGTTTTCTTTAAGGGAATGAGATTAAGAGAATCCAAACTTAATCAAGGTGAGCAATTGATTCCCCATATAATATAGCCAAAATGCAAACTTGAGAAGAGAAAGACGTTTTGTGCTTCTTTCGCTTCTGTAATGAAGTTGTCCTAATCGATTTTATTCACCGATAACATGAAAAAACAGGTAGAAATTCTGAGTAATAAATCCGAATTAATTAAGCGATCGCTTACGCTAATTACCGATAAGATTACCCGCACCTTAGCCCAACAAGATCGCTTTACAATCGCACTGGCGGGTGGTAGTACTCCGAAACCTATCTATGAAGGATTGGCTAAAAAAGATATACCTTGGTCAAAACTGCATATTTTTTGGGGAGATGAACGGTATGTTGCCCCTGATCATCCTGACAGTAATGAAGGAATGGCCAGAAAAGCATGGTTGAACCAAGTACCTATTCCGACTGAGAATATTCACGGAACACCAACGGGGGCTAATAATCCAGCGACAGATGCTCAAACCTATGAAGAAGAAATTAGAAAGGTCTTTCAATCTCCTATGCCTGAAATTCCTACTTTTGACTTAATTTTATTGGGAATGGGGGATGATGGTCATACAGCCTCTTTGTTTCCCCAGACTGAAGCGTTGACAGTAAGCGATCGCCTTGTCACAGTGGGTAATAAGGATGGTCAACCTCGTATTACCTTTACTGTTCCTCTCATTAATCAAGCCCGTTGTGTCATGTTTCTTGTTGCGGGGGAAAATAAATGTCCTGCTTTAACAGAAGTATTTGCGACACAAGGCGATAGTTCTGCTTATCCTTCCCGTCTCATTCAACCTCAAGGTGAACTCTTGTGGTTACTCGATCAAGCCGCAGGGACAGTGATTCAGTGAGCAGTTACCAGTGATCACTTACCAGTTACTTATTATTACTTTGTCTTCCGAAACCTGACACCCGAAACCCGAAACCTGACACCCGAAAATGATTGTTTGTCCAAACTGTAATCATACCAACCCTGAAGGGGCAACTCAATGTGAAGCCTGTTACACGGCTTTACCAGAAATGATGCCCTGTCCTAATTGTGGTCTTTCGGTTCAAACAGATGCAGTCTTTTGTGGCCAATGTGGTTATCACTTACAGCCTGTCACCCCTGATACACCCGAAGAATCTGAAATCCTTCCAACGCAAATGAGTCTATCACCAGATGCTGCTAGCCAACCGAATAACTTGAACTCAGAACCTCCCTCTCCTTGGGATGAGGAGTCATCGCCCGATGAACCAGAGACAGTTCAAGAAAACCCTTCTATATCCCCATCAACGTCGGAATTCCTCACCCCTGAACCTGAATCTGAACCAGTAGCCGAAGTAACCCCCCCCATACCTGAATCCGAACCTGAAGTCATTTCTCCGACACCTCAACCTGCGCCTTCACCTGTCCCATCTGTCAGTCCACCAATGGCGACTCAACTACAAGTACAGACTGCCAGCTTACTGCACGTCCAAACGCAAAAGTCTATTGATATTCCTAATAACTTAAATGTTATCCATATTGGTAAACCCAATGAACAAATTCCGCCTGATATTGATGTGTCTGGCTTTGGGAATTCTGAGGTGGTATCTCGTATCCATGCAGATATTCGAGTTGAAGGAGACACCTACTATTTAGAAGATATGGGCAGTTCTAATGGGACTTATGTAAATCATACCCCTCTACCATCAGGGAATCGTCATTGTCTGCGCCAAGGCGATCGCATTAGCTTAGGAAAAGGGGATTTAGTTACGTTTATTTTCCAACGGTAGGCCAATCTATGATTAATCACGGAAGATAGATAAAGAAGCCCATTAGCTTTTGAGTTACCTTTCCTCCATTTATTTAACTCCTCATGCGTTCATCATCAAACTGGCAAATCGGCACAATTTTAGGAATTCCCTTCCATATTGATTCTTCTTGGCTATGGATTGCTGGCCTCGTCACATTGGTTAATGCAAGGGATCTATATACTCAGAATCTAGTGGGTGAATCAACAATCTTAGCAGCAATTTTCGCAGCAATTGCCGGATTTAGTCTGGCTATTCTCCTGTTTAGCTCAGTTTTACTCCACGAACTGGGTCATAGCCTAGTTGCACGTTCCCAAGGGATTAAAGTCAATTCTATTACCCTCTTTCTATTTGGGGGAGTAGCCGCAATTGAACGGGAATCAAAAACTCCCATTGGTGCATTCTTAGTGGCGATCGCAGGTCCCTTGGTCAGTTTATTCCTCTTTTTCTTTTTTAACAGTTTAAATCATATTTGGGGAGAAAATGGTCTATTGGGTTATGTGGGGACAGATTTAGCCCGCATTAATTTGATTTTAACGTTATTTAATTTAATCCCCGGTTTACCCCTCGATGGGGGACAGGTATTAAAAGCACTGGTTTGGCAAATAACAGGCGATCGCTTAGTGGGAATTCGTTGGGCAGCTAATAGTGGTAAATTGTTGGGGTTGACGGGAATTAGCTTAGGAATTCTCTTGATGTGGCAATCAGGTTCTCTCTCATTTGGCGGGTTGTGGATGGGGTTTATCGGTTGGTTTATCCTGCGCAATGCCTCAAATTACGAACAATTAGCCAATTTACAAACCAGTTTACGGGATACAAGGGCTTCTCAGATTATGACAACCCATTATCGGGTGGTGAACGCCCATTTAACCCTACGAGAATTTGTAGAAACCTATGTAATCTCCCAAGGTAACCCCCCTCCTGTCTATTTTTGCTCGTCAGAGGGACGATACCGAGGAATGATTCGTCTGGACAGACTCAATGCACAAGAACGCAGTCAATGGGATCAGATAACCTTAGAAGATATTGCGATTCCCCTAACGACAATTCCTTCTGTTAAGGAACAAGCTTCATTAATTGAAGTGATTCAAGCTTTAGAAAGCTATCAGGAACGTTGTTTAACCGTTCTTTCTCCCGCCGATGCTGTGGCTGGTATTATTGATCGAGGAGATATTGTAAGTGCGATCGCTACTAAACATCGTCTTCCCCTTCCTGACGCAGAAATTCAACGTATTAAAGCAGAGGGAACGTATCCACATTATCTTCCCCTACCTGAAATTATTAAAGGCTTAGAAAATTTCTAGCTAACCGTTATTTAAAACCTGCTCAGAGCTACCTATATCTGGACATATTTAGACAAGGGTATTGTTAGAATTATCGCAACCTACTCTATATAATCGGAATATCACTCTCTTTTTAAGAAACAATGGCTCAAGTAATTTGTATTGGTGAAATTCTCTTTGATCTTCTCGCAGATCAACTCGGTAAAGAATTGTCTGATGTAAACTCATGGACGGCTTACCCCGGTGGCGCACCGGCTAATGTGGCTTGTGGATTAGTAAAATTGGGTATTTCTTCAGCATTTATCGGTTGTATAGGAAACGATAATGCAGGTGCAGAATTAAAACAACTTTTAGGAGAAGTTGGGGTAAATATTGATGGGGTGCAAAGTCATCCCACCGCACCCACTCGACAAGTCTATGTCACTCGCTCTTTAACAGGAGAACGGACTTTTGCGGGATTTGGGGAAATTTCTACAACTGAGTTTGCAGATGCTCAATTTAACGCCGATTTACTTTCTTCTAGTTTGTTTAAGGAAGCTCAATATTTAGTGACAGGAACATTAGGGTTAGCTTATACAGGAAGTTTTCAAGGAATGATGAAGGCGGTAGAATTGGCAAAGCAACATAAGGTTAAGATATTCTTAGATATTAACTGGCGGCCAGTTTTTTGGGATGAATCTCAAGATCCCAAGACAATTATTACTCCGCTTCTTCAGTCTGCTGATATTATTAAGTGTTCTGATGAAGAAGCACAATGGTTATTTAATACAGAAGAGCCTCGTCAGATTGAGCAATATTGTCCTCAAGCAAGGGGAATTTTGGTTACCGCAGGTGAAAAGGGGTGTACCTACAAAATAGGAGATTTAGAAGGGCATCAAGAGGTATTTGAGGTAAAATCAACCGATACGACTGGTGCAGGAGATAGTTTTGTTGCGGGTTTTTTGGCACAATGTTGTCACATGGGCGATCGCATTTTCGATGATCCCACCTTAGCAAAACAGGCAATTCGTTATGCGAGTGCGGTAGGTGCGTTAACGACGACTCAACCGGGAGCGATCGCTTCTCAACCTACCGCAGAAGAGGTTAACAAGTTTTTACGTTAATGACTTTTCAGGGAAAGGGCAAAAAAGTCGCTCAATCAAGAATCTGGTTTTTTCTCTTTTTTGTGAATGAGTTGAGTAGGGTTTGAGGAAGTAAGCTAAGACGCATTTAAACTGGGTCTTTGATATTCTAGTACAAATCCTCAAACTCCCTCCCTACTCCCTTGCAGTCTTCACATACCAATGCGCAATGATGAATCGATTAAATGGGTGATTGCCAATTTATACCAAATCCGCCATATAAAACCTACTTTTGGGATAGCAGGGAGCTTCGGAGTTGGGAGCAGGGAGAAAGCAATTCGCCCGCATTTCGATAACTGGGTTTTGTTAATCGGATTTGGTATTACTCTATTTTGCTTACCTATTATTTAATCAATATCAGTACCTCTGCTGGAGGGATATCTCGTATTTGAATAAAGGCTGGACCCCCTGAAGAAGTAATGATCTCGACAGTAGAACCGATAGGGTGAGAACCCGTGAATGTTTCTCCTTGAGAATTAGCTGCCACTTCTGCTGTATTGACAATTACCCTGAACTCGGTTCCAAATGAAAGTAACTCAGCAGCAACTACGATGTCTCCCCCCCGAAATTCGCTCCCATTAGGGTTAACAATGCAAATTCCTTCCTGAGTATCTAGTAAGCGTGACCAAGCAACAAGTTCACCAGAACTAGGAAAATTATTGAAGCCAGTTCCGGGCAGACGAATTTGACGTGCAAATTGTCTGCCTTCTATAAATACGATATTTTCGGATCTTGCTTTGCAAAGGGCTGCGATTCTGACATAGGCAGGACTCTGGGTATCAAAGCAATGTTTGCCAGATGTTCCAAATGCACCAAACCCCGGAATTGAGGTATCGCGAGTATTAATGGGGAGACCAAAATTGGAAGAGTCTTCAACATTAATTAGGGGATGGTTGGGGCCAAACATTGTCTCCCGAAGATAACGATCATTAAAGCTTCCTGTAATCCAACCCTGAGCTTCTAAAAATTGAATTTGTGACTGAGGAGGTCCAGAAAAAGCTTGCTCTGAGCCGTAGTAAATACAGGGAATTCCCAGTGTAAAGAGTTGAAATGCAGTCGCAGCGACAATCTGATGGTCTTTGACTGGAGAATTATCGGGAATTTCAGCAGAAAATCGGATCTTAGTGCCAATAACATGATCGTGGTCATCTAAGATTGAAACATGGCGATCTCCAAAGTTGCGATGGAATTCAAATCCTTGGCTAGATTGCTCAAAATTGTTGAGATAGTCTGATGCTGGCGTAAGCCCTTTACCAACATTGGTAATTTCAGTGCGAGAAACACCAATATCGAGTGTAGCATCCAGATTGTTTTCAATCATAAAAAGTTCATCGCCGTACACATCCTGAAAATAGTCACCACCAGCAATTTCACCCACCAAGAAAAAATCTCCCTTTCCTATTTTGCTAGCAAACTCCTTAATCGAACCACAAAAAGCTCGTGTCTCTTCGATGGAAATATGCTTGACGGTATCAAGCCGAAATCCATCGCAGTCAGTGATGGCAATCCAATATTTAAAAATATCAGACAGAAAATTTAGGGTTTCCCCTACATCTAGCGCAAAGTCTTTCAGATCAAAAAAATCAGTTCGCTTATGTTCTGCATAGGGTTTCCTAATATCTCCCTGTCCAAGAGAATCGTCATTGAAACCAGCACGTGTGTAACGTTCTTCATCTTGTAATTCAGTAGGCCATACTCCATCATCAGGATTGGCAAGCTCATTACCATCAAAGGTAAATCCCTCATTTTGGGAATTACGCCAAGCAATCTGATAGGGATGATTTACATCACCATAAAATCCAGGGAAACCAAGATAAGGAACACCTTCAATCTGCCTTGGTGGATTCCCTTGTTTTACATAGCCCCAATTATCTCCAGAATGATTCATGATAATATCCAAGATGATGTACATATCTCTAGCATGAACCGCTTCGACTAACGCTTGTAGGTCTTCACGAGTACCAAAGCGAGGATCTATTTCTAAAAAATCTTGAATCCCGTATCCGTGGTATGTGTTGAGTCGGCTTCTTTGTTTAAACATGGGACCAACCCATAAAGTTGATACTCCCAAATCTTTAAGGTAATCCAACTTACTCTCAATCCCCTTAATCGTTCCGCCTTGCCATCGTTTACCAGACTCAGCCCATTGCTGCCAATTTATGGAAAATGGAGTTGTTTGTTGACGCATTTCTCTAATTTCATTGCGGCTCAACAGTGGGCGACCCGATTCTCCTGCATCGCTAAATCGATCTGGAAGCAGAAAATACAATATTTCATTTTGAAAACTGTTTCTTGGAGAAGGGTGATACTCAATCGTACCACTACGCGCTCGATCAAGAACTTCAGTGCGTACATCGGTAAGATTCGTCAGTCGGGACAGTGAGAATGCAGTTCGAGGAGAAACCATAGTTTGAAGAAAAGTTTGATTGAAGTAGTTTTAATAGAAAAGAGGAAAGAGGTAACGCTAAAGATTGGTTAATAGCCAAGTATAGAAGGAAGAGCTACCATAGCCTCTCATCAGAAATTATAACCTTTTGCAAACTGGTAAGGCAGACTTACAGTGCTACGAAAAATTAATTAAATCTAAATTCTTTTTCCTGCTTTTTCCTGAAGTTAAAACTTTAAGTTTTTCTTCTGACTCGGTGACTTTTTATCTTTGGATTTAATATTCAGACTTGGTATAATTTATAGGCCGTAATCTATAACTTAGCAATGCACAAACTTCCCGTTACCGTTATTACAGGATTTTTAGGGTCAGGTAAAACCACCCTCATTCGTCACTTATTACAAAACAATCAAGGTCGTCGAATTGCCGTTTTAGTCAATGAATTTGGAGAAGTAGGAATAGATGGAGATTTATTGCGGTCTTGTCAAATTTGCGATGAAGGAGAAAGCAATGATAGCAATATTGTCGAATTGACCAATGGTTGTCTTTGTTGTACCGTGCAAGAAGAATTTTATCCTACGATGCAGGAATTGTTAAAACGACGCGATCGCTTAGACTGTATTTTAATCGAAACCTCTGGCCTCGCTTTACCCAAACCCCTTGTCCAAGCGTTTAAGTGGCAAGAAATTCGTCATGGTGCTACGGTAGATGGAGTGATTACGGTGGTAGATGCTCATGCCTTAGCTGAAGGCAGCCTAGTTGGGGATATTACTGCTTTAGAAGCACAACGGCAAGCAGACCCCAATCTAGACCATGAAACCCCGATTGAGGAGTTATTTGAAGATCAGTTAGCTTGTGCAGATTTAGTATTATTGACCAAAAGTGATTTAGTTGAGGAAGCAAAATTAAGTCGAGTAAAAGCATGGTTAGGGGACACTTTACCCAAGGAAGTTAAGGTTTTACCCTGTCATGACGGAGAATTGAGTCCAGAGGTTATGTTAGGGTTTAATGCAGCCGTAGAAGATAATTTATCTACTCGTCCGTCTCACCATGATCACGAAGAAGAACATGATCACGATGATGAGATTAATTCTGTCGAGTTAATCCTAGAGCAATCTTTTGAACCCCAACAATTAATTAACACCTTACAATCTTTAGTGAAAGACTCAGAAATTTATCGCATTAAAGGCTTTGTTTGGGTTGATAATAAGCCCATGCGACTGGTTTTACAAGGCGTTGGCAATCGTTTTGATACCTTTTATGATCGTCTTTGGCGCAAAGATGAACCTCGTCAAACCCGTTTAGTTGTGATTGGACGGGATTTAAAAGATGAGCCAATTAAACAAGCATTACTAGAAGAAAAAAGGGGCTAAATATCTAATCGCTGGTAAATAACTTCTAGGTTGTTCAAATGCTGTTTTGGATCAAAGCAAGCTTCAATCTCATCAGGGGAAAGATGTTGCATCACTTGGGGATCTTGTTCAATTAATGCCCGAAAATTTCCGTCTAACTTATTCCATGCTTGATGGGCGCAACCTTGTACCACTCTATACGCCGCTTCTCGACTCATCCCTTTTTCTACTAGGGTAAGTAGCACCCGTTGACTAAAAATGACCCCACCATAAACATTCATATTGCGCTCCATATTATCAGGATACACTAGCAAATTCTTGACTAAATCGGTGGTTTCCTTCAACATAAAATGGGTCAAAATACAAACATCGGGAAACATAATTCGTTCTACAGAACTATGAGAAATATCCCGTTCATGCCAAAGAGCAACATTTTCCAACGCAGCAACAGCATGACCCCGAATCAGACGAGCCATCCCTGTTAATCGCTCAGAACGAATGGGATTTCGCTTATGGGGCATAGCAGATGAACCTTTTTGTCCCTTAGCAAAAAATTCCTCTACTTCTAATACATCCGTCCGTTGCAGATTGCGAATTTCTACGGCAAACCGTTCTAAAGAAGCCCCCAATAATGCTAACTGCTGCACATATTCGGCGTGTCTATCGCGAGAAATCACCTGTGTTGAAGCGGTGTCAGGATCTAAACCGAGTTTTTGACAAGCTAGGGCTTCTACTTTGGGATCAATGTTAGCGTAAGTTCCCACTGCCCCAGAAATTTTGCCTACTGAAATCGTCCGTCGTAACTGAATTAAGCGATCGCGATTTCGCAGCACCTCAGCTAGCCAACCAGCTAATTTAAAGCCAAAGGTCATGGGTTCAGCATGAATACCATGGGAGCGACCCACCATTACTGTATTACGATGTTGTTGAGCTTGATAACGGAGAGCTTGGATTAAATCTTCCAGACATTCTAGGATTAAATTGAGACTAGCCACTAATTGAAGAGCAAGGGCTGTATCTAAAACATCCGAACTGGTTAAACCAAGGTGAATATATCGTCCTGCGTCTCCCACATACTCATTGACATTGGTAAGAAACGCAATTACATCATGTCGGACTTCTTTTTCGATTTCTAAAACTCGTTGACGATCAAAATTGGCTTTCGCTTTGATTTCCCTAAGAGCTTCTTGAGGAATATAGCCCAATTCCGCCTGAGCTTCACAAACGGCAATTTCTACTTGCAACCACGTTTGTAATTTGTAGTTATCTGTCCAGAGCTTGCCCATATCGGGCAAAGTGTAACGTTCTATCACTGCTTTTAGGGTTGATTGGAGAGCCTCACAATTATACTTTCTTTTCGAGAGATGACAAAGTGTAAGTTTTTTCTCAAAGGTTGATTATGTTGAGGCCTTTCCCATGGACAGAGAAACTAAAGAAACTCATTGCGCCTTAATAACCTTTAGCCGAAAAATCGCCACAATCAATCGCTTGTTCGGTATTAGCAATACTCGGTTGTATCGTACACTTTAAACGATAATCATTGGTAAAAAAACGGCAATTTGCACAAGGAATTTGGTGCATTGTCTTCGCACGATTTACCCCATCCCTCACACTTCCCCAAAGGGTACTGGCTAAGGAAATAATGAATAACCATGTTAATACAAAGCAAATCGGCACTAAAATAGGCTTAACCGATTGTAGAAAGTCCTGAATCATCCACAACATAATTAAAGATAATTGTTGATTGTTTACTGTTTTGTTTACTGCATTCCTGAAACCACACTCAAATTTAATGGAGAAAATGTCGCATTCCCGTCAAAATCATCACAATTCCTAACTCATTGGCTGCTGCAATAGAATCTTTATCCCGTAAAGATCCCCCCGGTTGAATAATTGCTTTAATTCCAGCGGCCGCCGCCGTTTTAACGGAGTCATCGAAGGGAAAGAAGCCATCACTCGCTAAATATGCCCCGTTTGCCCCTTCTCCTGCTTCTTCTAGGGCAATTTTAGCCGCCCCTACTCGATTCATTTGTCCTGCCCCCACACCCAAGGTAACATGATCTTTCGTTACAACAATCGCATTAGATTTAACGTGCTTGGCCACTTTCCACGCAAAGGCTAATTCGCTTAAATCTTCGGCTGTGGGCTGTTTTTCTGTGGCTATTTGCCAGCTATCAGGATTCTCTGCTACATCGTCAAAGTCTTGTACTAAAAAGCCCCCTGCTATCACTTTAACCATCTGTTTTTCTCCTTGTTTTAAATCGGGTAATATTAACACTCTGAGATTCTTTTTCTTACTTAAAATAGTTTGGGCAACTTCATCACAATCGGGCGCAATCACACATTCAAGGAAGGTTTGGGTTAAACTATTGGCAATAGCTGTATCAATTGGCTGATTTACTGCTACAATGCCCCCAAATGCGGAAACTGAGTCAGCAGCAAGGGCTTTTTCATAAGCTTCCACAAGGGTTGTTCCTTGGGCAATCCCACAAGGGTTAGTATGTTTTAAGATAGCCACCGTAGGTTTTTCTGTGCCAAATTCGGTAATAATGCGTCGGGCTGCTTCTAAATCCACTAAATTATTGTAACTGAGTTCTTTTCCTTGCAATTTATTCCCTGCTGTCCATCCTGAAGCTTTTGTTCCTGTTTGATACCACGCTGCACTTTGATGGGGGTTTTCTCCATAACGGAGGGTTTGAATTTTGGTTCCGGTTAGGCTGAATCTTTCGGGAGTATCCGTTGATAAACTAGCAAAATAGGCAGAAATTGCTTGATCATAAGCGTTAGTAAGAGCAAAAGTTTCACCCGCCATCTTTTGTCGAAAGGGAAGGGAAGCTTCCCCGTTATTATTGCTCAATTCCTGTAAATAATCTTCGTAATATTTGGGATTAGACAATACTGTTAAGTTAGCAAAGTTTTTCGCTGTTGCCCTTAACATAGCGGGGCCACCAATATCAATTTGTTCGATTGCTTCTGCAACAGTAACCCCTTCTTTGGCAATGGTTTGTTCAAAGGGATAAAGATTAACCACTACTAAGTCTAAGGCAGTAATATCATTGTTAGCCAGATCCGTTTGATCTTCTGGGACATCCCGACGGGCTAAAATTCCCCCATGAATGCGAGGATGGAGGGTTTTGACTCTTCCTGATAATATTTCAGGTGATCCTGTGTAATCACTGACTTTCGTAACAGGAATTCCGACTGCTTGTAGGGTTTTCGCCGTTCCTCCACTACTGATCAGGGAAAATTCAAAGTCTTCTACTAATTTTTGGGCAAATTCTACAATTCCCGTTTTATCTGAGACGCTGAGAAGTGCTAACCGTGCCATAGGATTAAGGGGTGGATAATGTTACGCTCTTATTTTATATTCTCAATGTTTTTGACTCCTTCCTCTACAACATTTTTTTAGGATTTGTCAGTGGATAGTTAACAGTGAATAATTTTGTAACTATGATTACAAGTAAAATGTGATCCAAATCACCGTCTCATGAATTTTGATAACTTTACAATATATTTAAGTCTTTAACCTATAGCGGCAATTTTCCAATGGTAAGCTTGGTAGCACTTTCTCCTCTCACCCCTTTATCTACTCAGTTTTCTCCTCATATTTCTAGTTTATCTATCAGTTCCATTCTTTTAGATAATGCCCAATCAGATATCAATTTCTTTCCTTTTTTAGCGGTTAATTTTAATTTACCTCAAAGCAAACCATCTATTAATTTTTCTCAATCTTCTTGGACTCCTTCGACACTTTTACCCCGAACTAATTTACCAAAAGTAGAAGCTAACTCTCTATCATTTTTCTCTATCTCACGTCTCCTATCTCAAAAAAATGAATCTTCTCAACAAATAGCAGACACAACCCATCAGGATGTACAAAAACGCAATGAAAATATAATTCCCACAGATGAAGCAGAAACCATGAATCTTACTAGAAGCCATCAACTACTCAACGATACAGAGGATTTTCAATATCTAGATCAACTTGCTAATTTAGGATTGATACAGCCTTCTCAACCAAAACCTGAGTATTCTCCCTCCTTTCTTCTTGATGTTATTCCGTTAGGTACTATAATTTTATTAGGATTAGCAGGTGCATCTTATGGCATTATGCGACAATATTCCCATCACCCCCAATGGCATCTTGATCTGTGGAGAAAATTTCAAGCATTCATCGGTAAACCTCAAGAAACCGTATCTTACAAGACAATTGATCTCCATGATGAAGCAATGGCTAAACTAACGAAAATTAATCATTCTGGATCTCGTTTAGAGTCTCAACGCTTTGATCAACAAGATTTTATTCATTTATCATTACTACATATACAGGTAATGAAAGATACAGGCGATTATCAAGGAATTGCCGAAAGTGCTAAACACTTTCAAACCATAATGGCGATTAAAAAACGAGAAGAAAAAATGAGTTATATTGAACTAAATCATCACGGTTCTATTCAACAAAATTTTTATCAATATTGGTCAAAATTATTAGAATCTACAATAGACATTAAGCAAATTCGTAAACATATTCAACAACAATTGACCGACTATTTACCCAAAGTTCAAACTGAAGAAGGAAAAGCAAGTTTGCAAAAATATGTCAAACTAATTTATCAACTGTTAGAATTTCCCTATCAACCGTTTAGTTTAAGGCTATATCAATCTCTACAAAATACAGACGGGATAGAGTATCAAGCATTAAGTACTATCACCACCTCACTCGCTGATTTATCCGATGCAGAAATGACTAATTTAAAAAGTCTAACTTGTTTTGTAATTGCTAATCGAGATATTTTTGATTTGATAGGAAAACAGATTAATTTGCCCAAACAATATCAACAACCTCAAACCTATGCTAAGATTTTACAATACTATGCTATGAGCGATCGCTATCAAGCGTCCCTAGTAATTTTTGATCAACTCTTAGAAACCCTTGAACAATGGTATGAACCCTATCAAGTAGTTAAGGGAATTCGGATGGAATATCCTGCGTGTGAGTATCAACAACCCCCTAGTTTCCAAAGAAAAATACCCGGTTTGGCTTTGTATTTAAAGTATAAAAATCGACTCAGTAACCCCAACACAGGTTCAGATTATTTAGGATTTGAGTAGGAAAGCACTTTACAGTAATTTCAATTAATTGAATTGTATTTTCTCAGTCATTATTTTCTGATTCATCCTCATCAATGGTAAATTCACTAATGTAATCTCTGACTACTCTTTCAAAAAAGATAACAGCAGGTAAACTCACCGATTCTCCATAATGACCCAAATTATAACGTAGGGATTCTACAAATTCTGCTAATCGATCACAGTCATCATTTTCTTGACGTAAGGTTACGACGATTTCTAAAGGATTAGGAGTCGGATATTGCTTTTTAAAAGCAGGTCTTTTTACTAACTTATATAAAGTTTCTCCCTTAGCATTTTTAAGATTGTCTGAGTCATCTTCACTTTTTGCGTTAGCGGTTAACTCAGTTTCTTGATAACAACTTAAACCTCGTTTTTCTTGCTGTAAACTATTATTTCCAATAGATAGATAAGGGACACATTGAGTAGAAGAATGGGTGATTATTTTAAATAAAGTTGATAAAGGACTGGTAGGAGTATCAAGGATTTGATCAGGTTGGAGACTCTTAAGTGCATTTTTGTTTTTGTGATCTTCTAGAGAAGATTGATAAAGACGGGTTTGTTTATTATTTATAAGATTTGGCGCAAGTTCTTGACGAATCCGAATGATTCTTGAACCTTTCCATCTTAGATGACATTTTTCTGCTACATAAGGTGACTTTCTCGACACTTGCATATTAATATCATTAACATTAATTTGAGCATCTGTTAACCAAGACCATAACTTGGAACAGTTAGAAGAATCAATAATCACAACAGGTTGATTGTCATCTTTAACTGCGTTTGTAATTATTTGATCAACAAACATCATAAAAGCTCGTTTACGAGTCTGAGCATCTTTACCAATTTTAATAGGAGTAATTGATGCAATTTTAGAGAGTCCATCAGAAAAGTTGAACCATTCGATTTGATGATTATTTTCTGTGTAAAAACAGAGTTTACTCTTTCCTGTTTCAGTGTTAGTGCGAATTGCAATCGGTAAAGAACTAGCTTCAATTTTCCCACGACTACGACCCTTTTGTTTGCGAACAATGGTAATTCCAATAATTTCCTTGGGTGGGTTATTAGGAAAGTATTGAGCAACTTTTTGAGGAATATAATTAATAAAAGCAGAATGAGCGAGAAGTAAATCTTTAAGCGCAGATTGTATCCGATAAAAGAAATCTGAGAAATCATTGAGATGATTATCTTTGGTTCTTTCAATAGAAAAAAGAAACTGAACTGAAGCACCTGCAATCGAAGCTAATGCGTTACGAGTTGAAGGTTTATTAACTTTATCATCAGGTTTATTTTCATACCATTCTGGTGCAAAAATTAGGCAAAAAGTTTGTTTTCTTTGAGCAGCTAATTGATTAGCCAGTGATTCCCATGCTTTTACTCTAGCTTGGGATCTTTGTTTATTCGGTTTATCTTTTTCGGGTAAACTGTCTCGTGAACCATGTGTATTTTGAGGACAAGGATAAGTATGAATTTCTAAAACATCTCCCCAGAGAATATCAGCAGTTTCCTTAAGGATTTTTAAATCAATTGTATCTCTTAAATCTGGATAGTAAAGAATAACCAATTGTGGTTTTTCATGGGGGTAGAGTTGAGTCAAAATAGATTGATTATCTTGTTTGACACTTTGCAATTCTTGTTGTTGCTTATCTTTTGTAAAAAACTGTTTATATTTAACAATATCTTCTATGTTTAGATGAAAATATTTTAATAACAGCGTTTGAAGCAAATCAAGATCAACTTTTTTAGAAAAGTCAATCTGATGTTCAGTATTTAATCGGTTAATAATTTCGTAAAATAAAGTTCTTCCCTTAAGTTGTCGAACGGAGTTTTTCTGGGAAGAATGATTAGTCTCAACGACTTCATACTGTTGAGAATTTTCCCAAGGAATCATACCAATATCTTGAAGAATTTCTGAAACTTTTTGCAAAGCTTCTAACTTATCAAGTTCAGGGACACCACTTTTGATGTCATGCTTATCTTTCTTATTTTTTTTGTTTAAACCGTATCTGAAGTTTAACATGACTTGACATGATTCTGTATTAGCTTCACCTTGTGAAATCTTTTGACCATCCAATACTTTAATCATTGGAAGATTGAGTTTCTTTTGTAAAATGTCAAATCCTTTATCAATATTCCAAGTCCATTTCTTATTTTCTTGTTTTTGACAGAGTAGCTGATAACTAAACACACGATCTGAATAGTCATCTGAAAAAATATACCCACTAATCTTATTTTCTTTTGTGGTAGGATTATCTAGTTTATTAAACCAGCGTCGTTTAGAAACATCAATTTTGAGTATGGGTTGCTCAACGGAGGGAAAAGTAACAATTTCTAGGGTAATAACTAGACTAAATTTTCCTTTACTTCCTTTTAAAGAAATCGGATTGGTGATTAATTCTGCTTGTCCACCTGTTAGATTATATGAACCAATAATACGCTTCATTGTTCCCAGTCCATTAAAGACTTCTTTTCCTGCAATTTGACGAGCAAGGTAATTAACGAGCATAGGAAAACTGTGAGCATCATTACGATGGGTTGTACCAGTCTTAGGAGATTGTTTCCAAGGTAAAATTTTAGAGTCAAAACCTTGAACAGTAATTAATGAATGTTGTGATCTTAAATCTTCTAATTGTTCATCGATTAATTCACTGTTTACCTTTTCTTTGATTAAAAAGGGACGTAAAGATTGCGTCATCCATGTATCTAGGATAGAACGCAGTTTTTTATCAATACTATCAACATCACCTTCTTCTAGACTTAAATAAGCAAAAGCTTTGACTTCTTTCTGGGAAATTTTATACTTACTTAATCCAACATTAAATTCAACTCTAATTAAGTGATCTAATTCTGTTTCCAGTAAGTTGCGTAAAGATACATAGGGTAAGTTTTTTTGATTACTTTTTAATTCTGACTGAATTTCATCTAAAATCTCTAACGCATCTTTTGACCAACTAAGCGTATAACCTTTAATGGTAATGGGTGGAAGATCATTAGGAATTGTTAATGCTAAAGGTACATATTTAGCTTGATTGCGAGGATTAGTTGCAAGGTACAAAGTGTCTGTGTTAGTCATAATCATCTCCTTGAGTAAGTTTGAGTGAAATAAAGTGAATAAAGTGAATAAAGTCAAAAAAGAACAATTACATTTCTAGATAATCTTCAAAATCATCTAAATCATCCTCTTCAATTTCATCATCTGAGGGATAAGTTAAGTGTAAATCATCAGGATATTGCACTCCTTCAATATTGCGTAAAGGTTCTAAAAATTCACCGTATAATTCTTGGTAAATTTCTTGTTTAATAAGATCAGGATGATTCAGACAATCTTCTAGAATGGCTCGCATTTTTACCAATACACTAGATTTAATAGTTTCAGATTGATTGTTAGCAGAATAAGGGGCCCATGCTGCATCTACAAAATACACTTGAACGGGACAACTATTCCGCATTCCTCGACCAATCGTTTGCAAAATAGCAACCATTTGATTAGCGGTAAAAAAGGTAAATAATTCAGAACTTAAACGACTGGCCATCATCGGTTCTCTTAATAATTGATTCGTCTGTCTTCGGACATCTCGTTTAGCTTGTTTCCATTGTTGATAAATAGATTGTACACTATCGGTGTCAGAAAAACTGCGATCGCAAAAATTCTGTGTGGCTTTTCCTGCTAAACTATAAAATAGCTGCATATCGTCTAAGGTAGGATGAGGTCGTGTTAGAAAATAAATCGTTCCAATGGCTGCATCTCTTTCTCTTATTCCTTCGCTAAAGACAATATTAACCCCTCGTCCAATTGCTAACATGGGAAAGATGAGAATACGACAATTTTCATCGTCTCCAATAGTTAAACATTGGGTTGGAGTAATAAAATCTTCTGATGTTTCTCCTTCCTCTAATCTTTTAACCACCGCTTTGCTACATTTACCTACTTCTGGATAACGAAGTTTTATATGTTTTTGAAGCTCCCTCGCTTGTTGATAACTGTTAACCACTAAAGCAGCTTTTCTGGGAATATCATGAAGTGTATCAAAATTATCAATTGCTGTAAATATTTCATTATTACTAATTAAACTTTCTACCATTTTTTCTAGATTTTGATTCCGATATTCACCCGCACCACTGTAACGTAAAGGTTGAGAAGGATTATCAGGAGGATAGACAGGTTTAAAAACATAACGACTTTTATCTCTTGGTTGCTTTATCTCTTCAGTTTCGTCAATATTAGGCTTTAATAAGTAGTGAGGATATTGATTTTTTATTCCAAGATGATAAGCAGAACTCTCTTCTAAAAAAGAGGTCGCAGAAGTAAATAAAACAGCAGGACTTGGTTGACTATTATCTGCTTGGTAAAGTTCATGAAAGCGATGTAATAACATTCTTGGCGCACCAGCGAAGCTAAGATAATGTAGCTCAATATTTTTAGCGTTATTACGAGTTGATTTTGCTGAAGAAAATCGATATCTAACCCCCGCAAATGATCCTAAAATATTCTCACAAGTTGCTTTTCTGAATTCGTCACTGGGTGTTGACTGAATGATTGAGTCTTTTAACAGTTCTTCTGCAATCATTGTCTTGGTTTGGGGAACAATTCGTTTATATGCCATAATCAGAAAGGTGACTCTAATTAACAAGTTCATAACCTCATCGGAATGAGGAGGATACTTGTCATCAAGAAAACAAATTTTCAGGAATAACTCTCTGATTTTATTAATGACTTCATCTCGTTTTTGAGGATAATCCTCATTTAAGTAATCTCGAAATAAGAGAAAAAGTTGTTGACAGTTTGATTCAATAATCTGGGGTTTGCATTTTAAATATTGGGAATAAGTGCTAACATATTTCCAACTTCGTTGTTCTCTTCCAGTACGATTATAAAACGCTTCATAAGCAGTTTGAGTCCAAAGGTTAGAGGCTGCTTTTATATGGTTTGATTGTTCTTTTTTATCTGTATCAGATGGAATTGAAATAGATTCTGTTTTAAATCCGCTTAACAAGTCACTTATTAAGTTATTAGTAGTTAAAAGTTGATATTCATATCGTTTTCCAATTCGTCCATTGGCTAATTTGTGAATAAAATTAATCAGTTGATCACTGTATTGACCAAACTCTGATACATTATTCGTATATCGAAGCACCTGTGAACTAAATAATTGATGGTTTTCTCCTTGAGAAAATGGATTATGAACTTGTTCTAAAATATTAGAATATAATGAATCTTTTGTCCCTGACATTCCCAAAGATGCAACCCCTTTATTATCTAAATTATCCTGAACCATATCAGCTTCATCAAAGATAACCACATCAAAGGTTCTTGCTAATAACTCAAAATAGCGCAATCTTTTATCCGTTGCATGATAAGGAACTTCTGTATCCATCGACAAAACATGACCCACCCAAATATCAGCATGAATTAAGTCTCTTGGGGTTTTCTTTCGTCCGCACATTGTCCATAAGGGACAAAGATATGGTGTGTCTTTTTTACCCTTCTTATCATTACTTTTCAATAATTGATTACAAGGTGCATAACTAAATTCCCATGAATCCATATTAGTTGCAAAAGCAGGTAAAACGCAGTTTAGGGCAAAATTTTCTGCACCTTCTATCGTTTGACCAAACCCTTTATGTTCGCTCATTGCAGCAATTGATTCTGCTAAATTATTAGCGTGTTTAATCAGTGTATCCTGACTTTGACCGACTAACATTCCTACTTTGACTTGATGGAATTTAAGGGTTGTCATATATTGTCTAGCTACTTCAATAGAAGGGAAAAGTAACATTGTTTTACATTTATTTTGTCCTAACCAAATAGCCATTAAAGTTAGTAAAGTCGTTTTACCAGACCCCGGAAGGCCAATTAAATGTTTGAGCTTTTCTAATTCAATAGAATCGGTTTCTTCTAATTTTTCCCCAGATTGAGAGGTTTTTAAAATAAAATGATTTAATCGGTTTTCCCAATTACCTTTTTGAATCGTATAATTATCTTCTTCTCTAGTATCCATTTCTTTAGCAATTTGTTTTAAGTCTGATAAAGGAATAGTAATTTTTCCTTTAGGTTGACGCTGAAGATTATGAAATTGTGGAGGTCGAACATTAACAGTTTTTAAATTAATAGGTGTGGTACTAGATTCATTTTCTAGCTGTAAAAATAATGAATCTTGAGGACTAGGGATGCGATAGGGATGTTGATAAAATCCTAACGGTTGACTGAGAAATTGTTTAGCTTCTTCAATGATGGAATTTTCTAAAAATGACTCGCTTTGTTTAAATTCTTTTGTTTCTGAATTAATCTTATACACCCCTTCGGTACTATTTTGATAGTGATGTTCATTGTAAATAGTAATAGCGTGTTGTACCAAATTATCAGTGGTAAAATCTAACATCAGTTGACGTAAATTAAAAATAGCTTGACGTGCTTCTTTTAAAACGGGTGCATTGATAACACTGGTCATTCCTGATAGAATTAAAGGCGAATATTCCAAAGAATTCGTCTTGACAAATTTCTCCATCAAAACACATAACCAACAAATGCGATTGACACCATTAAAATCCTTAAAAGGAGGTCTAACTTTCATGATTTAATCCTCTAATAACTTTAAAACTTGACGAACGGAAAGAATCTCTAAGGTAGCAGGATCACCTGTAACATTGAGTTTCGATTTTAGACTGTTTAAATAATCAGGATTATCCTCAATTAAATAATCACTCACTGCAATGATACGCCGACGATAATGTTTGAGTCCTCCAATATTTCTATTAAGTTTTGAAGCTAATAAACTAGGACTTCGATAGGATTTAGCATCAATCCCAATGGTACGACTTTTTAAGGCAATATCACATTGATCTAAATCAGGATAAAGTTCTGCATCTAACCCTAAACTCATCGCTGTTTCATATATTTTCAACTCATCAATTGCAGGTGCTGTCCAATAGGTCAATATTTGAGGTTTTGCTACCAAGAAACGTTCTTCTGGTTCATAGATTTGAGCGACTTTACCATCAAAATGACCTTTACATTGATGAATGGGGCAACGACCATTCGGATACTGTTTAGTATTCTTATGAGGATGTAATAATGTTCCACAATAATAACATTGATTGATTTTTCCTTGAATGTACCAACTTTCAGGCACAGAATCATAGAAATTATCAACAATATCTTTCCAAATTGGAGATAACTCATTTTTATCCAAATAATCTAACAAATCCTTTTCCCTAATTAAAGAGGATTTCCCAAATAATTGACGAATTGCTGTATAAGCTTGATATTGGCGACGACGACCCCCTAATTTTTTTATCAATTCACGGAGGTTATTATATAAACGACGCTCAACAATGTTATCTTCTCCAAAACTTCCACTAGATTGAGCAATTTCTGAACAGTCAGACGTAGGAACAAATAAATCTGGCTCAATTAAAATAGCTGTAGAATAGGGAAATTCAGATTTTTTAAATGCTTCTAATTCCCACTCTTGAAAAGGTTGGGTTGCTTGATTTAATACCTGATGGACAGACGCATATTGATCTTCATTTCCTTGTTCAATGCAGAGTTTTCCTAACTCACTCATACTTAAATATAACTCACGAGAAAGGAGCTTTTTATCTTGAGAAACAAGGCTAAACTGATTACCTAGTTTGACATCTTTATAAAGCTTAAGAATACCCTGTGCTAGTAAAACAACTGCATCCATGGCTAAATTAATATCTATAGCAGATTCCCCAGACAAATGAGAAGACCACAAAACCGCTTGATTCTGCGAGTCTGCCATAATTTGACCTTCGAGGTTATGATCAGAATAGGTTGGTAAGGTTTGAGCGATCGCTGCTAATGTCCATCCCTTATTCAACAGAATCACTGTTGCAAGTCCTTCTAAAATTTGGCGAAAACCGAAAGGAGATTTCTTTTTTTGGGAAAATATGTTTTTAGAACGCCATAATCTAATCGTTCTGACGCTAGGGAAGTCATAGGTTAAATTTAGTTCCCTTAACTTTTGCTCTAGGACTTGTGTTAGAGCATCTGCACTTCCTTGCCATTGCCTTAATTCCTCAAACATAGGATAAATTTATTGACAACTTACACTGTTTACAGTAATTGATGTAAAACAAAATGTCAAGTAAACTTTTGTATCATGTGCAAAAAAATGACTTATCTGTGGGGGCGCAAGGAAACCTGTGCCCACATTACCGTGTTACACAAGAGCCACCCATGCAAAAGTAAGCCCTTCGCTTATTGCAGAGAATAGGAATATTAAATACCTGATTTTATATGACTCATCTGTAGAGTTATTGTTAACTGTTAGTGTTAACTGCACCCCCCGGAAGCCGTTTATATTTCACGAAAAATCCAAGAATACAAAAGGCGATAATAGCAATTGTTCCCCATGTTAAATAACTAGGGACTAAAAAGGCTGTATCAAGGACATTCACTTGGCCGGGTTGCAGTTTCCAGATTAATTGTTGTCCATTTTGGGTTACATTTTCTGTTGTTTCTAACAAAGATTTGGCACCCCAAGGTGTGGTTAAAATAAACTGTAAATCAATTAAATCCCCCGGACTGACAATAATATTTCCTTGCTGAGAGAGAACCCCTAATCCTTGTAAATCTACTGTTAAATTTAGTCTATCACGCTCGAAAAATAGCCAATTACTTTGACGAATTTGAATTGTTGCCTTAATTGGTAGAAGATCAATCTGATTTTGTTTGGTTTGCTTGGGTTTATCTTCTGTAGGATTAAAAAATTGATTAAACTTATCGACTAAATCTTTCCCACTATTAAAGGGAATGGTAATCTGCATATCTGCGTCTGAAATGCGTTTAACTGACCCTTGTAGCTGTTTTGCTCGCTCATCTAGGCTATTCAGCCATTTACGGGCTTCTAAACCGCTTAAGCTGGTTAATTGTTGTCCTAAATGAATGCGTTGGACAATTGTGCCATGATGTTGTTCAGTAAAATTAACGCCGACATCATAACGAACACATCCTCCCAAAGTTAGCAGAAGGATGATAAAGAGGGGAAGAAAGCGATAAATGAGATTTTTAGCCATGGAATTAGTACTTAACCATAATTTAATTGGATTTTTCTTGTTTTTCCAATAAGGGGGTAATTTCTTCGACAATTTGTTTTGTTCTCATCAGTCTTGCTTCAGGAACTAAGTGATAATGAGTGTCAGCGAATAAACTTGAGTCTGTTTGAATATTCAAGGAATCTGGATTGTAAAGGGTGGGTGCAATTTTACTGAGTTTTTCTGCTGTTTTCTGTACATTTTTTAGAGTTTTCTTATCTGTACTGCCATAAATCCAAGGAACAGCAATCACTAATTGAGCATTTTTTTCCGCTAATTGCTCTCTAAATTGGCGAATTCTTTGGACAGAATGGGGGGTTATGGATTTATTAATGGTTAATGGCCACCATTCGCTTTCCCGCCCCCATGTTTTCGTTGGATCTCCCCAAGGCGTAATCGGATCACTATAATAATTATCAATGTGTCCCTTGGTGACAATATCAAGGCTAGTTTTTACTAAAGGACGTAAACTAGGAACACCCAATGAAAATCCGTCTTCTAGATAAGTTTTGAGGGGAATATTCGCTTTTCCTATCTTTCTAGTTGCTGCTTCAAAATAAACTGACCGTTCCCCAACTCCATCATCATCCATTAACATTAAATATTCTGGGATCAGTAGCACAATATCACCTTCTCGAATCTCAGAAAGAATTGTCGGAAAAATAACGTTAAATCCTAGATTTCCATCTAAACCAAAGTTAAAAACTGGAATTCCTAGTTCTTCCTCTAGTCGTTGACTATTAACTGAGTAATGAACCCCTGAGCCTCCTACTAGAATGATACGCTGCTCTCCCTGCTTTTGAGCCGCTAGAACGGTTTTTTCGCCGTACATTTGGGTTAGAAGACCGATTTTACCATCAATTCTGGTGTTATAAGCAAATCCAACCAGCCAAGCTACACTGGCTGCGATTCCCCAAGGCAACAATTTCATCCATGTGTTCATCAGCGTTAATCGTAAGTGCATTGTAAAAACTTTTCTGATGGATATGGTATCTTATCTGCTTTCCTTTTGCAAAATATATAGCATTTTATCGGTCAAACATTGGTATCACCAATCATAATCTATTATCGCTAATTCGTTTAATAATTTGTGCGAGTAACATTAATCCTGCATTCCCAACTGTTAGGATTAGGACAGCAGCCACACCAATCATCCAATCATCTCGAAAGACAGATACCACTAAAATAATAATAGCTGTTTTCGTAGAAATACTAGCCAATGCTAACATTTTTTGCCAAATATCATCATCTTGCCATGCTTCATATACAGGAATTAATAATGCGCCAATCATGGCAATTAAAATTAAATTCATTGAATTTTCCTCTTAGTTAAGATAACGCTTGCGCCGCACCTGATGAATAGCATAAAAGCCACCTTTCCTATATTTTACCACAATGGTTTTCGGTGTAAACGTAATGCGAAAAATATCTAAAAAAATAAGACGGGAGGAACGATTGGGGGGGATTTTTTCTAAAATGATTTCTTCTTCAGTATGGGGATAAATCATCATTTCAATCGCTTCGATATAAGCTTGAGGAACAGCGATTAAAAGTTGCCAGAGGGCTTGTATCCACTGCCTAAAATGGGCTGTTGGGGGATAGCTATGGGGAATAATTAACACAACGATTGCCCCGATAAGAATGTTCAACCAACTTAAATCGGCGGTCAATAGCAACCAGATAACTAATCGAAAAATAAAATTGAAGGCCATGTTAATACCATCCAAAATAAGACAACTAATGTTAAACTCATCACCCCAATTAAATGCTCCATTTTTTCTAAGAAACGGGGTAAATAAAGGGTGATTTTCTGAAAAATAAATAAATAAGCTAACCAGCCTAAGATAATAGTAGCAAGGGGTTTAATCGTATTTTCTAGTGTATAAGCATCATAATAAACTCCGTTAGCAATAATCAACCCTCCTAAAAGAATTATCATTGCTAACCAAAATCCTATTTTTAGGGTAGTTTTCTTGCCTCCCTTTGGTAAAAAAATGAATTTTGCAAAAGCCGTTGCTGTTCCTAAAGCAGCAATATTCATGCCAATTTCTTGCCAATCTAACAGACTTTTCATGGTTAATACTTTAGCTCCAAATCCAGCTAATAAAGGAAAGCCTGAAATAGAAAAACTAGCAATAACTAAAACAATCCAAATACGATTATCAAGAGGCGTTTGTTTGAGTTCCTTGAAATTACGACTGGGCAAATTACCAGCAATTAAAAATAAAGACGATTTAACTAACCCGTGGGTTAACGCATAAAATCCCCCCACCTCTGGGGCGGCTAAAATGAAGCCTATCTGGGAAATTGTACTAAAGGCTAACATTCGCTTGGTATCTTGCTCAAAAATGGCATAAACTACTCCTAATAAAGCTGTCAGAACCCCAAACAGGCGAATCAATGGGTCAAGTTCGGGCAAAACAACCGCACAACGCACAAGGGGTAAAATACTCGCTTTAATTACTACCCCCGATAATAAAGCAGAAACGGGACTTTCTGACTCAGAATGGGTTAAAGGTAGCCATAATCCCGAAACAAAGACCCCTCCTTTCACCAATAATCCTAAAAAGATCAAGGCCGCTGCTTCAGGGGGGGCATTTACAAGGCCGTCAAACTTAAAAGAAAGATTATGTTGATAAACTAAAACAGCCCCCACTAAATAGAATAACATGGCGGTGTTGCTAACAAAAAGATAGCGCAATCCTACCCACATTGAACGACGGGTTCGAGGATAAGTAATAAGTAGAAAAGAAGCAATACTAAGAACCTCTAAAGCCACATATAAGCTAATGAAATCTTTACAAATAAAGGTGGAATTAACACTGCCGTGGAGAATAATGACTTGAGCATAAAAAAAATAAACTTTTCCACTTTGCCAACAGTATAAAATCACAGCCGTTGTGACTAAACCATTGGTCAAAATTAAAAATGCGCTTAACTTATCAGCAACTAAAGTGACCCCAAAGCTATCTAATAGTTCTAAGGTAATAGAAGAATTAGAAATCAATAGGGTAGCAGCATAGGTAATCGAAAACAATCCTATGGTACAAGCTAAATAGCGGTCAAGCTTAGGGAATAAAAAGAGGGTAAATCCCAGAAAAAAAGGTAGGGTAATCCAAACAATCGTTAAGGTGTTCATGAAGACGAGGTTTGCTGGTTTCAGGTTTCAGGTTTGCTGGTTTCAGGTGTTTTTTAATTCAAGCGTATTGATAGGCGGCTTTTTTTCAGGCTTAAAGTAGAATCCGTGTTCTTTTTTTCCTGACCTGACACCCGACACCTGAAACCTTATCACAGACTTGGTATCAGAACTTGTGTGCGTGCAGTACCTCCATCACGTCACAGAGATAGGCGATGCCCGAATAATCGTCGAAAAACCTTGCTGCGACTTCATCGGAAATTTTTACAGCCATATCCCGCGTGGGGGTGAGAACCTCAAACTTGATGTTCGAGAAACTGTCGCCAACGGTTGGTCGTCCTGATGATCGCACGTTGCGACTGCCTTTACCGCCTGCTTCTACCACTGTGTAACCGGGCGCTCCTGCTTCGTCGATGATCTTGCCGATCTTTTTCAGCAGCAACTTTTCTGTCACAATAACGAGTTTAGTGGCTTGCTGAGTCATGTCTTTTTCCTCCTGATTGTGTATTGATTAAAGAACTTTGAAATTAGCCCCCCAGTGCTTGGGCTAGTCCGATAAAGAGGGGGATTCCCAAAGCAAGGGCAACGGGTGTGCCAACGGCGGTAGAAGAACCGATGTAAGCAGAGGGATTAGCTGAGGGGATACCTGCCCGTAAGGTGGGGGGTCCTGAGATATCTGAACTAGAGGCAGCGATAACGGCGAGAATGACAACGCCACCAAGGCTAAATCCTGTCAGATAATGGGCAATCATGCCGAAACCAAAGGCGATAAACCCATGTAATAGGGGACCAACAAAAGCATAGAGGGCATACCATTGACCGACTTTGCGTAACTCACCGAGTCTGGCAGTGGCTTCCATACCCATAACCAACATTAATATGGAAAGCAGTCCTCGGAAGAGGGGATTGAAGAAAGTTTCATAGACACTTTCGGGGCGGGTTAGCAGTCCTAGTGCAAGGCCAAGCAGGAGGGCAGATAGGGCAGAACCTTGAAGACTTTCCTTGATAATTGGCCAAATCTTAACCTTCTCCTCTTTAATGTCTCTCTGAGGATAGCCTTTGGCCACAATGCCCTGTCCTTTTGCATATTCCTCTTTGCCAAAAAATTCTTGCTTGCTTAACTCCTCTTGGGCAGCACGGCGTTGTTTCTGTTTAGTAACATAAATGCTGCCTAAAACGATCGCAGCCACCAGTGCAGGTATATCCATGAAGGGATAGAGTGCAGCAGCCCAAGGTTCGTATGTAATGTTTTCTGATTCCATTAAGGTTAGGGCGGCGGCGAGGGTAGAACCACTGACAGCACCGAACAAACCTGCAGTTGCGATCGCATCTACTGTTTTGACCTTGGGTAGTTTGGCCAATGTGTAACGCCCGATAAAGACGATTAGGATACCTGTTACGACGGCGAACAGTGCGGGAAGCAGCATCTCCAATAAGTTAGCATTGCGAATTGCCATGCCACCACTCAAGCCAACTTTAATCAGTAACATGAAGACAATAAACTTATAGATTGCTTCTGGAATTTGTAGTCGGCTATTGACGGCAGCCACTACCATACCACCAATCAGAAAACCAAGGGTTGGGGACTGTAATTTACCTAGAAAGAGCGTTAAGAAATCGGATAAAAAATCCATAAAGACCTCATTATTGTGATAAGTGAGCTTTGATAGTCTTTTAGGCAAGGCAGGAGGCAGGAGAGGAGGCAGCATTTCGATAAGCTCAGTGAACGGGGCAGGAGGCACGTGCCTTCCTAAGCTGTCCAATCTAACTTCTCATACATCCTGATCTATTAAGACCCAAATCTCTATGTGCTTAAGTCTATCATCAAATCTAAAAATTTTTACGCTCCTTAGCACGGATTTAAAACACAATGTTAAATTCCAATCATAAGTTTTTCTTAAGTTTTTCCGTTTTCTCTTAACCGA
>JBFRWB010000176.1:0-20978 GCA_051439375.1 Microcystaceae cyanobacterium
TCTTGTTACAGCTAAATGGATTCGTTGGTTAATTCTTAACTCACGCTTTGTAGCTAACATCCTTTAAAAAAGCCCAAGAAATTGTACTACTAATTGGCAGTTGAGACAGACATAGATGGGGGAATAAGGGGATTGATATTATAAAGAACCCCTTTTCGGAATGCTGCTCGAATGCGACCAATTAATTTACGGGCTACGGCGACAATAGCCTTTTTCTTACCCGTTTTAGGATGAAGTCGCTCAAAGAACATCCTCAAATCCTTATCTTTAGAGATGGCTTGCCAAGCAGCCTGGTTGAGAATATGTCGTACTCGACGATTTCCTTGTCGGGTAATATGTCCCTTACAAGTGGTTTCGCCGCTAGAATATTCACAGGGAGTCAATCCCGTATAACTGAAAAGTTGTCGCTCGTTATCAAATTGACTCATGTTGCCCAGTTCATTGGACAAAATACGGGCAGCTAAGAAACCCACACCGGGAGCAGAACGATAAGTCGCTTCATTAGGGTCTTCTTGAGCTTGCTCTTTTAATTTGATTTCGAGCTTTTTAATTTCTAAATCTAGACTTTTCCAGACATTTTCTAAAGCCGTCACAACGAGATGCAGTTGATTGGATTTCGACTTGGATAGTAATTCGGACACCAATTTATGGCTCATAGAGCGAGTGTCTTCCATGTCTATTAATCCCATTTGATGAAACTTCATACGGATTTGGTTTTTGATGGAAGTACGTTGCTCTACCAATTGCTCTCTGGTTCGGGTTAGTAACCGTTGCTGTTCTTCTTCAGGAGTCGGAATGCGAATTCCTTTGAGGCGACCTGCTTCCAAGAGATTAGCCATTTTTAAAGCATCTCGTTTATCTGTTTTTACCCGATTATTAACGGCTACCTCAATACTGGCGGGATTAACGACAATGCTTTGATGTCCTGCTTGTTCCAAATCTCGATGTAAGACGAATCCCGAAAATCCTGCTTCGTAAACGGTCTTAATGTAAGCTTCAGGAAAATATCGTAATAAGTGACTGGCTAAAGCTTCTGAATCTGCCTTGGTTGTCCATTTTTTCACCACTTCTCCTTCTACTACTGCCACAACTGAGTAGGTTTTTTTGTGTACGTCGATGCCGACACAAACTGTTTTTCCTTTGTAACTCATCGGGTCGAATCCTTTTTTCATGAGCTTGTTCCTTCTAGTGTTATAAGAGCATTGTGGAGCATTAGCTTTGGTATTGGTTGCCATATTCTTTACCCCCTTGTTTTTGTTGTCTGATGAACCGACAATAACCATTGAGATTTTTCTCAATTGTTTGCTTAAGCTCACGACTCCAATTTAGTTGAGACTCTTTACAGTAGCCTAGATTTTGGGCAATGATAAAAGCACTCAGCGTTTCTGATAATGAACCTCTCGCTATGTACAAAAAACGTAGGCGGTCTAGATAGTGATAGCGTCCATAGCCTTCTGCTATATTTAGCAATATACTTGATGAAGAGCGGCGCAGTTGGTCACTGAGATTGTAACGTTCGTAATTGGGTAAGTTTCCTGCTAGTTTGTAAGAGGCTTTCAGAAGTTTTAAACTGTCTTGATAGAAGTCTAAAGATTCAAAACCTCTTTCTGGTTCGTTCCCTTGGTTCTTTTGGTTCATAACCGTCCTGTCCTAATCACTTGTTCCTAATCACCAGTTCCTGAAAGTCACTGGTTGTTTCCTTAAATCATCATAGAAACAGGAGGCAGAGGGCAGGAGGGTTTCACGGAAAAAAGAAAACTAGGTTTTATATGGCGGATTTGGTATGAATCGAAGAATAACCATGAACCTTGAATTTCGTCAAACCTTTAAAAAAGACTTACGCAAACTTAGTAAACCTCAAGTTAAAAGACAAATTCAAACAGTCATTGAAGAGATAGAATCTGTCACAAGCTTAACTGAATTGAGGAATATAAAAGCGATACAAGGCCATCAAGGATTTTATAGAATTCGCATTGGTAATTATCGCCTTTTGCACCACCCCAAAAACCCGCCTTTAAATGAATTTAAAGGCTCACAAATAGCGTTCAATAAATTGAACTAGAAGACTTATTTTATCTACTTTCAAGTTATCTTTAGATAACGATCTTTATCAGCCCTGTCAATTGATTGCAGGGCGATCTGGATTGATAGGTGCAAGATATCAGTTATTTATAAATCTTTAAACTCTCTCCCTACTCCCTTGCAGTCTTCATATACCAATGCGCGATGATGAACAGCTTATAACTCCTGACGCCTTTTTGGTATCATTACTTATTGCCTGTCTCATACTTTAACCCTATGAAAGCTGTTTGGAACACCGTTAAACCCTACGAAGACATCTTGTATCATAAATGGCAAGGAATTGCTAAAATTACGATTAATCGCCCCCATAAACGCAACGCATTCCGCCCTAAAACAGTTTTTGAACTCTATGATGCGTTTTGTGATGCTCGTGAAGATCCTCAATTGGGTGTGGTACTCTTAACTGGGGCAGGCCCCCATACCGATGGTAAATATGCCTTTTGTTCGGGTGGAGATCAAAGTATTCGAGGAAAAGCAGGATATGTCGATGACGAAGGCGTTCCCCGTCTCAATGTCTTAGATTTACAACGCCTAATTCGCTCTATGCCCAAAGTTGTAATTGCTTTAGTCGCTGGTTATGCGATCGGTGGAGGTCATGTACTACATTTAGTATGTGACTTAACCATTGCGGCGGATAATGCTATTTTTGGGCAAACTGGCCCTAAAGTCGGTAGTTTTGACGGTGGCTTTGGTTCAAGTTATTTAGCCCGTGTCGTCGGCCAAAAGAAAGCCCGTGAAATTTGGTTTTTATGTCGTCAATATTCAGCGCAAGATGCGTTAGAAATGGGATTAGTGAATTGTGTTGTTCCCGTGGAAAATTTAGAAGCAGAAGGGATACAATGGGCGCAGGAAATCCTCGAAAAAAGTCCCCTCGCCATTCGTTGTCTAAAAGCAGCGTTTAATGCAGACTGTGATGGACAAGCAGGGTTACAGGAATTAGCAGGAAATGCCACTTTACTCTACTACATGACAGAAGAAGGAACAGAAGGAAAACAGGCCTTTTTAGACAAGCGGCCGCCTAATTTCCGCCAATATCCTTGGCTTCCCTAATTCTGAAATAAAACAAGACATACAATATTCCTCCTTCCCTAAAAACGATAAGTTTTGTGTATCACCATAAAGTCTGGAGAACCGTTAACGATGCAAAAAACCCTTTTTCTCAGTCCTCCCTCTTTTGATGGATTCGATGGCGGTGCAGGGGCAAGATACCAAGCAAAACGGGAAATTACTTCATTTTGGTATCCTACATGGTTAGCTCAACCGGCTGCCCTTGTTCCCAATAGTAAACTCATTGATGCACCCCCTCATGGCCAAACAGTCCCAGATATTTTACAGATTGCTAAAGATTACGAACTGGTAATCATGCACACCAGTACCCCATCTTTACTGAATGATGTTCAATGTGCAGCAGCGATTAAACAGCAAAATAATAAGGTAAAAATTGGCTTAATTGGGGCGCACGTTGCGGTTTTACCCCAAAAAACCCTAGAAGAACATCCCATTATCGATTTTGTCTGTCGTAATGAATTTGACTATACCTGTAAAGAGTTAGGGGAAGGGAAACCCTACACTGAGATTAAGGGGTTAAGTTATCGGGATCAATTTGGTCAAATTCACCATACAGCAGAACGGGAATTAATCCATGATTGGGATGCAATGCCTAGTGTATTGCCAATTTATCATCAGTTTCTTGATATTAATAAATATTTTATTGGTTATTTGCTTCATCCTTACATTTCTTTTTATACTGGCCGAGGATGTCCTGCTAAATGTAGCTTTTGTCTGTGGCCGCAAACCATTGGGGGTCATCAATATCGGGCAAAAAGCCCTGAAGTGGTGGGAAAAGAAATGGAAAAAGCTAAATATCTCTTTGGTGATAGAGTGAGGGAATATATGTTCGATGATGATACCTTCACCATTAATAGGCAAAGAGCGATCGCAATTAGTGAACATCTAAAACGGTTAAACTTAACATGGAGTTGTAATGCTCGTGGGAATTTAGATTATGAAACCTTAAAAGTCTTAAAACAAAATGGTCTAAGATTGCTTTTAGTGGGCTTTGAATCGGGTAATCAAGTAATTCTCGATGGGATTCGTAAAGGGGTTAAATTAGAGGTTGCTCGTCAATTTATGCAGAATTGTCGTAAGTTAGGCATTAAAGTACATGGGACATTTATTATTGGTCTTCCTAATGAAACAGAGGAAACCATTGAAGAAACCATTCGCTTCGCTTGTGAAGTAAATCCCCATACCATTCAAGTGTCGATTGCTGCACCTTATCCCGGAACAGAATTATATAATCAGGCACAAGAAAACGGCTGGTTTAATCATAAAAACTTAGTGACAGATTCAGGGATTCAAGTCTCAACCTTAGCCTATCCTAATCTGTCTGCTACCCAAATTGAGGATGGGGTAGAAAAACTATATCGTCGTTTTTATTTTCGTCCGCAAGCAATTATTCCTATTGTACAAGAAATGTTAGGGGATTCCCAAATGTTAAAAAGACGTTTACGGGAAGGAAAAGAATTCTTTGCTTATTTAAAAGAGAGAAAAAGTTAAACCTATACAAATTGAGACTTGGTATAAAAATAGAGGACTTCAAGTGTTTCACTTGAAATCCCCTTTAGCCATTTAACCCTTAATTAATGAGCTTTATTCCTTAGTCGCGGCCATTAAGGGCAATCAATAATCTCAGTATAAAAACGAAAAGATTGATATAGGTGAGATACATCGATAAAGCAGCCGAAAGATACTGATCATCGCGATAGGTACGGGGTAAGATAAAGAAATCTACAACGGATGCACCGACAAACAGTAAGACCCCAATGCCTGAAATCCCGATTTCTAGCCAAGAGGGTGTACCGACACCGAATACGGTAAAAAGAAGTTGACCCACCAGTACCACTAAGAGGGCAATAATACCTAAACTAATCGTTTTTGTTAAAGCTAGTCCGTCTTCTTCAGATAGATTTGATCCAATACTACGGGCTGCAATAAAGGTGACACCGCATCCCAAAGCAGCGATTCCTATCCCTTGGATGCCAACCCCTTCTGTTCCCAAAGCTACATACACTAATCCACTAAGGGTATAACCCGATAACAGACTATAAAGAGCTAAAAGGGGCAAGGCAGTAGCGTTATTACCCTTTTCAGCCACACCACGGGCAACGAAAAATAAGATCAATTCTGCGACGATAGCGACAAAAAATGTCGTCATAAAGAGGGATGAATTAGACCGAATTACCCCTAAGCCGCCATAGGTTCCCACTGCGGTTAATACGAGGCCGCCCCCCAAATAGGGTAATGCGTTGGGAATCACATTAGGGCCAACCAGAGACTGTCCCCGAACATCACGGAGAGCCTCACGAAAATTACTTGTTGTACTCATGCTAGTTCTCCATAAGAGATATCTGTCTATCTTTTTTTATAACCGACCCTGACCCTAAAATGCTAGTTAGGAATACTGATAAGTTATTTTTCTGATTTTCAATTGTTGCGAATTGTATCGTTGACCCTTCCGTCCTTTAACCATTCTTTAAAGGCTAGACCCCTCTATCTCCACACTTTTCCCACCACAGACCCGTAAAAGTACGGGCAAAGAATCACCCCTGATGGCAAATTTCCGTAAATTGTCCATAGTACCGAGAATCCCTGAGATCAACAATAGGGTTAAGTAAATTATTTATGACCATGGTGTCAGTAAATTGACTTGCCCAAGGGGAATAAGACTCATGACTACTCAGTACCAAAGCTTACGCAGTATCGAACTTTTAACCGCCTACCACCGCAATCCTAGTCTGGAAACTCGCAACGAGTTAGTTACATTAAATGCTGGCCTCGTCAGACAAATGGCACACCGTATTAGCCATCAATGTTCTGAGCCATTTGAAGACCTTGCTCAAATCGGTTATTTAGGCTTAATTCGTGCCATTGAACGGTTTAACCCCCATCACGGTTATGCTTTTAGTTCTTTTGCTATTCCCTATATCCGAGGAGAAATGCTCCATTATCTCAGAGATAAAGGCAGTGTTATGCGAATTCCTCGCCGTTGGCAGGATTTATATGCCAAAGGGAAAAAACTTCGTAAAGAATTAACGAATGAATGGGGACGAACGCCACAAGAAGACGAATTAGCAGATAAATTGGGTGTTTCTTTAGAAGAATGGCATGAATGTCAGCTTGCTCTACAAAATCGAATGTTAGTTAGTTTAGATGCTACTATTAGTCAGGGAAATGATACCACGGTGACTTTTGGTGATTTATTACCCGACGTTCGTTACCAAACGAAACAAAAACACGAAGAAGATCGCAATCAGTTACAATTGGCTATGAGTCAATTAGAAGATAAAACCAAAGCTGCTTTAGAATATGTCTTTATTAAGGATTTACCTCGCAAAGAAGCTGCTAAACACATTGGCATTAGTCCTATGACCGTTACCCGCCATTTACAAAAAGGGATTGAACAATTAGAAGACATTATGGAAACCCAAGTTGCCTAACACTCAGCAATTTGTGTGAGCAGGTTTAGCTAGTTGCTTCTCTCTCAAGTTAAAGTTATTTAGACAAAAACCTGCCCTTATTTTCCTAATTTTCCTTAGAATCAGACTTAATCACAAATTTGTACAGTCCATAGCAGATTAAAGCTAAAATTCCCAGACTCACCAAAGAAGTAACCAATTTTAGTACCGTATTAAATAGGGACAAAGCAACTAATCCCCCTCCAACAGCGACAATTACCTTAGCAGGAGTAGGCAAGGCTTGATACCATGCTTGAAGGCGAGAAAACCCTTTTGCGAGGGTACTTTGGGTATTTTCAAGACGAATCGGCGTGGTTTCGAGGGTTTGGTTCACCTCTTTCTCTAATTCTTCTAATCTTTTCTGCCAGTTTTGTTGTTCTTGAGCCATAGGACAGTGGGGAATCTCACTAAACATTGGATTTATCTAACACTCTCTACTTTAAAACAAGATTTTCAGTTTTGCGCTTTTCTCTTTACTTTTTTACTAATCTCAACTGATTCACTGATATAAGATGGAGAGAAACTAATCAGGAAATCATATCTTCCTGTTAAGCCTTTATCTTTTTTAATACTAAAATCAACACCAGACAATAAAGGAATTCCACGCTTAAACTATTTTCTGATTTCAACTAGAACAGGTGCAACAATTGGCTAGGATAAATGATAATCAACCTACTGCATAGTTCCTTTAACGAACACGGAGGGATTCGAACCCCCGACACCCAGAACCGGAATCTGGTGCTCTATCCAACTGAGCTACGTGTCCATTTCTTTCCTAAAATCTTATTATAACCCAAGCTTATTCGATTAGACCTCCATATTTTGGAAAACCACCTATGACGCTTATTCAGCATATAGAAAATATAAAAGGGGAAATTCCTGAAAATGTTCGCCTTATTGCCGTTAGTAAGCAAGTTTCTTCCGAATTAATCCGCCAAGCTTACGCCACTGGTATTAGGGACTTTGCGGAAAATCGTCTTCAAGAAGCTCTAGAAAAACAAAACCAACTACAAGATTTATCTGATATTCGTTGGCATTTTATTGGTCACTTACAAAGTAAAAAGGCGAAAAAGATTATAGATCATTTTCAGTGGATTCATTCGGTTGATAGCTTAAAATTAGCCTTTAAGTTGAACAATTTAGCCGAAGAATCCTCTAATTGTCCTCATTTTTGTTTGCAAGTGAAACCCTTAAGTGATCCTAATAAGTATGGATGGCATATTGATGAACTATGGAAAGACCTTCCTGATTTAGAAAGCCTCAAACAGATAAAAATTAAAGGTTTAATGACAATTTTACCGTTAGGATTGGATGAGACAGAAATTCTATCCGCTTTTAACCTGATAAATGCCTTAAAAGCTCAAATTAATGAGGAGACATCTTTATCTTTAACGGAACTTTCTATGGGGATGTCAGGTGATTACCCCTTGGCCATAAAAGCTGGTACAACAATGGTTCGTTTAGGACGGATTTTGTTCGGTGAGAGACGATAAAAAATTTTTTCCCAAAGTGACATAAGTTATGTTAGCCTAGTTTAAGTGGAAAAAACACTGATTATCTACGCGGGTGTAGTTTAGTGGTAAAACCTTAGCCTTCCAAGCTAATGATAGGGGTTCGATTCCCCTCACCCGCTTTAAGCCTCATATTAATAAACTGCACCTATGACGGTTGTTGGTGTCTATCTCTGTTTAATCAATAGATAACCAATTACACCTAACATTAATGCTAATTTAGTTAACCAATCTCCCCACTTGACATACAAGGTTTTATTTTGGCGAGGATAAATAATGTCTTGATGCAACTGATAGTTATTCATCTGGGAGATCCACAGCGTTTCCCCACGAGGATTAATAGTAGCAGAATAACCCGTATTTGTAGCCCGTGCTACCCAACGATTTGTTTCAATTCCTCGCATTACATCTAAAGCGTGATGCTGCATTAACATAGACGAACTATAGTGAGAATCATTAGAAGCAGTAACAATAAATTGTCCCCCTTGAGATGCTTGACGACGAAAATGTTCTGCATAAGCAGATTCATAACAAATTCCCACAATTGCTTTACCAAAAGGAGTGTGAAAAATTTGATTGTTATCTCCTTTTTGTAAATGACTGTCTAGAGGAGAAAGACGATTAATCACATCACCTAAGAGAGATTGAAATGGGATATATTCCCCTAGAGGAACTAATTTAATTTTATCGAACTGGCTGATTAATTTTCCATTTTTATCAAGCATAAAAAGACTATTGCTATATTGATTATTATTTCTATCAAATGCACCTAACATAACAGGTATTTCTTTCTTTAAAATTGCTTTATAAAATGAGCTTCGTTGTATGATGGTTTGAATAGAGAAGGGTAATGCAGTTTCAGGGGTTAAGACTAATTCTACTCCCTGATTAGCTAAGATGTTATAGCCTTCTGTATAACCCTCAATGGCTTTTTGAATTCCGCCTTCATAAAGTTTAATTTCATTGGGGATGTTACCTTGGATAATACCAATTTTGATTTCCTCTTTAACTGAGTCAGATAAAGGCAATTGATAATAGTAAAAACCGATTGTATGAGAGCTTATCAATAACAGAAGGGCAGAAACCAGTAATTTTAAACGATGTAGTGGCGATAAAATTGCTTCAGTGATTAATCCATTAATTCCTAATAAGATGAAGGTAATGGTTGAAACTCCTGACCATCTTTCTAACTGCAATAACCACAAATTGTTAGGACTTTGAGTATAAGCGATCGCACTCCACCATAAATCTCCTTGACTCCACAACCATTCTAATCCGCACCACATAGAAATAGCGACTAAAACCCTAGTTAAGCTTAAAGTTATTGGCCACTTCATAAGGTAAGCTTTAGGAGAAGTGTGATAAACGAAATATAAACCAATTGACCAGAAAATTGTAATAAAACTTCCCCACAAAATAATAAAAATCCAACAAAAGAGCGCAATACTTAAACTAGCTAACCAAGGAACGCCCATCCATGTCATCGGATGTACGCCTAAAATCCACGATAAGGCTAAACCGTAGTAACCTAATCCCCAAAGAAATCCCCCTAAAATTGACTGTTTTAACGTAGTTTTCTGCTGTGCAATTATCCACCAAAGTGGAATAAAGGATATCCATGCTAACCCATAAAATGAATAAGGAGGCGCAGCCAAGGCCGTGGCTAAACCACTGATAAATAAAAGCAACCCAGAATAAAAATACTTCATGTCAAAGGTTAACCACATTGCGACTGCTGATAATAACGTTCTATTGCATTATACAATAAGGTTAACAAGATAAACTGAACGAACTACCATTTAGATTAGGTTAAATTTAGTTAACTATAGTTATTAAACAGATTTAATCTAACAATATTAAGTCTATCGTTAAGGCAGTCTTGCTAAGAATAGCATCGTTTTTTATAATAAATAGATTCCTTAATCCTTAAAAAGATGATTCCCATACCGATTGATCAACTCTTTATTTTCGGAAAGTATTTAGCTCTAGTACTGGTTATCTTAGTTCCTACTTCCCCTTTAATCTATTTGGGAATAAGTAGATGGTTTGGTGAACCGGAAACAAAAATATCTTTTAATCCTTTATTATTAGCTTTAAAGCTGTTCTTTTTTTTGATTGTTTTTATGTTATTTACTTATGGCTTGGGAATAACTGGAGAAATTGGACTTAGATGTGAATTAGAACCGACTTTATTTTGTCAAAGAGAAAGACTGTTAATGTATGGATTATTTAAGCAAACTCAATCTTTAACAAGTTTAAATCCTCTAAAAGAATATAAAACATTTACCGTTGGTGAGGAAGCAGATACCCAGCTTATTTTAACCGATCAAGGACATAACTATTTACTTTCTCCTGCTCACTCTTACTCCAAATTAGAACAGGTTAAGGGGGAAATATATGAAGTAAAAAGTATCGATGATGCAATAAAAGAGATAAAGACGTTTAAGGAAGGACATTTAGGAAATGTGATACAGTATCGGGATAAGGTTGATTTTTTAGGAAGTCTGGTGACAATGATTCAAGTTATTATAGCCTTGCCAAGTCTTTTGGTAATGTGGATCTTTTTTAGATATTCTTTTGGTGGAAAGTTGTCTAATGATAATCAGGAATTTCAGTGATCCGTTACCAGTAATAGGGTGAGCAGCACCTCTGGCTTCAGCTAAAGGCTTAAAATCGATCATCTTCCTTTTTTATCCCCTTAGAAGAGGAGACGTTAACCCCAATTTTTTCGGTAAAAGCTAATCAGATAAAGATACTTATTACTGATTGACATAAATTTGCTATGATCAATATGATCAGAAATAAAATTTTTTATTTAGATAATGTTAGCTCCTTGGCGATCGCATTTAAAAAAAGCCCTTCATCTCAACCGTTCCCAAGTCTTCTCCCGTTATTTCCAATTAGCGACGGTTACATCAGAGGGGAAACCGACCAATCGAACCGTTGTTTTTAGGGGATTTTTAAATGATAGCAATACATTACAGATTGTGACTGATACTCGTAGTGATAAATTTAACCATTTACAATATAATCCGTTGGCAGAGATTTGTTGGTACTTTACCAAAACCCGTGAACAATTCCGTCTCTCAGGAAAGATTGAGTTAGTTA
The DNA here is from genome assembly GCA_051439375.1 of Microcystaceae cyanobacterium. GTDB lineage: Bacteria > Cyanobacteriota > Cyanobacteriia > Cyanobacteriales > Microcystaceae > JBGTGT01. The sequence goes on from JBFRWB010000176.1 coordinate 11,219, forward strand.
CGGACAATCATGATAATCCTGAGTTAGTTAAAGCGAGACAAATTCTTTGGCAAAATCTTAGTGATGCTGCTAAGAAACAATTTACTTGGCCATTTCCCAAACAACCGAGAAAGGATAATCCTAGCTTATTTGAAACGGATGTTAATTTATTGGTTAACCCTGTTAGCCATTTTTGTTTACTGTTGTTTATTCCTGAAACCGTGGATCATTTACAACTAAAAGGTGATCCTCAAAATCGATCTATATATTATCTAAATGGAGAGCAAACTTGGATAGTTGAATCAGTTAATCCTTAGCGTTGTAATTCATAAACTGCGTCTAAATTGGAAACAGTTGTTTATAAAGATAAGGAAACATTCAGTTAACACCCCACTGTTTAAGATGGACGCAGTTTATATTAATTGTTGCTATTCAGCCAAAGCAATAATCGTTATTCCAACTGAGCCTTCAGCCCAAGTTGGAGACTTAAGTTTCATCTCGCATTCAAACTCTACAACGTTTCCTGTCACTCCCGTAATTCTAACCCCTGCGCCACAAAATTCTATATTCTCTCCTTCAAAGGAAATAGACGAAATTGAACCAACTGCATCGAAAACATTAGTTACAAACTCAGCTTGATCAGACATTTGTGTGTAATCGAGATCGAAGCCAGAAAATGTTTTAGTCCAAATAAGTGTTTGTGACATGATTTGCCTCATAGATGATAGTTTTTTTCTGCTAGATACTAGCATACTTGTCGATTGTTATCAATCTTCAGCCTTGTTGGATAAAAAGGTGTAATCTTAGTTAATAAGGTATTCTATTGGGATTTTCCCTAAGCAAAGGTTATGGCAATTATCCGTTCAGAAATTAATATTGCTGATTTTATCGATCATGCGCTTCTTAGTCCAAATGCTACTTTACAGGACTTAGAAAAATGTTGTCGTCAAGCTGATCAATATCAGTTCCCTACTGTATGTGTCTATCCTGCGGCGGTTAAACAGGCCGTAGAATTACTGCACAGTAGCAAAACCCAAGTCTGTGCTGTGATTGGCTTTCCCTCTGGTGCAACCACCTCACAGGTAAAATGCTACGAAGCCCAAGAAGCGGCTGAAAATGGGGCAACGGAATTGGATGTTGTCATTAATTTAGGTTGGTTAAAAGCAGGAAACTCTGAGGAAATTTACCGAGAAATTGCTCAAATTACCCAAGAAACAGGACAGACTATTAAAGCAATTTTAGAAACTACTGTTTTAACTGGGACAGAAAAACGTTTAGCTGCGGAAATTTGCATGGATGCTGGGGTGTCTTTTCTCAAAACCAGTACAGGTTGGTTTGGTGGTGCAACTTTAGAGGATGTAAGATTATTGCATCAAATTGCCAAAGGAAGGGTGGGTATTAAAGCGTCTGGGGGAATTCGTAGTTTAGATCAAGCCTTAGATTTAATCGAAGCGGGAGCAACTCGTTTAGGGACTTCAAAAGGAATTGAGTTAGTGCGACAACAACAGAATCAAATGTCAGAGGAATATGATTCAACCTATTAGGAGAAAGGGATGGAGGAAACGCCCTTCTGCACAGCTTCCTCCTTCTCCCTGCCTTCCTTTATCCATTGTTTGAAACGTCTGTGGTAACAATTCCTTCTATGTGGCCGGTTTGCTTTTCTGTATCAACTTTTGTCATTGCCCAACGTAAAGGCGTTCCCTTACTTTGCAATTCTTGTTCAATGGTTTGTTTAAGGGTTAAGGGATCTTGGGTAAGATCGATTTCGGCGGTAATAAAATGGGTGGTCATGTCTGTTAATAGTAGTTGAGGGTTTCTTTAGTTCCTTAAGATTATCATGAATGTGTAGCTTTAGACGTTAACACCTTAAATAGTTTAATAACTAGCATAATCTGTATAGGGGCGAATGTCAGGAGCTTGAAATCCCAGTACAATATCATCCTTCGCTACGCCTTGTTTAACTAATTCTTCTGCAATTGTCACCTCTGTCATATTTTGTTCAATCCAAATTTTTTCTCCCTTAATATCTAGATGTAAAATACATCCATAAACCCTACGATAACCATCCCATCCTACATTCATTACTTGATAATGGTCTTGTTGGGTATCAAAGATCGTATAACAGTCAATTTCTCCATTGTAAACAGGAACAGACGCATAAGCAGACAAGAATGATTGAATAAGTTGACGATAAGTTTCTAATTTATCCATTAAAAAATTACCTCCTTAACGGGATCATAAATGATTTGTTTAATTTGATATCGTTCTAGAGAAAGCTGTGCAAATTCTCGTTTAAAAAACGCTGTATAAGCATTTTATATAATAGGGTTACAAAAGGGATGGGTAATCGGATTATTGTTAGTAGTGTTAATCTTAATTACATTCTTGAGCTTTCTCTCTAAACTAAATGGCTTAGTCTTCGTCTTCGCCGGAGCATTAGCCCTATTCGCCTGTTATATCGGTTATCGTACCCTCAAAGAAGAAACCAGAGATGTTTGGTTACGCAAAATTGCCATCGCCTGTGCAGCGATTGGTGGCACATCCTTCTATAACGCAACCCTTACCGATGCTAACTTTACGGGTGCAACCCTCAAAAATACTAACTTTAATCAAGCACATCTCATCCGTACTTGTTTCAAAAATACGGTTAACTTAAACCTAGCCAAAGCAAAAAACACCCTCCTTGCCAATCCCACCGTTAGAGACTTATTAATTAACCCTAGCAGTGGCAATAACATTGACTTACATAAAGCCAACTTAAGAGGAGCAAATCTAGAAAGTGCTAACCTACAACAAGCCAACTTAAAACAGGCAGACATCAGCAAAGCTACCTTACAATATGCCAACTTAAAAGATGCTAACCTCACCGAAATTAACGCTATCTCTACCAACTTTGATCATGTTTTATTAATGGGTGCTTGTTTAGAAGGGTGGAAGATTGACCCCAATACCAACTTAGACAACGTATAATGTGAGTATATCTTTCTTTTAGAAAAATCCAACGTTCAAGGAAATAGAGAACGTCGCCCCCATGACTCCGATGTTATCTTTAAAGAAGGAGACTTTACCCATTTATATAAAAAGCCTTAGACACCTTGACGTATTAAATAGAAAGGTTATGCTAAGATTAAACTACATTAACTATGAGCATACATGAAAATACCCCCCTTAATTCGTTTATCCCAATCTCATCTCAACCTCCTAGAAATTTGTCCCCCAATGTTTCAAAGACAATATTTAGACAACTTAGAAATGCCGCTAAATGCTGAAATAATGGAAAAGGGAATGTGGGGAAATCAGTTTCATTTACTGATGCAGCAACAAGAGATAGGATTATCTTTACAAGCACTATCATCAGAAGAACCAGCATTAATTAAATCCGTTGAAGCTTTATTAACTGAAACAGCATCCCTTTGGCAAGGATCTTATCTTCTACGAGAAGCAGAGCATCACCGAACAGTCACCATTGAGCAATACTTATTAACAGTTATTTATGATCTATTAGTTTTAGAAACAGAGAAAGCAACCATTATAGATTGGAAAACCTTTCCCCAACCTGAAAAGAAAGACAAATTAATGAAGAATTGGCAAACTCGTTTATACTTATATGTCCTAGCAGAAACATCTAATTATCCCCCTGAACACATTTCTATGACCTATTGGTTTGTCAAACTCCCCAACAAACCCAAATCACTTACGTTTAACTACGACTCAAAACAACATCAGAAAAACCATCAAGACTTACACAACCTATTAGATAACTTATCCCAATACTTAAACAAGTATGAACAAGATAAGAGTCTCTTTCCCCATAGTATTCACTGTGAAAAGACCTGTCCCCATGCACAATTCTTATTGAATTCCGATATAGAAAGACAACCCAATCAATCACTTTTAGACAATATTGACGCAATAGAAGAAATTGCCATATAATTCCCGTAAATCCTGATCAAATCAAGAAGGTTTAATTAACTCTACCCCATCCCGTCCATCAACTTCTTGGAAATAGACTTTAACTTTCTCACCCGATGCAGTCGGTAGTTTTTTTCCTGTAAAATCAGGATGAATCGGTAACTCTCGATGACCCCGATCAACTAATACTAATAAACGAATTACTTGGGGACGACCATATTCAGTCACAGCATTTAAAGCAGCACGAATGGTACGGCCTTGATAGATAACATCATCAACTAAAACAAGGGTTTTTCCTGTTAAATCAAAGGGAATTTTAGTCTTAGCAGGTGTTCGAGTTTTAATACGATCTAAATCATCTCTATAGAAAGTAACATCAATTGCACCGACAGGGACTCTAATATTTTCTAAGAGTTCAATCTGATTTGCCATTAATTCTGCAAGGGGAACACCTCTAGTATGAATCCCTAAGAGAACTAAATTATGAAGATTTCCTGATTTTTCAATGACTTGAGAAGCTAAACGGGTGAGAATACGACGAATTTCTTCGGTGGAGAGAATTTCAATGATCGTTTGAGACATTATTGTTGGGGAATTATAAATTACGAAATATAAATTATAAAGGATCTTTTTTAGAAAGATAATCAGACTATCGTATTCTCTGGATTTTTCTTTTATCGCCAAAAAGAAGCACTTGAGTGTCTGTCCTTTGTTTCGACCTCAAGTGCTAATTTAATTTTCTTTAACTTGTTCCTCACACCATCTATACAGTAACGAACGTCAATGATTGAGGATTAAGCAAAGTGGACAGTTTAATAAGTGTCTGTTTAAGAGAGATTCGTCACAAGATTCACGTTATCGTTCAATCGAGATAATCCAAACACCAGCAAAGAGACGAACAGGAACTTCTCCTGCTGCTTGCACATCGCATCGGAAGTAATACGTCCCTGAATCTGGATTTCTGACGTTAGACATCACAATATCAACTTTAGTGCCGGGTTCAACATCTTCGAGCATATCGATTTGGATTAAACGACTTTCTTTATCCCAGATCACTTCTTTGAGGGGTAAAGATTCACCTTTAACCCGTACTTCAATTTTATCGGTGTTAAACTTACCGTTGAAATAATCAGGATAAGTGATAAAGAAACGACGAGCCCCTTGGGTTAGTTTTTTCGCAGGGACATAGAGTTTGTATCGGTCATTGTTACGGGGACGACCCCCAAAATCAAGGTAATAATTGAGTTGATCCTTGCGATCTACACCGCTAAATACAGTTAATCCGGGGTTTCCGCCAGCAAGGGTCAGAATTTGTCCCCCCATCACCAAAGATCCGGATAGAGCAAGGGCGATCGCTACACGTTTCGAGAACCATTTAGGAAGTAACATAGTTGTTCACACCACTGTGAGAAAGAGCTTAATTAGATATTCTAGTGCATGGGTCAACCCCACAATAACAAAGATTGGGGGAAGATGGAGTTGTGTGAGAATAGGGACAAGAGAAGAAAAATTAATGATTAACGAACGAGCTTATCTAATTTCTCGACCTTTATCTATGTCGCATCTAGCACTCGGTTCTTCGGAAGAAGATAACGTAAATTGAACAATACCAGTAATATCACCACCGGGGTTGTGGGTTTGACAGAACACAGAGGCTGATTGTGTGCGAGAATAATGAAGTCCTGCTGTATAGTTCTTAAAACGTTTCTGATCGTCTCCTGTCGCACTTGCTTTGACCCGAACCGCATTGTAGTTAGTGGCTAAAGTGGTGCGAATATTATATTTGGGATTATCTATTGTTACCTCTAAATCATGATCATTGTTCTGCATCTGCTTTTTAGTGATTTTTAAAAAAGTGCCATTTTCAAGGTAATAGCGATTTTGTGCCTGTACAATGGTGGCAATTTGATGCTGAACTTCTGTTTCTCTCGTTTTTGTAACCATCGTAAATAATTGGGGAATGGCGATCGCAGCCAGAAGAGACAGAATCACTAAGACGATCATTAATTCCATCAAGTTGAAACCTTTATCCGACCGATGAGAAGGAAAAATATAGAATTTAGGATTTAAAAAGTTGGCGTTCATCTCACGATTCCCAGTCTTTTTTTATCAGACACATTTAAAATGATTAGAGAGATATTAATTAGCTTACCCATTCTTGGGGGAAAATCGATCCTAGCGGTTTAACTGACATAACTTATAATGAAAGCTGCTTATGGACTTAACGCCGACTCATACATGAAAAATTACCCCTCATCTACTACTTTATCCGCTCATAAGAGATGGCGATCGCTAATCAGACAAGGTATGGTTAGTTTAACCCTATTATCCTTAATCGCTTGTCAATCTTCCCCCTCACCCGATGCGCAAACCCCCACCCCTACCCCATCTCCTGATTTAGATAGTCGTCTGAGTCTTAGTAATGCAACCCTTGAGCAATCTGATATTAAAGGGGAAATGTTGTGGAAAATCCAAGTAGAAACGGCCAATTATTCGGCTGATCAACAAACCGCCTATCTAACAAATGTTAAAGGAAATATCTTCCAAGATGGAAAAATTGTCTTAAAAATTAGTGCGAATAAGGGACAGATTAACCGCAATGGAGAAAATTTTGTTTTAAAAGAGAATATTGTGGCTGTTGACCCCCGTAATCAAGCGGTTCTGAGGTCTGAGGAGGTAGAATGGCAACCTGCAACGGGACAGTTAATTGTTAAGCAACCCCTTAAGGGAAATGATCCTAATGTGGATGTGGAGGCTAAACGTGCTCAGTACAGCGCAAGAGAACAGCAATTAACCCTCTCTGGTCAAATTATTGCCACCAGTCGAAACCCTAAGTTACAACTGAAAACCGAGCATCTTCTTTGGCAAATTCCTCAAAAAAAGATTATTGGTAATAAACCCTTAGAACTAACTCGCTATAATCAAAATATTATTACTGATAAGGTAAAAGCGGCTCAGGGAATTGTTCAATTAGATCATCATTTGGTCACCCTTAAAAATGAAATTGAATATAATTCGTTAGAACCCCCTGTACAGATGGCAGCGAGTATCATTCGTTGGCAATATAAAGATCGGATAGTTTCTACGGATAAACCGATTAAATTGCGTCATACCCCGGATGATGTGACGTTAACTGCTAATCAAGCAGTGGCTAATCTCAATGCAAAGGTCATTCATTTGCACCATGGAGTAAGGGGGAATAGTCCTAAAGATGGGGGGAAACTTTATAGCGAAAATTTGGTTTATGATTTATCGAATCAGGCGATCGCAGCCGTGGGGAATGTGGTATATGAACAGGATAAACCCCCTTTTAATTTGACAGGAACACAAGCTCATGGCTTAATTCAAGGGGAAACAATTACTAATTTAGTTGTTATGGGTGATCCTCAAGACAGGGTAGTTACGGAAATTTTCCCCGAATAATTTTATTTTGCCCAACAACGATAACCTAAGATTGAGATTAAGTGATGGAAAAGAGTAGTCACAGTCCCTATATTCTCTTGATACAAACAGAAGAAGCATTTAACCAACGTGCGAGTTTGGATCTTCAAGATTTAGGCTACATCCCTAATATCGTATCCACCTTTAAGCAGACATGGGTAGAGATTGAGCAACATCAACCCAGTTTAATCATTGTTGATTATGTTCATCATAGGAAAGAAACCCTGCAATTTTGTCGTCAGTTACGGCAAAAGGAAAATTCTCCTTATATATTAATTGTATTAGCTTCAGATAGTGTGGAAGAACGAAGTGCTTGTCTAGAAGCAGGTGCAGATGATTATTTAGCCTGTCCCTATCGTTCAGAAACTCTAATTCAGTTAATTCGTTTCTATCTACAACCATCGGATAGTAAAGCTGAGGAGATGCAGTTTGGTGATTTAATCTTGGATTTAGCCAGTCATTGTTTATGGTTAAAAGAACAAAAGATTGAGTTAACCATGAAGGAATTTGATTTACTAAAATATTTAATGGCTAATCCTCGTCAAGTTTTAACAAGAGAACAAATTTTAGAAAATGTCTGGGGATATGATTTTCAAGGTGCTTCTAATGTGATAGAAGTTTACATCCGTTATCTAAGGATAAAAATTGAAGGAGAGGGACAAAAGCGAATGATTCATACGGTTAGAGGTGTGGGGTATGTTTTACGAGAAAGTTAAATATCAGTAGATGGAAAAGTCTGGTTTTCATGTAGAATCTGTTAAGTTACACTTGTTGATACTTTAATAAAAGTAAATAACGCTTGTTTTTAGTGGGACTTAATTTTTGTTTAAGTCCCACTAGACATCAGAAACCAATATAATTGGCGATTATTGTGCTTGTTGTCTTAATTCTCTGGCTTGTTCAATGGTTTCATTGGTCATAAATCTGGGGTGTTGGATGGTTTCTTGTTCTACCCAACTAGCAATTTCTGCTAAAAAAGGATAATCTTGAATGTCTATTTCTTCGTCACTATTAATAGCGGGTTCTATCTGTTGATTGATTAAGGTTGCTAACCACCATGTCATCGGAAATGCAAAACCTGTTTGTCCTTGTCCATCTATGAGTTCTTCAGATAGATATTTGTCAAGTATTTCTTGAATATCAAAGATGTTTAAATAGGGTTTATTTCTAGGTTTTTCAATGATTTCTTTGATTGTCTTAAATAGGGAACGCTCCATATTGGATGACATTTTCAGCCATCTTGAAGATAATTGGTAAGTATTAGCATGAGTTTCTAAATAATTAGAATGGTAGGATGATGTTTTTTGAGCGTTGCATTGAATATTGACAGGTTGTCTAAAGTTGTCACTTAAATTGAAGTCTAAATAAATATGTTTTGTTAAACCATCAGTTCTGTAGGGTAATAAAATTTGCTCAAGATTTCTAGCTATTGGAGCATCTTTCCTAAGTAAATCAATATTACCTTTAATTTGTTTATCATTGCAAGCCCCACAAATCGGCATTAAATTATAAGGATGACATGATAAATGAGGATAAATGCTTTTCGGTAAATAATGATCTACTTCATCTCTAATCGCTTCAAAATCACAAGTTGGACAAACTTCAAGGGTTGTATTAACCTTATCAAAACTGTCTCGAATTGACCCTTTTGTAATCTTATTAATTTGAGATTCACCGAAAAAACTTTTAGGTAAACTGTCAAGGTATTCTTCATAAAAATTAATGAGAAATGTAACACCTGCTTGTTTCCATTCAGGAGGATTTTGATCTTTAAGATAAGGTGTTAATGAACCATGAGGATTATATAAAAGCTTAACAACATCTTGATGTAAATTGTGACTCCACGCTAGTTTATCGGGTTTATTTCCAGTCGCAAAAGTTTCTAATAATTCTCGCTTTTTAGAACCTCGAAAAATCCATGTAGCAATTTCTTGATGTCTTCCTCGAAAGCGTTGATTTTTGCAAAAAATTTGGCACAATTTTCTTGTATTAATTCTGATGGAAAACGATAGGACGCATAACGAAGTAATGTCATTTGCAGATAAACAACATCAGTTAAGCGTTCACGAATGATTTCTGATAATTCAAGTCGATACAGCATTCTTCTTTAACGTTTTTAATTCTTGACGGATAACAAATCTCCAATATCCCGACGCAACCACATCTTTTAGGTTTTCTAACGTTTCCTTTCGTTCTTGCGGTGAACGATTAAATTTATTTTCTAATTCATTTTCTAAGCGATTAATACTTAATTCACCTGAAGGATAGGGAGAACCAAAGACATGAACCATTATATCACTAGGGTCAGCAGCGAAGGTATTCATAGAAGGTTTAAGGGATTTATTGGTATAATTTCCGTTACGGTCTAAAACCATAATATTCTGTTTGGGAACATCGGTTAAGGTGATACTGGAATGGGTACTGATTA
>JBFRWB010000177.1:0-23174 GCA_051439375.1 Microcystaceae cyanobacterium
AACGGTTACAAAGTTGTGTGAATTCCCAAGGGTCAGCTTATCGGGCGATTTCAGCGTTATTAAGACGGGATGGCGCATTAGATTTCTTAACAGGTGAACCGATTGATTGTGTGAAGTATTTTGAGGAGAAGATAGAGAATCATCATATTTTCCCTCAGAAGTGGTGTCAAAAAATGGGTATTCCTCGCAATAAATACAATAGCATTGTTAATAAAACACCGTTACGGATGAAGACGAATCGGTTTCTGGGGAGTCAGTCCCCTTCGAGTTATTTGGCGCAGTTGAAGGATAAGGGGTTAGATAGAGAGAGAATTGATGATATTTTACGTTCTCATTTAATTGAACCTGAATGGTTGAGAAAGGATGATTTTGAGGGATTTTTTCAGGCGAGAACGAGACAGTTATTGACGATGGTTGAAATGGCGATGGGGAAAAGTGAATCTTAAGATTGTTTTTAGGTCTTAATACGATTCGATCCGAGAAAATGTTAGTATTAGGGAATAATAGACGAAAATCGCTTTTATGTTTGAGCAGGAAACTTTACTGAAAACTCTGGGAACTCCATTGACAAATAGAGTTACTGAGCGTTTTCAGAGATTTGCTTTTTTTCCACCAACTATTCAAGCTAAACTGGCTGAAATTGCCTTATCCGAAAATTGGGGAGCAGACAACAAAGTTTTAAACTATTATATTGCAACTTATGTTCCTTGGAGCATAGAACAAAATTGTTATTCTTACGATTTAGAAAAATTTTACGTTACTGCTGGATGTTTACAAACTCGCTATGGAACACCTATATATTTAACCTTTGAAAAAAATCGAGATGAAGAAGAATTTAATATTCCTTGGGCATTAACGAGAGTTGACACAGAAATTTACTATGCACCAAAACCCCCCAATAGACCTAATATTCCCAAACCTCCAGATATTCCGTTTGGTGCGGAAATAGTAATGAAACATGATCATATTCTTGGGGACAATGCTGCAAGAATTCCGTTTTTCCGAGATGTTCCCCCAGTTGCACAAATTTGTGCTGTTTCAGGAGCAATTCAATGGTCATTAAATAGGAAATTAGCTTTGCCATATTGGTACTATGGGCGCATGAATTATATTGTCCCACTTTATCTACAAAGCCGTGAAGATATTACGCAAGCTCCTGATGCAATTGCTCCTATAGAAGTTCGTCCAGAATACTTATTTGTTCGTACTGTTTTAGAAAATTATATGCCTTACGCTAGTGCAAGGGTAGGCGTACTGCGCCATGATGCTCTCCCAAATTGGCTTTCAGATGCGTGGGCTAAATACGCTGAAGAACTTACTGAAGATGAAATTGAAAATCCTGAGCGAGTAGAAGAAGTTAATTCAATCAATGAAGATTCGGATAATGATGAAGATAATTCGTAGGCAAAGATGACTTTAAATCTAATAAATTCGTAAAAATAATCAAATTTTATTAATACCTCTTCTGTCGCTTCTTCATCTTCTCAAACGCTAACTTACACCGCTTACATTTCCCCTTCCAATCAACAGGAATTGCAAACTTCTCCCCACAACCAATACAACCAGACAACAACCGTAACTGATGAATCTCACACCCTGCGGTTGACTCAAATTGCCACGCCAAGCGATGATAAGGTTTTTCCCCATAACACGCCGCACACAGCCGAATTGTCTTGCTATTAATCTTTTCTCCCTTTAGCGGAAACAATAAGCGCAATTCCTCTACCTCTAAATCCATTATCTCCCCCAACCTAGCCAACTCATCCTCATTGGGTAGGGGATTAAAATAAAAACGCTCCCATCGTCCTAACTTTGTCCCTAAACCAAGCTGATTGCTCAAATGCGACGTTTTAGCAATCTTTATCGACTCCTTGCGCTTCCAACGTCCCAAATAATGACTAAAACTCTCCCCCTCGTAAGGAGGTAAATAATAGATAGATCGTTGAATTCCTCCCTCTTCCATCAATTTTCTCTCAATTCAGCTTAATCTACCTTAAAATCCAGACTCAAAGCCTTAGCCACATTCTGATGATTCACTTGCGCTCTCGGATGACGACTGCGCCATTTTGCCACCTTGCGTAAGCCAATATACAGTAAATCTAGCTTTCCCTCAGAATTATTGTACAGTTCTCTAATAATATCTTGATTAGTCGCTAAATTTAACTTCTTCTTGCCTACTATTGCTTGACTTTCCCACGTTGTCACTACTGTTTGTATGTCTGCTAAAGATAATATATCGTAATCAAATCTATCTCTAAACGTTTGTTTAATACTAAAAAACTTACCATTCTCATTATCCAATAAAGTATATAAATGCGGGATTCCCGTTAAAACAACCGATAAATTCATCTTTTTAGCCAATGTCATTAATTCATTAAAGCCACTATAAGATAAATGATGAGCATCATTAACGATGATATTTTTCACCTGATAATCTTTAATTATTCCCCTTACTCGCTTTCTTAAATCTCGCAACGTTCCACAACTAATCGGATGAGAAAGGAACGCTAAAATTGACAATAAAATATCGTTTAGCCTAAAGCGTTCTTCTATCGTAATCAAAACCGTAACAGCAGGAACTTGAATTAATCCTCCTCTTCGCTTAGTATTCGTATCTGCATAAACTGTTAATGCTGTAGATAGTCCTAAAGTATCTTCTGTTCTAATTTTTCCGCAAATTCTCGAATCTCGCCAATGATTTAAACCAGCAAATAAAGTCGCATCTCTCGCTAAACACACATAAGGAGAAATTTGGCCAATGCGTTCAATTTCTTGAATTTGTTCTGCTGTCAAATTCGGCTGTTTTCTAATTATATCCTGTGGATTCGCCGAAACAGATGGGTTAGTTTGAGATTGTTGAACTGCGTTTGATTGTGCCATTTTCTTTACCAATTACTTTCCGTAAACTCATCCCAATCCGAAATTACAAACAATGCAGGACTTGCTTCAATTTCAGGTTCAGGCGCAGATTCGACGGGTTCTTGTTGATATGATACTTCATCATTCTGCGTTGGTGGTCGTTCCTGTTGGAGAGATGGAGATTTCTTCCCTTCTGAGGGAAAAGGAACAACATTGGTTGAACGAGTTTCGCTGGTAATTCGGTCTTGTTCTTGTCTGCGTAATTCTCTGGTTTTTGCTTTTCCCTTCTTTTTCTTACTTCTTTTTTCACTGACTTTAGCATCAGAAAAAGCCGTCAGAGCCAGTCTTTCTTGATAAATAGAAGATAGGTCAAGATTATCTCTCCCTTCTAACTCTTTTTTCCTCATCGTTTTCAATTCCTTTTGAGAGAGTCTTTCTTCTTGTCTATCTCTCATTTGCGCTTTTCCTACATATTGAGAGGGTTGTCCATCTAGTTCAGGGGTATAAACTAGCACCTCCACAATGTTATCAGGATTATATCTCAGCACAACCCGCTTTCCGACCCAATTTAGCAAGAAATTATCTGTTTTTGTGTATAAGGGGAGTCCCTCTTCATCTTTCCCCCATCCTGCTTGATAAACTTCATTAAATAAGTTGAATGTTCCATAAGCTTGTATTTTTCGAGTTCCTGATTCTTTTAATAAGCAAATATCTAACTCTCTTTCGTCAGGAATCTTTGGTTCTCCTTCTAATCCTTCTTTCCATACTGTCAAGCGTGTTTTATCTCCTTGTCGGGGATGGGGATGATAATGTTGATGGTCAACGATAAACCGCGTAATGATTTGGTCGTAGTCTTCAAAGGTCATACAAGCCCATTTTTCAGCATTAGGGGGACGTTCTTGGACATTTCCCCCTTTATAGCCCGGTAGTAGCGCATCAACTTCTGTTTTGAAGTTTTTAAAGGGTCTTTCGACTGACCCTCCTTGTTCGATATAAGCTCGATACCGCAATTTAATGCCAAATTGACTGGCAATTCGTTTAAGATGGGCTGAATGGAATTCTTTAGCATTATCTGTCACAATATACTCAGGCAACCCACAGACTTCCCATTCTCTTTGTAAATCATATTTTTCAGCTTCTAGCTTCGGTAAAATAGCATGACGCAACGCTAAAGCTACTTCATGAGAACCAGCTGCATCAAATCCGAGATAACGTCCCATGACGCACCCTGAATAGGTATCCACGATAGAACTAATAATCAGTCCCCCAATCTGTCGTCCTTCAATATCTACTAATAAATTATTGAGTTCGGTATGGTCTATCTGCCACACTAAATTACTGCGATTAACCAGAATTTCTTCATAGGTTTTCTCATCTTTACTATGCTTGTCATAGCATCTGATAACGATGTCAGGGCCTTGACAGGGACGACGAATTGTTGGCTTTTTCTCTGGTCTAAAAGGTTCTAAGACTTTATAAACAATATTACGAGAAGGATATTCTCCTTTTTTTAAGCCTAAGTTCTCTTTGGCATGACTTTCAACCTCTACAAAGACTTGATGGGAAGATTTACGACGACTAGCAGTTTGTCCCTTTTTATAGGTTGTTTCAATAAATTCTGTCCAATAAGCCACGGCGACTTCTTTGCTTTCCCATTCTTCTTCTTTATTTTTTCTCCAACGCTTGTCACCTATCAATTTGCCCTTATCACTACGTTTTTGACGAGCTAAAGCGGCTAATCCTTCTTGATCTACCTTTTTGAGCCATCTTTGTAATGTTTTTTGACTTTTTTCCAGTTTCTTTGCCCATTTTCCCATCAGTGTTTGCCTATCTTGAGGAGAAGCTTGCCGAATTTCAACAATTGCTTGGTACTTCATCAAGAATTGCAATTTTTCGTCTGCATCCTCAAACGCATCTTCAAGAATGAAATAATCTTTTTGTGAAGATAGGGATTGTTCTAGCTGTTCGAGAGTAGGAGGGGAAGTCATAGGTAGAACTTATAGCATCAAAGGCAATTTTTGGATAAAAGACAAATAAGTCATGAAACATTTTGCCCTATTTTTTAAAAAAAGACAAATAAGTCATGAAATCCCTTAAGTTGGTAATTTTGAATTACTTTGTGCTAAATTTCTCACGAAGTCAAGGGTTCAAAGATTTTTGCTTAGGACAAATAAGTCGTGAAATGATGTTATGCTTGGACAAATAAGTCGTGAAAGTACAGTAATAGTATAAAGCGAATAAGTTCAGATTTGATTAAAGTTTTGGATGTGCAACTAAAATCAAAAATCAGTTACTTGGTGAATACTTAATCAAGCCAGTCGTTTACGGAGAGATTCAGATCGCTTTTTAGCTATCTTATTGGTCGGTTCAACTTTTAAGCTTTCTTCATAGGTTTCTAACGCTTTGGTCGTCATTTGTTTCTTCTCATAAATATTGGCGAGGTTATTAATAGCGGTGACATATTCAGGATAGAGTTTAATGGCTTCTTTATAGTTGCGAATCGCTATATCATATTGTTCTTGGGCAAAGTAAGCAAAACCTAGTGCATTGTAAATTAGGGCTTTATTTTCTGTCTCAATTTTTTCTCCAGTTTTTAGGGCTTTATTTAATAAGTTAACTGCTTGAACATATAGTTTTTTATCCAAAAATAAACCGCCTAATTCGTAATATTCCTGTGCTGTTCCTTTTTGATCTTTTAATTTATTTTGTAATTTAGAAAAGCGGCTTTCCGATTTACGAGTTTTAAAGATTTGGCGAATAATAAAAATGGCAGAAACAGAAAGGATACCTAAAAGCACGGATAAATAAATAACGGGTAAGGTTTCACTGTTCATGATGATTGACAAGTAATAAGTATTGATAAGTTTCCAGAGGTTATTATAGCAAACAAATGATAAATTATGAATTTAGAGAATCGGTAGGGTTAACAGATAACTGATTTAACCCCTCCAAATAGAGCAATTTCAAAAATCTTCATAAAACAATCTACATCCCGAAACCCAATTTCTCTTAACCATTGACATTGAAGTTCAACGGGAGCAAGAATATTGGCTGTTTTATCACTTCGGTTATAATATTGCTGGTCAATTTCTTCTCTGGTTTGTTGTGAATCTTGTTGCTGATGAAAGGCGTACAAAGAATCGACAAATAACTGATCGAATGCTTGTTCTCCCAATAAACTTTGGGAAGCAATATGCTCTAGGTTTAAAAAGATGCCGCCGTTATTTAATAATTGATAAATTTCTTGGTAAATTTCTTTTTTTCGAGAATCAGGCTGATGATGAATAGCAAAACCTGAGACAATCACATCAAAGGTTTGTTGTTGTAATGGTTGATGCCAATCAGATTGACTAAAATCAGACAGGATAAATTGAGATTGAGAAAATTCTGATTTTATATTGTCCTTTGCTGCTTCAATCATTGTCTCAGATAAATCAACAAAATATCCTTTTCCTTGGGGAAATAAATGATAAATCGCTTTACCTAAAATCCCATTGCCACACCCTAAGTCTAAAAAAGAATTAACCTGTGATTGCGTTAATTTAATTAACCGCAAAATTACATCAATTTGCTCAGATGCTAAGGGAATTGCACCCCTTACTCCTGTTAGAAAGGTTTGGGAAACTTCTGTTGTCTTCCAGACTTGATAAGCGGTTTCTTGGTTGGATAGTTGTTGCATAACTTTAAAAAAGTTGATCAATCATTTGCAATTTGACAAAAATTATGCTATCTTCGCCTTTAAGAGATATAGGCTAGGTGATTTGCGTCTAAATTTCTACTTTGTAAACCGTAGAATAGGCTTTTGGGCTATGACAGTAGTAGTATGGGAAGCCTGCCTGTGATCAGCTAGAAGCTTTTTCTACACTTTTAATTATTACAAGCTAGAAGCTTGTCCTACAGCATTGGTTAACCCATCTAATCTTAACAGCCTTTGGGGTTTTCTCATCATAGAAGAACTCATCAGAAATGGCTATCACTATTTTATTCTCTCACCGGGATCTCGTTGTACTCCTTTAACGGTTGCAGTGGCACGTCATCCCAAAGCAGAGAAAATTATTTATTATGATGAACGAGGGGCTGCTTTTCATGGGTTAGGTTATGCTAAAGCTACGGGAAATCCTGCTATTTTGATATGTACTTCGGGTACGGCTGCTGCTAACTATTATCCTGCGGTTATTGAATCGTCAACGAATCATATTCCCTTAATTATTTTATCGGCTGATCGTCCCCCTGAGTTGCAACAAAGAGGCGCAAATCAAACCATTAAACAGAATATTTTATACGGTCAATATACCAAATATTTCTTGAATTTACCTTGTCCTAATGATAAGATTTCGCCAGAAATGGTGTTATCTATCATTGATCAAGCCTGTTCTTTTTCTAAATGTGTTGTTCATTTAAACTGTGCTTTTCGTGAACCGTTAGCCCCAACTTCTGAAGAAATAAACCTTAATACTTTTCCTTCTCTTAATAAGTGGAAACAGACGAATCTTCCTTATTATAAATCTAGCCATCCTCAATTAATTATTCAACCTTCAGAAAAAGAGCAACTTTTATCAATTCTTAAAGCGTCTGAAGAAGGTATCTTATGTATTGGACGATTAAATAATTTTTCTGAACAAGAGTTAGTAATAAAATTCGCTAAACAATTGAATTGGCCAGTTTTTGCCGATGTACAATCAGGGTTAAGACTCAATTCCTCTATTCCTCAACTTATTCCTTATTTTGATTATCTGGTTTTACAGGAAAATTTTAATAAATTGTATCCGATTGAAACCGTTTTACAAATTGGCGATCGCATCATCTCTAAATCCTTTCAACAATGGTTAAGTAAAAGTGAGATTACCCATCATATTGTGGTAACGGACTATGAGGAACAATATGATCCTAACTATACGGTAACTTGGCAGATAAAATCGAATATTAGCCTATTTTGTCAGCAGATAATTGATTCTCTTAGTCTTTCTCAACAAGAAGATTTGCTAAAAAAATTACAACAACAATCTCAAACTGTGGAATTAACCATTGATAACATTTTAAACCAGCAAACAAGCTTAAATGAACCCTTAGTCAGTCGTTTAATTTCCCATTATCTTCCTGCTGAACATGGGTTATACTTAGCAAATAGTATGGCAATTCGAGAAATGGATCGTTATGGGGTAAGTGATGGTAAAAATAGAAAAGTGGCTGCTAATCGGGGAACAAGTGGAATTGAGGGGACAATTGCTACAGCATCGGGATTTTCCAAAGGAATAAAAGCACCTGTAACTGTCTTAATTGGAGATTTAGCCTTTTTACATGATTTGAATAGTTTAGCCCAATTAAATGCTTTAGACTACCCCTTAATCATTGTTTTAGTTAATAATGATGGTGGGGGTATTTTCTCGTTTCTTCCTATTTCTGAAGTATCTGATGTCTTTGAACCTTATTTTGGAACACCTCACGGTTTACAATTTAAAGCAGCATCCCAATTATTTAAGATTGATTATTATCAACCCCAAACCCCTACCGAATTTGCTCAAATGTATCAAACAGCCTTAAATAGTTCTCAATCTACTCTGATTGAAGTAATAAGCGATCGCACTTACAATTATCAATTACATCAAGACTTGCAAAATGAAATTTTATCTCAGTTAAGCAAGATGTGAGGTTTTAGGTTAAGGGAAAATTCTTCTAAATATAATTCAGTTGCTTGTTTAAGATTAGCTAATGCTTCTTACATACCCAACCTGAAACCTAACACCTGAAACCTGAAACCCGAAACTAACACAAAAAAAAGTCTGCCCAAAGGCAAACTTAAATGTAAAATGAAGCGAAAGAGAACAACAGAGAATCTAGCTAGTCGTTACCGAAAATTTGTTGTTTAATCGCTTCAACTTCAGTGGATAATTCTGCTCGATTTGATGCTTTCCACAGGTAACGATAGACAAACCAGATGGTATAGCAAAGTCCAACCAACTGTAAAATAGGTGCAAGCAGGGGAATATCGTCAAGGGCATCCAGCACAGCTAAAGTGACTTTAACACTTACAATACCTAAGAAAATTAAGCCCAAGGTAATCAAGGGCTGTCTATAGCTACTGAAAAACTCACTAACATAGTCTGGGACTTTACCCAAGACATCCATCACTGGTTCTACCCATTCTTGCCAAGGTTGGTTCATATCTGGCATTTTTGTGGTAGATGAGATGGCACCGGGGGCATCACTCCCAACAGTAATCGGTTTTTCTGTGGTTTTCTCTAAATTAGAATCCATCGTTAATCTATCCTCGACTGAGAAATTTGAAGAGTCGCACGTCAGCTTGTCAAACTTACTGACGCTCATCTTATCAGAGTCAGTAGCAAAAAGTAGTAAAAATGAGCCTAATTTTTGCCACTGGATCACTAGACACTCTCTATCCTAGAACGGTTTCGTGATCAATAACGCCTTTATTCATCCATATTGGGAAATCTTGATAAAGACTCAATATTAGTCTATAGCAGTTAACAGTCGAGGACTGTTGGCGAAACAAGGACGCTTGCAGGTTTCCCATTGTCCTAACTAACCTTTTATCTGCTATGGCAATTGCCCTTATAATCTCTGAAAACTGAACTGTAATCTTAACAAATTTTAATATTAACGATTTTTTATTGGGAAATGTAAGAAAGAAATAAATTCCTAAAGACTCAATTACAGCTAGGGTTTCCCCAATCCGCCATTAAAAACTTTACCCCTATTGCCCCCTATCAAAACGATCCAGCGATCAACAAAGATGAATTTAACTTGATGGAAGCCCAGACAGCAGCCTCGAATCTTCTTAGATATTTTTTGAGAAAAATTTTTTGCTCATTATCAACATTTAGCGTTATAGTTTTAGTAGGAACAATCAACCTCAAAAATGTAAACTGTTATTGTAAAACAGGAAGGACAATTGACAAATGGTAACTGATACCGCACCCATCCCATTAACGGGAAAAGCCCTTCTCAAGAAAGTACAGGAATTGGCCGATATGCCCAGACGGGAAAAGGCTAAAGAATGTGGTTACTACACAATCAAAGGGGAAGAAGAAAAGGTCGAATTAGTCGAGTTCTACAACGCACTCCTTGATGCAAGGGACATTCCCCTCGATCCAGAAGGAACAAAAGACGGTCGTGGCCGTGAACCAACGTACCGTGTTAGTGTCCACAAAAATGGACAAATCGTGATTGGTTCTACCTACACCAAAGCAATGGGTTTAGGCCCCGGAGACGAGTTTGAAATTAAACTGGGCTATAAACATATTCACCTTAAGCAACTCGATGGTGATTCCGAGTTTGAGGAAGCCTAAGAAGTTCACCAATGGGAACAACAAGGATAGCCATTAGAAGGGCATTACTTATATCTCCCGTTTTAGGTGAACCTTCCTGCAAGGGGAAAGATCCCATTCCCTCTCCCCTATTATTGAAGCAGGTAGTTGCCCATCCACCGTGATACTATTACACAGGTTTTTGTAAGGAAGAAAGCCCAAGGTTCACTTCCAACGAAAGCCTGTTGTCCATTGTTATAAAAATAAATGATGTTTTCGTGGCTGCTGGAATGGGGTAACCCCCTATCCTCTCTAAGTAAAATAGTTCTATTTTTAACCATTTGGTTAATTCTGTGGCTACCGCTTGCCCTATTCCTGAAGTGGAAACCCTTTCAAGCTGTTACCTCTCAACAAAAATTACCCCTTGTTGTTGCCTTATACAGTATTGCACCGTTATTAGTGTGGTTAACCTGTCAAATTGATGGAAAATCTTTATCTGACTATGGACTACCTTGGCAATTCTCCCTTATTTATTCCTTATTGATCGGAATAGGGTTAGGAATATTGGGGTTAATGCTTGTCTTTAGTTTAGAAACTTGGGGAGGATGGATCAGATGGAAAAGGGAAAATTGGTCAAAATTAATTAAAAATAGTGTTCCTTTGTTAGTGATCGCCCTTTGGATCGGAATTACAGAAGAATTAATATTTAGAGGAATCTTTCAGACGCAACTACAAGAAGATTTTTCACCGGCGATCGCTGCTATCATTTCTAGCGTTATTTTTGCCCTATTACACCTGCTTTGGGAAAGACAAGAAACCTTACCCCAGTTACCCGGTTTATGGCTAATGGGGATAGTATTAGTGGGGGCTATGTGGCTAGATGGAGGCAATTTAGGGTTAGCATGGGGACTACATACGGCGTGGGTGTGGGGGTTAGCATCTCTTGATACGGCGGAGTTGATCAGTTACCCCGATGAAAGTCCTCAATGGATCACAGGAATATATCGTCAACCCCTTGCTGGTTTAAGTGGACTTCTCTGTTTAATCTTAACGGGGGGAATTTTATGGGGATCTTGGCGTTGGTTATAAAATTGAAAGTGATAGAATCGATTGGATACCTGTAATTAATCTCGTACAACTCAGCTATTATGAATATTGTTAACTTTAGCGAAGCCCGACAAAACTTTAAATCCGTACTCGATACAGTGGCTAATGCTCAAGACTGTACCATTATTGTTAGAAGAGATGCAGAAGATGCGGTCATTATGTCTAAAAGCTACTATGATAGCCTAATGGAAACCGTCTATCTCCTCAAATCTCCTGCTAATGCTAAACATCTAGAAGAAGCAATCAATGAATATCGTACAGGTCAAACACAAGAACATAATTTAATCGATGCGCAAGTTAGCACGGGCAAGTAAAGCGTGGAAAGACTATCTATATTGGCAATCTCAGGATAAGAAAACTTTAAAGCGAATTAATCGCCTTATCCAAGATACCTTATCCCATCCCTTTGAAGGAATTGGTAAACCTGAACCCCTCAGAGAAAACCTATCAGGTTTTTGGTCTCGTCGTATTGATGAAACCCATCGTCTTATTTATGTCGTTGATGATGATTATTTAACTATTATTTCCTGTCGCTACCATTACCAACATTAGTAGGATAATGGGTATAACCTTTTGATTAAAAGGGCAGGTTTAAAACTAACCCCATAACTGTTTTATGAAACTTCCTTCTCAACGATGGCAATTATTTCCTAATTCTCCTCAAGACTGTCAAACTTTGGTAGAAGCTACAGGATTATCTGCCTTAATGGGTCAAGTTTTATTAAATAGAGGCATTAAAACACCAGAAGCGGCCCAAGTCTTTATGAATCCCGAAACCAATGCTTTACCTTCCCCTTTAAGCGAATTTTCTGATTTGACTAAAAGTGTAGAATTGTTAGCAAAAGCGATCGCAGATGGATCAAAAATTGCCATTTGTGGAGACTATGATGCAGATGGTATGACAAGTACATCATTACTTATTAGGACGTTACGTCATTTAGGGGGAAAGGTTGATTATGCCATTCCCAGTCGGATGAAGGATGGTTATGGAATTAATCAGCGTATTGTTAAAGAATTTGCTCAAGAGAATGTTAAATTAATCTTAACAGTTGATAATGGGATTTCAGCTTATGAACCCATTAAATTAGCCGTTGAATTAGGCATCACTGTCATTATTACTGATCACCATGATTTACCTGAAAAACTACCCCCTGCTGATGCTATTTTAAACCCTAAATTGTTATCAGAATTATCTCCTTACGCTGGACTTGCAGGGGTAGGAGTCGCTTATATTTTAGCGGTTACGACTGCTCAAAAATTGGGGTTATTAAAGGGGTTAACTGATCAATTATTAGAACTCTTTACCTTGGGAACAATTGCAGATTTAGCCCCATTGATAGGAGTTAATCGTCGTTGGTTAAAACCAGGGTTAAAACGATTACCAAATTCCCAATTAGCAGGGGTACAAGCGTTAATGCAAATGGCGGGAGTGAGTGAGGAACAAAAACAATTGAAACCTGATGATATAGGCTTTCGTTTGGGACCAAGAATTAATGCAGTAGGAAGAATTGGCGATCCGCAATTGGTGATTGATTTATTAACAACAGATGATCAAGGAATTGCTTTAGAAAGGGCAATGCAATGTGAACAAACGAATAAACAACGACAACAACTTTGTGAACAAATCGAATTTGAAGCAGTCCATTTAGTGGAAACTAAACCTATTTTTTGGCAAAAAGAAAGGGTATTAGTCATTGTTAAAGAAGACTGGCATCATGGCGTTATCGGTATTGTCGCCTCCCGATTAGTAGAAAGATATGGTGTCCCTGTTTTTATTGGAACCTATGAAGAAAGCGGTCATATTAGAGGTTCAGCAAGAGGAATTGAAGAGTTTCATGTATTTGAAGCTTTAGAATATTGTGATGATTTATTAGGAAAATATGGAGGACATAAAGCAGCAGGAGGGTTTAGTTTTCCAACTGAGAATTTACCTTTTTTTGCTAAAAGATTAAGTGAGTTTGCCCATCGTTGTTTAAAACCTGAATATTTAAAACCTTTAATTAAAATCGATGCTCAAGCCAATTTTGAACAATTAAATGAGCGACTTTATCAACAAATTGATCAACTACAACCGTGGGGGATTGGCAATCACTTCCCTATTTTTTGGACAGAAAATGTTAGAGTTGTTGAGCAGAGATTATTAAAAAGTAAGCATCTTAAATTAGTATTTGCTCAAGATAATTCAGATATTAAATTATCAGGAATTGCTTGGCGATGGGGGGAATATTTCCCCTTGCCAACTCGGTTAGATATTGCTTATAAGGTGATTGAAAATCACTGGCAAGGCCAAAGGAATATTGAATTAGAATTAATTGGGGTAAGACTTCCCCAAAGCATAACTACAATACAAAAGGCAAAATTCAGTTATCAAGGACGATTATATCGTTGTAGCTTATGGCAAGATTCAAACGAATTAAGAATTAAAAATGAACAAGGTAAAGTGTTGGCAGTTCGTCAAGGAAACCGAATAGGTTTATTAGGAAAAACTAGAGAAACAGCACAACAAGTAGATGTAACACAACCTCATTATTATCACTTAATCAAAGCTGCTTTAAGTAAACTTAATCAGTAAATGAGATTTTGTGATCGCTTTTCTCAAACATCTAAACTGCGATCGCTCTTTCTTCAAAAATTAATCAATCGCATCATTTTTCTTCAGTCAGGTAATTTGATTATATTTCCATTTTTTTAGACAAATTAGTGATTCTAAGATAATCTTTGCTAAAAATGAGCTTTCTATGAGAGAATGGACTTGTTTAAATTGCGGTAAGTTTTATGAGCGCAACCTTAACGCAGATCCAAACATATGTAACCCCTAAATTTGTGGCATAACCATGACCTACCACCGAGTATTATTAAAATTGAGCGGTGAAGCCCTAATGGGAGATTTGGGCTATGGCATCGATCCCAAAGTCGTCACGAACATTGCCCAAGAAGTGTCTGAAGTCGTTAACAATGGAATTCAATTAGCCATTGTGGTGGGTGGCGGTAACATTTTCAGGGGCGTTAAAGCAGCTTCTGCAGGAATGGATCGGGCCACGGCCGATTATATTGGTATGATTGCCACCGTCATGAACGCCATGACCTTGCAAGATGCCCTAGAACACATTAACATCCCTACTAGGGTACTCACAGCGATCGCAATGCAAGAAGTAGCCGAACCCTATATTCGCCGACGTGCCATTCGTCATCTAGAAAAAGGACGAGTTGTGGTGTTTGGGGCAGGTTCGGGAAATCCCTTTTTTACCACGGATACCACCGCCGCCCTCAGAGCCGCCGAAATTGACGCTGAAGTGGTGTTTAAGGCCACCAAAGTCGATGGCATTTATGACTCTGACCCCACGGTTAACCCCAATGCCCGACGCTATCAAAGCCTTACCTATGGTCATGTGTTAACCCATGATTTACGGGTTATGGATGGAACAGCGATCGCACTTTGTAAAGAAAATAACATTCCTATTATGGTATTTAATTTATCAGTACCGGGGAATATTCTCCGTGCTATTAAAGGAGAACCAGTTGGAACAATTGTAGGAGGTTTCTGTGAAGTTAGCTGAAGTTGAAGGCCATATGAAAAAGACCATCGAAGCGACTCAAAGGTCTTTTAATTCAGTACGAACTGGACGTGCGAGTGCGTCTTTGCTAGATAGAATTACGGTGGATTATTATGGCAGTCCCACACCTTTAAAGCAATTAGCGAATATTGCTACCCCCGACGCAACGACTATTACTATTCAACCTTATGATCTTAGTAGTGCGGCCAACATTGAAAAAGCGATTTCTCTGTCTGATGTGGGTTTAACACCTAATAATGATGGTAAGGTAATTCGTTTAAATATTCCTCCCCTCACCGAAGAAAGACGCAAAGAGTTAGTAAAAGTGGTGGGAAAATTAGCAGAAGAGGGTAAGGTGGCTATCCGAAATATTCGCCGCGATGCCATTGAGTCGGTACGCAAACAGGAGAAGAAGAGCGACATTTCTGAAGATGAATCCCGTGATTTACAGGATGATATTCAGAAAGTTACTGATAAGTTTATTAAGGAAATTGATCAAATGTTAGCCAAGAAGGAGAAAGAAATTACGACGGTTTGATGGCTTCATTTTGATTATAGACATAAGTACCGCTACTTTATGATAAGGTGGCGGTATTTTGCTTTTCTTGATAAAACTCCTTTGTTATAGTCGTTTCAATTAACTATATCAATAGGATCGATAAAGTGAATTGCAATTTTTCAAGACTATATAATTCAATGTCAACCACGATATAGAATGTGAAATTACCAAAATATTTCCCGATCTATCCTGTACGATTAATCCTGTTGAGGGGCTTAATTGTCAAGAAACCATGACTTGAAAAAAGTAATGAAAGAATAAGGGTTTCAGCCATCTCCTAGTAACGAAAAATCAATAGGTACAACCTGACGATCAAAAAAACTACCTGTTTTTATGATACGATATTCCTATCGTGGGCTATTGTAGCTTTAAAAACAACCTCAAAACGTTAAAAGTCTTATACAACAGTGCTTTTAGCAATCTGCACGTCTAGTCTGTTAAAGAATCATAACAGTACCTTGTTCATTTACTACTTGTCATATAAAAACCGATAACAGAGAGATTAGAGAAATTGAAACTCTAAAGAGAAGACTTCTTAATGAAAATTGATTTTTTGCTTAACCTTGAGACCTCAAAAATACTTTCTATTTATTCTAGTGTTTTTAGGGTATAAGAAATTTCGATATACTTCTTAAGGAAAAAAGAAAAATACTTTAAGTTTTATCCTTGACAAAATACATGAAATACAGTAACAAATGTATTTTGATAGGAGACACATTAGGGATCACATTAATTCAACTACAAATAATTGAGATCGAAAAAGGATCATTTTTGATCAGTTCTCCTAAGATAAAGATAACAATTGACTCCCTTACTCATCACTATGCTAGGCTTTATTAATCTTAACAAACCCCAAGGAATGACCTCTCATGATTGTGTAGCCAAAATGCGTAAATTACTGAAAATTAAGCGAATTGGACATGGCGGTACACTCGATCCTTTAGCAACAGGCGTTTTACCCATTGGTGTGGGAAAAGCCACTCGTTTGTTATCTTTATTACTAGAGCAAAAGGTTTATCGTGCCAAAATTCGATTTGGCGTACAAACGACCACTGATGACTTAGAAGGAGAAAATATTCATTACAAAGCTGTGCCTCATTTAACCCTTGAAGAAATAAAAATCTATTTACCCCAGTTTATCGGTAAAATCAAGCAAATTCCCCCCGCTTATAGTGCGATTCAAAAAGATGGAAAAAGACTCTATGAATTGGCTCGTAAAGGAGAAAAGGTCGATGTTCCAGAAAGAGAAGTTGACATTAAAAGTATTGATATTTTAAATTGGAATTCTCAAGATTTTCCTGAATTGGAAGTCAAAATTACTTGCGGAACAGGCACTTATATTCGTGCGATCGCTCGTGATTTGGGTGATAAACTCAAGGTTGGAGGAACACTCGCTTTTTTAGAACGTACAGAAAGCGGTGGATTAAAATTAGAGGAGAGTATGACCCTAGAAGAAATTGAGTCTCAACTGGCTCAAGATCAATTTAAACTACTTGATCCTGATCAAGTATTAAGTCATTTAATCATGATTAGTTTAGGAAAGAATACGGCAAAACGTTGGGGTCATGGTCAAGGGATTCCTTGGGAATTTATTGATTATACTTTACCTGATTTATCTTTACCTATTAAGGTTCAAGTTTGGTATCAATCCCAAGATTTTTTAGGAATAGGACAAGTCGTTGAAAAAGGAGATCAAAAATTATTACTCCCTAAGATAGTTGTCTAAGGCAAGATAACATTATTTATGTCAAGTAGAGGTAACATTATGCTTAAGATTGAAAAAATTTTTTTATGCTCAGATAATCAATCTTTTATCAATAAGATAGGTCAATCTCTTGCAGGGATCACAGACTATTCTAATATTCCTTATGATCGGCTTTTATTGCCAGAATTGTCAAACAATACTGAAGAAATCTTTGCCCTTTATTTAGTGGACTGTTGTACAATAATTCATCCTCTGCTATCTGATTTATCTGAGCCTATTATTACCATTGTTAATTATTCTCATCAAGGAATTGAAACTTTAGAAAAAGGTGCAATGAATTATTTAGAGCTTGATCAATTAACCCCTGAGACTCTTAGAAAAGCTATTCATTTAGCGATTTACTATTACCAAAAGCAGCAAAAAAAACAAAAAGAAACAACCTTTTATCAATCTCTCATTAATAACTTACCTCAAAGTATTTATACTAAGGATAAACAAGGTAGATTGACATTTGTTAACCAAGCAATGCTGGATAGTTTAGGCATGAATTTAGAGGAATCGAAAGGTAAAACAGTCTATGATCTTTATCCTTTAGAGTTAGCACAAAAATATGATCAAGATGATAAAGTTGTTATAACAACAGAAGAAGTCTTGAATACAGTAGAAGCTCATAAAGTGCCAATTACTCAAGAATTAAAGCACGTTCAAGTTGTCAAAAGTCCTTTATACAATTCAGAGAAAAAAGTAACAGGAACACAAGGAATCTTTTGGGATGTTAGTGATCGTATTGCTGCCGAAAAAGCTTTAAAGCACAGTGAAGCACAATTTCGGGGCTTTTTTGAACAAGCAGCCGTAGGAATGGCTATTGCATCTCTTGAAGGAACAATTTTAAAAATCAATCAAAAATTATGTAATTTATCTGGTTATCGAGACTTAGAACTTTTAACAAAAACTTTTTTAGAATTAACTTATCCTGATGATCTAGAGTTAACTTTAGACCATATACAGCAACTTTTACAAGGAACAATAAACTGTTATACCCTTGAAAAACGTTATATCCATCGAGATGGAAAAGTAATCTGGACACAAGTAACCACCACATTAGTAAGAAATGAAAATGAAGAGCCAGCTTATTTAATGGCTATTGTAGAAGATATTCAAGAACGCAAAAAAGCAGAAGAAGCATTGCGCTACCGACTGCGTTTAGAAAATGCTATTTCCCGTGCCTCTCAAGAATTGATTCTTAACAAATTAGGGAATATTAAAAGGGTTTTACAACAGATTGGGTTAGCCACTCATGCTAGTGGGGCTTATTTGATTCAATTTAATCAACAAGGAAATATTGGCTGCATGACACACGAATGGTGTTTAAAAGGCATAAAACCAAAGAAACCTCAATTTCAAAGTGTAGATATTGCTTATTTTACTTGGTGGCATCATAAACTAATGACTCGTCAAAATATTCTGATTCCATCCGTTGAACAATTACCCCCTCAAGCACAAAAAGAACGAGATTACTTAACCTCTATGGGAATCAATTCTTTAGTAGCAATTCCCATTTATGATGCTCACGATTATTTATGGGGACAAGTCGGACTAGATACCAGTCAAACTCACTTTAAAAAATGGTCTGATGAGGACATTTATCTACTGCAAATAGTTGGAGATATGCTATATCGTTACTGGGAAAAAGTAAAGAGTCGGAAGCGTCAACTTGATGTTAACCGTCGTCTGCGTTTACTCTCATCTTTAACCTTGAAAATTCGTCAGTCTGGGGAGGTTGAGGAAACTTTACAAATAGCCGTTCAAGAGATTAGAAAAACCTTTAGAGTTGATAGAGTTATTTTTTATCGCTTTGAGAAAGATGGCTCAGGAAAAGTAGTAAATGAATCCTTAATGACAGGGATTTCATCCTTATTAAATGTACCCATTACAGATTATTGTGCATGGGAAAATTGTCACAAAAAATATAAAGATGGCTATGTTCATGTTATTAACGATATTCAACAAGAAAATTATCATAACTGCTACAATAAGTTACTAAAAAAGTGCCAAGTATTATCTCAAATTGTTGTTCCTATTATTATGTGTCGTTCTGATGATTTATCACTGGTTTGGGGCTTATTATGTGTACAAATGTGCAGTAAACCTAGACAATGGAAAAGGGAAGAAATGGAATTATTAAAGCAATTAAGTGATCAATTAGGAATTGCTCTTTCTCAAGCACAGTTAAGAGAACAAGAAATGGCACAAAAAAAGGAACTTGCCCGATCTAATGCTGAATTAGAGCAATTTGCCTATATTGCTTCCCATGATTTACGCCAACCGCTGCAAATTGTCTCTGATTTTACTAAACTTCTACAACGCCGTTATGGAGACAAATTAGATGATAAAGCACATAAATATATTGAGCATATTGTTGTTGGCGCACAGCGTATGGAACAACAAATTGAGGATTTATTACAATATTCACGGGTGGGCCGGAAAGAAACACTATTTGAAACTGTCTCAATCCAAGTTATAGTCCAAAGAGCCATCGCTAATTTGCGAAAAGCCATAGAATCTAGCCAAGCTCAAATTACTATTGAGGGAGAAATGCCTTATCTGAAAGGGGATGGAATTCAATTGGTGCAGCTTTTTCAAAATTTAATTGACAATGGTATGAAATATCATGGAGAAACGCCACCAAAAATTAAAATTAAGGGAGAGAGCAAAGGGGATCACTGGTTATTTTCGGTTCAAGATCAAGGCATCGGCATTGATCCGATTCATTTCGAGCGTGTTTTCCAAATCTTTCAACGATTACATACCCAAGAAGAATACCCCGGTACGGGAATTGGCCTTGCTATCTGTCAACGCATTGTTAAACGACATAGGGGGAATATTTGGCTAGAATCTTGTTTAAATCAAGGGACAACTTTTTTCGTTACCCTTCCGATGTTGAATTAGGATTTTCGGGGTTTACTATCCTATTTGTAGGTTGGGTTAAGGGACAGCGTAACTCAACATCCTCAATCCTTGCTATTTGTTGGGTTTCCTTCGTCAACCCAACCTACGATTACTGTAGTTTTTTTATAAATAAGTGTTAATATATCGGGGTATATCTTAATAATTCTCGGCAGCTTTATCCATTATCGTTGCTAATTCTACATCTAAATTTCCTATCGCATTGCCTAAATCATGGGTGCAGAGATTAACCGTCACTCGATTATAAACATTACACCATTCAGGATGATGATTTAATTTGTCTGCTTCAATACCGACTGTTACCATCCATCCCATAGCTTCAGCAAAGGTGTTGAATTTGAAGGTTTTAGATAATTTGTTGTCTTGAACTTGCCAGTTTTTCAAACCACTTAATGCGAGTTCAATCTCCTGTTCACTGAGTTTGTAGCTTGCCATTTGATTAAATTGCTCATACTGATTAACGATATAATGTAGGGGCGCAAGGTTTGCGCCCACTTAGGGTCTAATAAGCATCCTGCAATTCGTAGAAATCGGGAGAAATGTAGTCCTTTCTCAATGGCCAACCTACCCAATCTTCGGGCATTAAAATCCGCTTTAAGTTCGGGTGTCCATCATAGAGAATTCCATACATATCATAGCTTTCCCGTTCCTGCCAATCAGCCGCTTTCCAAATCCAATAAACGGAAGGAATAACTGGATTATCCCGTGGAACAAATACTTTAAGACGGACTTCTTGGGGTTTGTCACAGTTATCTGTTACTCTCACTAAATGATAGAAACTGACCAATGCTTTACCGGGTCCTTCATCATAAACCCCCTGACATTGAAGGTAATTAAATCCATAAGCATACAAAGCAGTTGCCATGGGAATTAAATATTGAGGGTCAACCTTAACTAATTCAACCCCTAAATGGTCAGGTTCTAAACTGTCGTGGTCAAAACCATTTTCTGTTAACCAACTAGACACTTCTCCAGCAGGTACAATAGTTGTTTCTTCTGTGGTTTCAGGTGTTTGATTTTCTTCAGTCACGTTCAATTTCCTCCCCTTGTGGAGATGCAGTTTCTAAAGCGGGTGAAATGGCTTGTCCCATTGCTTCTGTCAATTCCTTGGGTGGGGTTTGACGGGTTTCGGTTTGTAAATATTTTCCTGTCAAAATAGGCTCAACCATTTTCATATTATGGGTGGTACTATAGTAACGATGAACTTGTTGCTGCACCATGCCCCGTTCTTGAATTGATTCATTCGCTACTTTTTTGCGTAGTTTAACAATGGCATCAATAATGGCTTCAGGACGGGGAGGACAGCCCGGAATATAGGCATCGACGGGAATTAATTTATCGACCCCACGAACGGCAGTGGTTGAGTCACTACTGAACATTCCACCCGTAATTGTACAGGCACCCATCGCAATCACATACTTGGGTTCTGGCATTTCTTCGTAAAGACGAACTAAAGCCGGTGCCATCTTCATGGTAATTGTTCCCGCAGTGATGATTAAATCAGCCTGTCGTGGGCTCGAACGGGGAACAAGACCAAAACGGTCAAAATCGAAGCGAGACCCGATTAAGGCTGCAAATTCGATGAAGCAGCAAGCTGTCCCGTATAACATTGGCCACAGACTAGATAATCTTGCCCAGTTGTAGATATCATCTACTGTTGTAAGGATGACATTTTCTGACAAATCTTGCGTAATCTGTCCTCGGCTGATGGGATTGAGAATTTTTTGGGTTTGTTGCTGTTCAAATGTTGTTTCAGAAGTCATAATGGCTGAAAATAGC
Source organism: Microcystaceae cyanobacterium (assembly GCA_051439375.1). Lineage (GTDB taxonomy): Bacteria > Cyanobacteriota > Cyanobacteriia > Cyanobacteriales > Microcystaceae > JBGTGT01. The sequence continues at coordinate 21,796 of JBFRWB010000177.1, forward strand.
GTCATGTATTGCATCGTTTAGGGGTGTACCCTAAGACCATTCTAAAGCCCCTTTACGCCAAGCATATACCAGCGCAATGACTAGAATGGCAATGAAGATAAGGGCTTCTATAAAGGCTAGGAGACCTAAGCGGTTAAATGCTACTGCCCAAGGGTATAAAAAGACCGTTTCTACGTCAAATACCACAAATACAAGGGCAAACATATAATAACGGATATTAAACTGAATCCATGCCCCACCGATGGGTTCCATTCCTGATTCATAAGTAGTACGGCGTTCGGGACCTCCCCCACTCGGACGTACCAATTTAGAAGCAGTTAGGGCAAGAATGGGGACAAGACTACAGGCTAAGAGAAAGCCTAGCAGATATTCATAACCATTGAGAACAAACACGATATTTAGAGGGTACTCCGTTGTAAACCATTTCCATTTTAAGGGCAATCTGTTAGCTTTAGGTATAATTCTCTCAAATTTGTTCACAATATCATAAAAATGAATCATAAATTAGAAAAAATTTTAGTCTCTCAAATTGCTAAGAAATTCCCTAAAGCAGTTTTTCTAAAAGATACGGATGAACCGATTATTGCACTAACCATTGATGATATACCTGCTCGTGATGAAGATCAAAAACAATCTACTCGAAAAATACTAGAAGCGATAAGACAGCATAATCAATCTTTTTCAACCCCTGTCAGCGCAACTTTTTTCATCACAACTGATCATCTTAAATATCAAACAAATCAAAAACAACTTGATTTAGATATACTAACAGAAATCATTGATCAGGGTCACGAAATTGGCAATCATGGACAATTCGATCATCGTCATGCTAATTTGTCTGAAATAGATTTTCAAGCTGAATTTGTAGAAGCCCATCAATTATTATCTAAACAGATTAATCAACCGATTCGCTGGTTTCGACCCGGACAGGGGTTTTATAATCAATCTATGCTGGAAACTTTGACAACCATTGGACATAATTTAGGGTATCAGAATAAGTTTGCTCTCGCTTCAATGATTCCCCTTGATACTCAAAATTTAATCGGACGGCCAGATTTTACGTTGAAGAATATCGAACGGTTTACTTTTAAGGGTTCTATTCTGATTGTACATGGTGGACATAAGACTGAAGCTGCTAATACTGTAGAAGTTTTAAACAAGCTTTTACCTCGTCTGTCTCAACAAAATTATCGAGTGGTTTCTTTATCTCAATTATTTAATTTATAATTTGGAAAAAATAAGGGAGGCAAATAAATCATTTTTAGTTTTAAACAGTTTTCGGACTTTGTTCATCTTACAGTATTTATTATTTAGATAGTAACAATTTTTGCAAGTTTTCTGTAAATCCTGATTTTTTAATTAATAAACGAGCATTATAT
>JBFRWB010000178.1:0-8263 GCA_051439375.1 Microcystaceae cyanobacterium
GTCAGACAATATAAAAGAGGTTGAAAAGCTGACTCTGTAAAGGATTGAGCGAACAATAAGGAGCAGATTTATCCCGAAGCAAAGAAGTCAGTCGTATAAATGGCTTCTGGAATATTCATTAACCTCAAGATTTGTAGTTGTATATCATTAAGACAAGTGACTTCCTGCTCTCCATCTCGAAGTATATATAAAGTGAGGTTTCTAAACGCTTTTAACATCTGTTCAGCCGTAGGACTCTCAGTGCTGCGTTTAGGATTACCGTTATACAGTCCAGATAAACGAGATTGAGATTGACGCAATTGGCGACGCACCACAAACTCCATTAAAGTAAAAACCCTCAGAGCGATCGTTAATAAAAACATCAACCCTTTAATCTTATCTTCGTCTCGAAAATAAATAGGTAAAGCAGACAAACGACCTTTTTTAAAACGATGAAATCCCCTTTCTGGTTGCCATTGTTCTTTATAAGCTGACACAGCTTCTGTCACAGATAATTGTTCCTCAGAACCATTAGTGACATATAAACGCCAACCTGCTACAGTTTTAAAAAACTCAATATCTGAGTTTAAACGAGCGTAGTTTAGAATTAATTTTGTTTGACGAACTCGACGATAAGAAGATGGGTCACTACGACTACCACGACCTTTATATACTTTCTTATAGCTTTGCTGTTTCTCAATTGAGTATGTGATATACTGGGTTAATCTCTTTTCCTTCAGGGCTTCTCGTATCTTTTTGCTCTAAAATCTTCTCATTTTTACCCGGTCTTTTTTTCAGAGATAATAATCTTTCTTCGACCTTAACTAAACGACTCTCTAAGCCTTTTATTTGACGAGATGCTAAAGCATTCGATTTAATAACTAGCCATCTTTCATCCCATTGATAACATTTCTTACTTTCTGGTTCAACCCATATACTTCCCAAAGGAACTTCAAAACCATTTCCATGAGGCTTTTCTAGATTCTCATCTATCATTGATGCTACTTTCATTTGTTGCAACCAATGAATAATCACGGGGAGATCATCTATTCGTTCTGACTGTATTTGTGTGGAAATTATCTTGACTCCTTAAACGAAACCCTTGACTACACAAGGATTTTAACCTTTTTTGTCCTTGATCGCTTTTTCATTTAAGCGAACGGTGAGTCACCAGATTTAAACAAAATTGAAAACTGGTGGGCAGTTTTAAAAAAGCAGATGAAGCAGAGATTAAAGGAATTTGATACCGTCAGAGAATGTGTCGATGCCGTCTTCAAAAACTGTCCTAACGTTTTTGCGTAGGGCTATAGTATTTCGTTAGGATTTCCTGTCGGAACATTAATGTTTTTACAACAAGATAACGCCCAATTACGCTTAAAACCTCGTTTGGTAGAAGGAGTAGAATTATTTGGACTCCCTCAGCCCAATTCCCTCATTTTAGACGGAAAAAACGGTTAACCAGTCTTTTTATGTCCCTTTTTTCCCATCAACCCGTCTTGATTAATCGGGGAAAACGCCACAAACCCGACCAACGCTGGTATTATTTTGATATTGAACTAGCTTTAACCGCCCCCGATACCGAACGAATTGAGACGATTTTCGCTTTTACTCCCACTAAAAAGCTATATCGCTCTCATAAACCGATTATTGATTGTTCTAGCCCCGACAAAGAATATAAATCTAACTTTTTCCCCTTATCTCAAGTTTTTAACTTCCGTCAATGGCGTTTAGCTTACTGCAAGTATTGGCATTATAGTCCCGAAAAAATAGACTTAATTGAACAATTTGAGGCACAAATCATCAAAAAGTTCGAGCATTACCAGATGGGATTATATATCCTTCGTCCCGAATTGCCTAAAACCGCCGTTTGTCATATTTTCGTCAATCATAATGAACTCCCCTGCGAATTAACACCTTTTGACTTATTAACCTCCGAATATGCCAGTCAAAACTTTGATTTACGAGCAGATTGGGCAAAAAGAGAGAAAAAATTTAGTCAGCATAAGGTTTTACGTCTGCTTAAATCAACAGACTTTCTACAAACATTATCCTTAATCTCTACCTATCATCGTCGTTTAGAAGCCAAAGAGAAAAGAATTAATCTTGATAAATTACCAAGAATTGCCTGTAATCGTCAAGATATTCTTAATTTAGAAGGAACGGAGTCGGGAAGCAACCGCCGCCGAGGATTTGATTGAAGTACCTTTATGGGTATTAAATAAAGGAGAAATTCCCACAACGGTTAAAGAAGCTCATTTAACCGCAGAAAGACTCCAGAGTTTTGTCAATTCCCAAGGGGCGACTTATCGGGCGATTTCCGCCTTATTGAGACGGGATGGCGCATTAGATTTCCTGACAGGTGAACCGATTGATTGTGTAAGATATTTTGAGGAAGAAATCGAGAATCATCATATTTTCCCGCAGAAATGGTGTAAAAAGGTGGGGATTCCTCGCAGTAAGTACAATAGCATTGTTAATAAAACACCGTTGCGGATGAAGACGAATCGGTTTCTGGGGAGTCAGTCGCCTTCAAGTTATTTAACGCAGTTGGAGAAGAAAGGGGTAGAAAGAGGGAGAATTGATGAAATTTTGCGTTCTCATTTGATTGAGGGGGATTTTTTGAGACGAGATGATTTTGAGGGCTTTTTTGAGGTGCGAACGAGACAATTATTGGCTATGGTTGAGATGGCGATGGGGAAAGACAAATCATTCCATTAGTCCAGACAACTTTTTCACATTCTTCACCCTATACCTTATACCTCTTCCCTCTTTGTACAGTGTTAGTACACATAAACTGTATGTGACAATTGCGCTTTTTTGGACAACATAAAAGTCAAGTGTATGCACAAACTTTCCAACTTTTTTATCTCAAAAATGCACTTTTTTTCACGATCGCCTTTAAGAGTCGTTTCAAACTTTCCAACTTTAATTTTTGATTTTCTCGTTTTATTCAACGAAGGAATAAGCTTTCTGGGGTGCAAAACTTTCTAACTTTTTTATCTATCAACAAATAGGCGTTTGCGCCTCATCGTAGAGGAAAACAAAATTATTAGTGTAAGCAATGTGGTCATTAGCTTATAGAATTTTATTCGACCATAGGTATTCCCAAGACATATGGAATGTCAGAGGTAACGAAACATAAAGGGGGCTGAAATTGAACCCAAGTCAAGATAAACTACTTTAAAGATATTCAGATTCAAGTTGCTATCAGATGAGTGTAGTTAGTCAAGTTATTCTACAGGCCGACGATGAACTCCGTTACCCCAGTAGTGGTGAATTAAAAGGGATTCAAGCTTTCTTAGAAACAGGAATGCAAAGAATCCGTATCGTTGAAACCTTAACCGAAAACGAAGAAAAAATCGTTGATCAAGCCCAAAAACAACTGTTTAAGAAACGTCCCGATTTTAGATCACCGGGAGGAAATGCCTATGGTCAACGTCAGTATAATCAATGCTTACGGGATTATAGTTGGTATTTGCGCCTTATCACCTATGGCGTTCTCGAAGGGACCAAAGACTCCATTGAAGCCATTGGCTTGATTGGGGTTAAAGAGATGTATAACTCCTTAAATGTACCCGTTCCGGGAATGGTAGAGGCGATTCGCTGTCTTAAGGAAGCTGCGTTAGGATTGCTCAGTAAGGAGGATGCTAACGAAGCAGCACCTTACTTTGATTTTATTATCCAAGCCATGTCATAAGTCACTTTCGCTATTTTTGGGGTACGATGTCCAATATTCGTACCCTTTTTTTTATTCAATGACAGAGTGATTTTAAATTTTTATGTCTTACGCCCTATTGTTTTTTTAGTTGAAAATTCTGAAACCCAATCAGTGTAAGCTTTTTAATTTTTAACTTTGCATTTTTAATTGTGTGTAGTACTATGGTGGCTCATGTCTGATAATTCTTCTCGTAAACGTTTCCAGCGCATAGTAGTAATTTTGTCTGGTGTTGCCCTATTAGGAGTGACCATTATTCCCTTCTTGACTCAATCAAGACAACCTTCTGAACCTGAGATAGCTAATACGGATAATAATAGTCCAGAAGCGGCTAATACAGCAGAAAATGAGCAACTAAAACAAATTGAAGCCGGATATAAATCCGTTTTAGAAAGAGAACCCGAAAATCGAGTAGCCTTACAAGGATTAGTAGAAGCCCGGGCCCGTATGAATGATTTTCAAGGGGCAAAAGAACCTATGGAGAAACTATTATCATTAGAACCAGATAATCCCATTTATTTACAAACTCTCGCCCAAATTAACCTCAGACTGAATGATATTGAAGGTGCGCTGCAACCCCTTGAGAAATTAGCGACCATTTATCCCGATCGCCCCGAACTTAAGGAAGTCATTGATACCTTAAAACAAGCCCAACGAGGAGAACTTCCGACTCAACAACCTTCACCAGTTACACCGAATCCTCAACCCCCTTCTTCTCTTCCCAATGATCCCTTAACCCCACCTGATTTATCCATACCTATACCTGATAATTCTCCCCTTCCCAGTGATCCTTTAGCCCCACCTGATTTATCTGTTCCTATTCCTAGTCCAGACAATTAACCCGCACTAGGCTATTAAGCATTGCACATTGGGTTATGCAATTACTTTAAAAGAAAAAGAAGAAAAGGGTTTTGTCCTATTTGCACTGTAGGGTTGTTAAAAATGTCCGGGATAAACCACCCCTGCCCCTTTCCGCCCAAATGCTTCCGCAGACGGCGCACCCACTAAGACTAAGTTTCCCTGAATTGCCAAATCATAACCAAAGCGATCGCCTTCTTCCCCATTGATCGCATATAGTTTTAAATAAGGTTGCCAGTTATCATTCTGTCGTTGAAAAGTATAAACTGCACCTGTTTGCTTTTGATGAAGAGAATTGCCCTGATCAGCCCCTACCATCACTAAATTGCCATTAATCGCCACTGAATGACCAAAATGTTCATAGCCCCTTAAATCAGCAGGTTGTAGGGTTTGTTTCCATTGCCATTGTTGATCTTTAAACTGAAAAATATAAACCGCCCCTGCGCCAATTTTATGACGATAGGCTCTATTTTTTGCCCCGACTAGCAACATATCCCCTTCTAACACTACAGAATAGCCAAAACAATCTCCTTTTTTTAACTGGGGTAAATGTAAGGTTTGATATTCTTGCCAAATTTCTTTTTCCTGTCGAAAGAGATAAACCACCCCCGTCTCTTGACCTAAATAAGCTCCCACCGCAGCAAATTCTCCACTTATGGCCACTGCGCAACCAAAAGAATCCCCTTTTTGCAAATCCTTTGGTTGTAACTTCTGTTTGTCTTGCCAAACTCCCTCATTTTCTTGAAAGACATAAACTGCACCCGTAGAATGACGCATCAAATTCACTGAATTATACGCCCCTACCAACGCTGTTGCTCCCTCAAGAGCGATCGCACAACCAAAACAGTCTTCAGGATGAAGATCGTGGGGCTGAATTTTTTGGCTTTGTAACCACGTCTTCCCTTGCTTTTGAAAACTATATAACGCACCTGCACTCATTTTCCAATCATTATCCGCTAAATAAGCCCCAACTAAAATATTTTTCCCTTCTACTGCTACTGCTTTACCAAAAACTAATTGATACTGTATATCATGGGGATAAAGACTAGCTTCCTGTTGCCATTGCCCCTCATGAAAACAATACACATACACTGCTCCCACATTGCGCTCAATAGCAGTATCAGACAAAGGTGCAGCCATTACTGCGGTGTTTCCTTTAATTGCTAAGGCACTCCCAAAAGCATCATCACTATGATAGTTCGGGGCGTATAATTTTTGTGGCGGTTGCCAATAAGCTGAAGGAGAAAGAGTAGGAGACAACCAAACTTTGAGCATCAAGGCGTTAGGATCGCTCCTTTGAAGGGTTTCAATGGCCGATCCCTGTGGAGTCCCTTTATACCCTACCATTGCCCAAGCTGCACCCACTGGGTAATTGTCAATGAGACGACTTCCTAATAATTGTCCACAATATTTGACGTGAGGAGAAAGGGGGCGATCGCTTTTCCCTTGCAGCATCAGCGCAACCCCTCTTCCGTGGGGTAGATGATCAATTAGTTCAACCAATAAAGCTTCTTCCCCATCAAAAAGCTTAATTTCTTCAGTTTGTAGGGGAATTCCCGTTAGCTCATCAAAAACCAATACCTTAAGCACCCCTACCTCGGAGTGAGCAAAATTTAGGGGAGAGTTATCTAAATAAATCTGTTGGGCTTTGTGTAACAGTAAAGTGGGGTAGATCCCGTTTGAGGGACTGTCTGAGACAGTTAAATGAGTTTCTGCACTAATATCGGACGATGAAGCAAAAGATTCAATTGCTGTCCCCTGATTCATCCCTTTTCGTCCAATTAAAACCCAATATCCTTGAAAAGCATCTTGATTCCCCATGTTACTACCAATACAGTTTAAGGCACGTTTAATGCGATCGCTTAACTGTAAGTTTCCCTGATAATTACTGGCAAGAGCAATGACCTGATTTTCTGCTAAACGTTCCACTAAATCAGCAAAATAAGGATCAATCTGACCATTATTAATCTCAAATGCCGTCAGGTACTGTGGTTGTCCCGTTTTTGCATCAAATACCATTCCATTGATTCCATTGGGGTAGGGAGATAGCCCCATTGCATGGTGCTCAAAAGTAAAAGAAATCTCATTATCTGCCGCAGAAACGTTCAAAAGCGCAGTACTAACGGAATAACGGGGTATTTGCTCTGCATTTTCAGCAAAAGAGGATTCAGTCATGAGTTTAGAGAATTCGGTATTTAGGTGTTTTATTCCCCATCATTCCATTACACATTTTTCAAGAGAATAAATCAAGGGGATGTCTATACGTATCCTCAGATCATTACTCCTTTAGTGTTTAAGCCGAATCATACCCCAAAAGTTTATCAGGTTACCTCAAAAGAAGCCTTACCCGTACTAGATAAAATTGACATGAGCTTAACAGTTGCTGAGATTTTTGATTGGTTAAAAATGAGGTAAGTTTTGCTACATTTAAAATTAAACAACAAGCAGACTTGGAGGTGGATGAGTTTATTGAATTATTAAGGAATAAATGATTTCATAACAATATTAGGAAGCATTGAAAATCAACATCGCCTCATCATAGTCCATCATTTAATGAGATTAATCATAGTTAAGACTATAGTTTATTAGGTAGCTATTATGAAAAGTGTTTTAATGTTAGATACAGTGGCAATTGTTTATCCGATCACTAAGGAAAGATTAACCTTAGTTGAACCTGAATATATGTCTATTAAAAGTTTACCCAGTGGACAGGTGGGAACAGTGGTAGAAGTTTATGAAAAAGAAGAAGAAAGGCAATATTTAGTAGAATTTGCTGATAGTAAAGGACGAGAATATGATTGATTGAGTCTTTCTTTAACGTTTTGTAATTCATCTAATTCATTAATTGTTTATCGCACTAATAATGAAAGCGGCAGGAAACAATCACAATTTCCTCATTATCAACACAATAAACCAAACGATGTTCATTATCAATACGTCGTGACCATAAACCTGATAAGTCATATTTTAAGGGTTCAGGTTTTCCTAAACCAGAAAAAGGATCACGCTGAATATCTTTGATCAGTTTAACAATTTTAGTATGAATTTTTTTATTTTCTCTTGTCCATAAATTAAATTCATCAAATGCTTGGGGTAAAAATGCCACTTTTTTCATAGCTTTTCAGGATCAACATAAACATAATTTTCAGGTTGATTTAATTCTTTTAATGCTTCTTTTAGGTGATGACGATTTGCTTCAGTTGATAATAAATACTCAGTCTCATCTACTTGTGGTGATGTCTCAATTAATAAAATTGCTTCTACAACTGTTCCTTCAGGTAAATCTAAATCAGGAAGTTCTAGTTGACCATTTTTGACCGTAGCCTTGTATTTAAGCGCATTCATAAAGTGATAAAAGTTTTCTAATTTAGTTTATACTCATCAAGTCTATCACATCGCTATTAATTTCCTGTAGCTTGGGTTGACAGGAGAAAACCTAACACTAAAGCTAATAACCAAGCAAAATAACCCATAATTAGCCAATAATTGGTTATTTGTTGGGGGATTAAAATTAATGAAGGTGCATTATACGACCTTAATACACCCTATAAAATCAGTATGATATCAACACCAAAGCCAATAACCAAGCAAAATAACCCATAATTAACCAATAATTTGTCATTTGTTGGGTTTATTAAAATTAAGAAAGGTGCATTACACGCACGTTTTTGCATCCTACTTGAATCAGCGATCGCACTAGGCTAACACCTG
>JBFRWB010000179.1:0-12907 GCA_051439375.1 Microcystaceae cyanobacterium
CCCATTCATAGCTATAACCTGGGGAAATCATCATTCCATCCACCTCTAAGTCTGTGAGAAAGTCAAAGAATTCCTGCATTTCCTTGGGATCTACCCCTTCAAAGACTGTGGTGTTGGTTGTAACCCGAAATCCTTGGGCTTTCGCTGCTTTAATGCCCGCAATCGCCTTATCAAACACCCCTTTACGATCAACGCAATGGTCATGGTGTTCCCGTAAACCATCAAGATGGACACTAAACGTAAGATAAGGGGAAGGCGTAAATTTATTTAAGCTTTTCTCTAACAAAATAGCATTCGTGCAGAGATAAACAAACTTTTTGCGTTGTACTAAACCTGCCACAATTTCATCAATTTGGGGATGTAATAAAGGCTCTCCTCCCGGAATAGAGACAACCGGCGCACCACATTCTTCAACCGCACGAAAACAATCTTCTGGACTGAGATTTTGCTTTAAAATTTCCGTAGGATGCTGAATCTTTCCACAGCCTGAACAGGCTAAATTACAACGAAATAGGGGTTCTAACATTAAGACAAGGGGAAAGTATTTACGCCCTTTTAATTTTTGTTCAATGATGTAACTCCCTACTGCTAGGGCTTGTTTAAGTTGAACAGCCATGATACTCCTTTTCACCAAAATATAGCAATTAGCTTAACATTCTATCAGAAAAAAAGTTTATTTTTGTTAGCAAAAAAAGGGCTACTGAAGTAGCCCTTAAAACTTACACTTTATTAACTTTCAAACGCCCTGTGATAGCCTTTGGATATCACTTCTGATTAATCATCGCTAATTCAGCCGTTTCTGACATTTTCGGAGACATTCCGTAAATCTTAGGCGCAGCTTCAGCAATTTGTTGGTAAGACTCACGAACTTGCCCATTAATTGCCACTGTATTCACATCATAGAGTTGAGTAGTTAATTTAGGATACAAGCCAATCCCAACGATTAACACTAAGAAAGACATGGCAATTAATAACTCACGGGGTTTCGCATCGCTATAAACTGACTCAGTGGGTAAAACGCAATTCGTTCCGAAACAAACCGCCTCATTCTCGGTATTAACCCCTTTGGTATCAGTTAACCCACAAGAAGGCGCAGTATCAGATCCGTAGAACAGTTGACGCAACATAGACAACAGGTAGATCGGTGTTAGGATTAAGCCCACTGCTGCCAAAAATACCGTTACTGTGCGGAATGTAGAGCTATACATATCGCTATTGCTAAATCCGACAAATACGGAAAGCTCACTCACAAATCCACTCATGCCCGGAAGGGCTAAGGAAGCCATCGCACCTGCGGTGAAGAGAGCAAATACTTTTGGCATTGCCTTACCAATATGCCCCATTTCGTCTAACGCCATGGTGTGAGTCCGATCATAGGTAACACCCGCTAAGAAGAATAAGACGGCAGCAATTAAACCGTGGGAGAGCATTTGCAACATTGCGCCACTAATACCAAGATCAGTGAAGGAAGCTAACCCTAAGAGGACAAATCCCATGTGAGACACCGAGGAGTAGGCTAAACGCCGTTTCATGTTCACTTGGGCAAAAGAGGCAAATGCACCGTAGATGATGTTAACTACCCCTAAAATTACAAGAATCGGAGCAAAGTAAACGTGAGCATCGGGTAAAACACCCATATTCAAGCGGATCAATCCATAGCCTCCCATCTTGAGGAGAACCCCTGCCAAAATCATCGAAACAGGAGAAGATGCTTCGCCGTGGGCATCGGGTAGCCAAGTGTGTAGGGGAAAGATAGCGAGTTTAACGCCAAAGGCAATTAGTAATCCAGCGTAAAGAGGAATTTCTAAAGCTAAGGGGTAATTTTTAGCCGCTAACTCTACCCAATCGAAGGTAAGCTGTCCATCGCCGTAGAAGGCCATTCCTAACGCAGCAACAAGGATAAAAACAGAAGCGGCTGCGGTGTATAGTAAAAACTTCATGGCAGCATAACGCCGTTTTGTTCCTCCCCAGATGGAAATGAGCAAGTAAACAGGGATTAGCTCTAATTCCCACATAATGAAGAGAAGAAGGAGGTTTTGCGCTACAAATACCCCAATTTGTGCTGAATAAAGCAGCAAAATGAGGAAGTAGAACAAACGGGGTTTGCGATCAACTTGCCATGCAGAGAAAATAGATAAGGTACTCACCAGTCCTGCTAGTAAAACGAGGGGCATGGAAATACCATCTACGGAAACTGACCAGCTTAAGCCCAATTGAGGCAACCAGTCGTAACTTTCGGCAAGTTGTAAAGCAGAATTGTTAATGTCATAATGCTTCCAGAATGCGTAGCTCATTAGCATTAGGTCGGCTATACCAACACCGAGAGCATACCAGCGAATAGTTTTGCCTTCTTTGTCGGGGATAAAGGGAACGGCGAAGGCAGCAACAAGGGGGAGGAGAATCAAGGCAGTGAGCCAAGGAAAGTGATCCGCTATCATATTTTTTTCTAAAACCTTTTCCTATCAATGATGTAATTATACCTATCCTGTTAAGTTTTGTAAATTTTTTTTTTCTGTTGCTTAACCATTGACAAAAATCAATAGTAAGTTTTTTTAGAATAGATTTGTTTATGGTTACTTAATCATTACTTATAACTCCCTTAACCCGGACTTCGTTAGACGCTTTGAAAACCGTCCATTGTCAGTTATAAAGTGCCAAGGTTAGAGTAGAGGGGAAATAGTCGCTATCTCTATCCATAGATAACTGTTCATTATTCATTATCCATATCCATTCTTGAACTTTCCATTAGCCATGAATAAGCAGACGACACAATTGGCCTTAACCGCCTTACTTACAGCTACGATTTTCCAACCCCTAACCCTCAATTCTGCGATCGCTCAAACAAAACAAGAACAAAGTTCCTCTAGCCATCCGACCTACCAACAAGCCAAAAAAGAACTTGACGAAGATGTCTATGTTATTTATCGCATTACAGAACGAATTGCTAGAGCCAATGGCGTTGATCAAGCCCCTTGGCGAGTGGTAGCGGTACAGGAATACAATATTAATGCCTTTGCCTCAGACGTGAATAAAATCTCTCTTTATACGGGTTTATTGGATCAATTAGGCGGAGATGCCTCTGCGATCGCCTGTGTTGTCGGTCATGAAATGGCACATCATACCAAACGCCATATTGCCATGAGTCAGGCTGAACGGGCAAATGCGATCGCCGAATTTGAAGAAGAAGCTCAAAGACAGGTACAAGCAGAAGCCCAAGATGCGCAACAAGATGCAACGGGGGCAGCCGTTTTAGGGGAACTCTTAGGAGGACTAGGAGGACAGTTTATTCGTGGTTGGGGAGGGGATGCAGCCCGAACCGGGGGCGCAGTCATCAACCAAGCGGGACAACAACGGTTAGTGGATGCTGAACTACGAATTAATCAGATTGTTGAGGAGAAAACCCAAGCATTAAACGAACAATTGGCAGCAAATAGCCGTAAGCACGAATTTGAAGCGGATGAATACGGTTATAAGTATATGGCACGGGCAGGGTTTGATCCCCAAGGCTGTGTACGGATGTTGAATGTTTTAGCTCGGACACCGGGGGCTGAATTTGATACAACCCACCCTGCTACCCCGAAACGTATTGAACGGATGAAGGAATTAATACAAACTTATCCTCCTCAAAAATTAGCCGATCAAGGGGACTTACGCATTCGTACCAGTGAACCCTTAACGTTTCAACTCTCCAAAGATCAACAATCTTTACGCATCAACTCTCGTCATGGCGGTTCAGCCGCCGATGATATAGACCGAATGTTTGATTAAAGAAGGCAAGAGTTGAAAGGCAGCTATGCAGAAGGGAAATTAACGAATGAAGAGACAAGAATCTCTGGATTTACCCATATATTTTTCCGCCTGTTATCTGCCTCTTTTTAAAGACACTCACACCTAAAAATACTATGGCAACTAAACCTTTACTCTTAACTGTTGTTCCCCTCGCTGCTTTAGGGATTATTATGGGCGTTACTAACCCTAAACCTGATGCCTATACTCAATATGCCTCAAAACGATTGGTAACTCAGGGAGAAAAAATGATCTGTGAAAAGACGAATCTCTGTCAAGCGGGAAAAACGCCAACATTTGTAACAAATATGGCTAAGAAAACGCTTGGACCCATTATTGGCCAATCCACTAAACGTCAAAATCTCCTGTTGTTTAGTATCTATTCGACTGAAATTCCCAATATGGGTGCATATAAAACCTTGGGTGCATTTGGTACGTTTTTTACCTATGCTGAACCCAAGGGATAGCTTTGAATAAAGGTGGGCTTTTTATCTACCCACCTCTATAAGCTGTTCAGCATCGCGCATTGGTATGTGAAGACTGCAAGGGAGTAGGGAGAGAGTTTGAGGATTTGTACTAAAATATCAAAGACCCAGTTTAAATGCGTCTTAGCTTAGTGCTACGCAAAAGTCACTCATGCAAAAGTAAACCCTGACGATTGTTTCAAGGATATTTAATGTCAAAATTTTTCGTAACTTAAGCATTACAAATATAGAAATAGTCATAACTGCTATTATTATCGTTATAAGTCGAAAGTCATAAGTTGAATCTTTTAACTTATTGTCTGACTTATTGTCATTTTCCTCAACTTCCTCTTCACCTTTGGGCAGCTTTAAAGCACTATACAAAATAAATTAAGGTAGGCAGAGCCTACCCTAAAGTTAAACTAACCCAAGTTAAAAGTTACACATTTAAGCATGATAATCTTGAATTGCTTTAACGTCTAACTCCTCATTTTGTAGAGAACGAATGGCTGCAACCGTCGCTTTAGCACCTGCAATTGTTGTAATAATCGGCAATTTATAGTCTAGTGCAGCCCGACGAATTTTGCGACCGTCCATTTTCGGTTCTTCTCCCCCCGGAGTATTAATAATAAATTGAATTTGTTTATTTTTGATCCAATCTATTACATTAGGTCGTCCTTCATGGAGTTTTAAAACTACCTCGACTCCTTCAATTCCACTCTCTTCTAGGACTTTTTTTGTCCCAGAAGTCGCCACAAGTTTAAACCCTAAATCAACCAAATTCTTGGCAACAGGAACCGTGGCTAGTTTATCGCGATCGCTCATAGAAATAAACACTGTTCCACCCGTCGCTAGATCAACCCCTGCTGCAATTTCAGCTTTTGCAAAGGCTTTTCCAAAGTCACTATCAATTCCCATTACTTCTCCCGTGGAACGCATTTCTGGTCCCAATAAAGTATCTGCACCGGGGAATTTACTAAAGGGTAAAACCGCTTCTTTAACTGCAATATGGGTGGGGATAATTTCCTCGGTTACCCCTAATTCTTCTAAGGTTTTTCCTGACATTACCAAAGAAGCAATTTTCGCTAACGGCCGTCCAGTTGCTTTTGAAACATAGGGGACAGTCCGAGAAGCACGGGGATTCGCTTCTAGGATGTACACTTGTTCGCCTTGTACCGCATATTGAATATTCATCAACCCTACTACATTTAACGCATTGGCTAGTTGAACCGTCCATTTGCGTAAAGTTTCCAAGACAGAAGGCGAAAGGGTGGTAAACGGAACAGAACAAGCAGAATCCCCAGAGTGAACCCCTGCTTCTTCGATATGCTCCATAATTCCTCCTATAACAACCTTACCTGTTGGATCTGATAAGGCATCCACATCAACCTCAATGGCGTTTTCGAGGAATTTATCGATTAAAATAGGATGATCAGGTTCAATTTGCACTGCGTAGGTCATATATCGCTCTAATTCTTCGTCAGAATAGACAATTTCCATAGCACGACCCCCTAATACATAGGAAGGACGCACTACCACGGGATAGTTAATTTGGGATGCAACCGCAGCAGATTCTTCAAAACTGCGAGCAATTCCATTTGGTGGCTGTTTAATGTTCAATTCATAGAGAATTTGCTCAAATCGCTCCCGATCTTCAGCCGTGTCAATAGAATCGGGAGATGTTCCCCAAATTTTCGTTTGTACGGGACAATCAGGACTATCGATGTATTTTTGCAGAGGAACAGCCAATTTTAAGGGAGTTTGACCCCCAAATTGTACAATCACACCCACAGGGTTCTCTGATTCAATGATATTAAGCACATCCTCTTTGGTAAGAGGTTCAAAGTAGAGGCGATCACTGGTATCATAATCAGTAGAAACGGTTTCTGGGTTAGAATTGACCATAATTGTCTCAAATCCTGCATCAGAGAGGGAAAATGAGGCGTGACAGCAACAATAATCAAATTCTATCCCCTGTCCGATGCGGTTTGGCCCACCGCCTAGAATCATTACCTTTTGCTTATCAGTAGGAGTAACTTCCGTTTCATCAGGTTCGTAGGTAGAGTAGTAATAAGGCGTATAAGCTTCAAATTCGGCGGCACAGGTATCTACTACTTTATAAACAGGAATAATACCTAATTCCTTGCGATAAGTACGAACATCATCCTCTTTTGTATGGGTTGCAAAAGCAATTTGATGATCACTGAACCCCTGTTGTTTAACGAGGCGCATTTGTTGTGATGTAATCTCTTTTAACGGGGTATTTTTGAGAAATTTCTCGGTTTGAATCAAATCATGAAGTTTATCTAAGAACCAGATGTCAATAGCAGTTAATTCAAAGATTTCCTCCACCGTCATCCCCATTTTCATTCCATGATAGATGGAATAAACCCGATCTGGGTTAGGTGTGCGTAAACTGGCGCGAATTTGCGATAAGGAAGGTAAAGTTTCATTGCGATCGCAACCAAATCCATAACGACCTGTTTCTAAGGATCTTAACGCTTTTTGGAAAGATTCTTGGAAGGTTCGACCAATGGCCATGGCTTCCCCGACAGACTTCATCTGTGTGGTTAATAAGGGTTCGGAACCGGGGAACTTCTCAAAGGTAAAGCGAGGAATTTTGGTTACTACATAGTCAATGGTTGGTTCAAAGGATGCAGGGGTTTTTTGGGTAATATCATTGGAAATTTCGTCTAATGTGTAGCCTACTGCCAGTTTAGCAGCAAATTTAGCAATGGGAAATCCAGTGGCTTTGGATGCTAAAGCCGAGGAACGTGACACACGAGGATTCATTTCGATGACAATTACATCTCCATTGGTAGGGTTAACAGAGAATTGAATGTTAGATCCTCCCGTTTCTACACCAATTTCTCGAATAATTGCCTGAGAATAGTCTCTTAACCGTTGGTATTCTTTATCTGTCAACGTCTGAGCAGGTGCAACGGTGATAGAGTCCCCTGTATGTACTCCCATGGGGTCAAAGTTTTCAATCGAACAAATGATCACCACATTATCTGCTAAATCTCGCATCACCTCTAATTCGTATTCTTTCCAGCCTAAAAGAGATTTTTCAACGAGAATCTGGGAAACAGGGGACATATCAAGTCCATATTGTGCCATCTCTTCATATTCTTCTTGATTATAGGCAATTCCGCCCCCTGAGCCTCCTAAAGTGAAGGCAGGTCGAATAATAAGAGGGTAAGAGCCAATTTTCGTAGCTGCTGCTTTAGCTTCGTCCATATTTGTCACAATTTCCGATGGACAACAAGGAACACCGATTTTCTGCATCGCTTCTCGGAATAAGTCCCTGTCTTCTGCTTTTTCAATAGCGGGTAATTTTGCGCCGATCAATTCTACATTATATTTTTCTAAAACGCCAGTTTTTGCAAGGTTAACAGCGATATTTAGGGCAGTTTGCCCTCCCATCGTTGGTAATAATGCGTCAGGCTGTTCTTTGGCAATTACCTTTTCGACAATTTCAGGGGTTAAGGGTTCAATATAGGTGCGATTTGCCATTTCTGGGTCAGTCATAATGGATGCAGGGTTAGAATTAACCAAGACAACCTCATATCCTTCTTCTCGCAAAGCTTTACAGGCTTGAGTTCCCGAATAGTCAAACTCACAAGCTTGTCCAATGACAATAGGACCGGCACCTAAAATGAGAATTTTGTTTAAATCGTTGCGGCGTGGCATAGGCTCTTAAATTACTATACAATTTGAAATCCCCATTATTGTATCTGTTATCCCCTAGAGAAATGGCGTTTTCTTTATCTAGGTTTAATAAGTTTTGAGGGAAGATGGGGATATGAAGAAATGGGAAGTTAAAGGAGTCGGAAGTCGGAAGTCGGAAGTCGGAAGTTGTTTTTGTAACAAGGATTTATCCCTCTCTCCAAAAACGTTCCGTCTGAAAAGACAGAGTTTTCGGCCTAATTATTTCGATAAGGTTTAATGTTAGAATTGTGGTTAATTATTTAATAGTAAGGGCTGGATGAATTTATGGAAGAGTTATTAAACCTTAAAGAACTATTAGTTAATGGTGAGGTGGATGAAGCTTTGCTATTGGTGGAGGAAATGACGGAAATGAGTCGAGATGATAAGCTCAACAAAATCTCTAGTTATGCTAAAGTTCTGTTACTTCATTTAATTAAACAAGCAGCCGAAAAACGCACAACTCGTTCTTGGCAGGTTTCCATTGATAATGCGGTTTATGAAATCAAAAAAACCAACCGAAGACGCAAAGCGAAAGGGACTTATTTAAAACCTGATGAAATCAAAGAAGCGTTAGAAGATGTTTATCCGATTGCTTTATCTAAAGCGTCATTAGAAGCATTTGGTGGATGTTATACCAATATAGAGTTAGGAGAAAGGGTGGATTTTACAACCATTATTGAACAAGCAATGGCTTTAATTTTAGCGGATAGCTGATTAGAATTTATAATGTATAATTATATTTTGTAAGATCCATGAATAACTGTTTTGAAGACAGTTTAAGAAGATCATTGTAAGAAGTAAAGGAAGGAAAGAAAATGCCTTTAGAGGGAACAGTGTATTATTATGATGATCTTAAATAAAAAAATAGTTTTGAAAAGCGATCGCAATTCTTCAGTCATCTTATGCTATCATAACAGGATACAATCTTAAATTCTTAAAAATAAATACTAAAGAGTTTATATAAAGAAAAATGTTCAACCGTTCTACATTACCCTTAAATTTACCGCAAAAACGACTTAATGAATTTTGTCAACGTCATCATATTTATCAATTATCATTATTTGGATCTATCCTACGAGAAGACTTTTGCGATCGCAGTGATGTCGATTTCTTAGTCTGGTTTAAACGAGGGAAAACACCCGGTTATGTAAGATTAGCAGGAATGGAGTTAGAATTATCGGAAATTATTGGACGAAAAGCAGATTTACGAACGCCTAACGAGTTAAGTCGTTATTTTCGAGATCAGGTATTACAGGAAGCGTTAACTATTTATGACGAAAGGCAAGCAAGGTTAGTTAATACATTATCAGATAAGGTTAATAGTTTGTCCACCGAAAGCAAAATAACTTTACCCTATAATTAAATTAATTGAAAGACCATTCATGATGCAACCTCAAATCAAACTCACTCAAGGTGATCTAATTCAACAACCCGTTGAAGCACTTGTTAACGCAACTAACCGTAATCTTTCTGGTAAAGGTGGTGTAGCTTCAGCTATTCGTAAAGCAGCAGGTAAAGCGTTAGAAAAACATTGTCTTCAATTAATTCCCCTAAATGTAGGAGAAGCTAAAATTACCCCCGCCTATGACTTATCTGTGTCTTGGATTATTCATACCCATGGACCTTTATGGATCAAGAATATTAGTGGTCAACAAGAAGAGAATTTACTAAGATCCTGTTATCGTCAGAGTCTTGATCTAGTGAAACAATATAACATTAAAACAGTTGCTTTTCCTTGCATTGCAACGGGAGTTCATGGCTTTCCTATCGATAAATCTAGTCAAATTGCAGTGACTGAAGTACTCTCTTTTTTAAGACAGAATCTTTGGCTAGAGAAAGTTATTTTTGTTTGTTGGAAAAAAGAAGAATATAAACAGTATCAACAAGTCTTAAAACAATATCTTATGTGAATTACTCTAAAAAAATTGTAGGAATTCAAAAAACTGAATTAAAATGCCAATAAGGATCGTTATGCACATTGTAAGGAGTTAAGCGTGAGTTCAGAAATACTAGCCGATCGCCCCATTCCCCCTACCACAACGACAGAACCGTTTAATATTGGAGAATTCCAGTCCTATGTCATGGATACCTACGGACGGTTTCCCATTGCCATCACCAAAGGTCAAGGATGCTATCTTTGGGATACAGATGGACGAGAATATCTAGATTTTGTCGCTGGAATTGCAACCTGTACCCTCGGCCATGGTCATCCTGCGCTGGTTGAAACTGTAACACAACAAATCCAATCTTTGCACCATGTCTCTAATCTTTACTATATTCCAGAGCAAGGAGAACTCGCTAAGTGGATTGTAGAGAATTCCTGTGCAGATCGGGTCTTTTTCTGTAATTCTGGGGCAGAAGCTAATGAAGCTGCTATTAAATTAGTGCGAAAATATTCCCATACCGTTCAAGAATTCCTTGAACAACCTGTTATTTTAACCGCAAAAGCCAGTTTTCATGGTCGTACCCTTGCAACCATTACTGCAACGGGTCAACCGAAATACCAAAAGAACTTTGATCCCCTTGTCCCCGGTTTTGAATATATCCCCTACAATGACATTGAAGCCGTCGAAAATGCGATCGCTGACTTTGATGAAGGGAATCGACGAGTCGCAGCGATTATGTTAGAACCCTTACAGGGAGAAGGGGGCGGTCGTCCGGGGGAAATTTAATCTGATCTCCGTTTACGCAAGATTTGTGATGAAAATGATATCTTATTGGTCTTTGATGAAGTGCAAGTCGGTGTCGGTAGAACTGGAAAACTCTGGGGTTATGAGAATTTAGGGGTTGAACCCGATATTTTCACCTCTGCTAAAGGATTAGCTGGGGGAATTCCCATTGGTGCAATGATGTGTAAAACGGTCTGTGATGTCTTTGAACCGGGGAATCATGCGAGTACCTTCGGGGGGAATCCTTTTGCTTGTGCGGCGGGCTTAACTGTCCTTAAAACCATCGAAAACAACAGCATTTTACATAATGTACAAGCCAGAGGAGAACAGTTACGCACTCGTTTAAGAGCGATCGCTCATCAGTATCCCGACCTATTGGTAGAAGTCAGAGGATGGGGTTTAATTAATGGGATGGAAATCAGTGCAGATAAGGAAATAACATCTTTAGAGATTGTCAAAGCAGCGATGGAGAAAGGGTTATTATTAGCTCCCGCCGGTCCTAAAGTGGTGCGTTTTGTGCCACCGCTTATTGTTTCCGAGAAAGAGGTAGATATAGCCGTTAATCGCTTAAGTGATGCAATTTCTACGGTGATTTCGTCATAAGAGAAAGCTATCTAAGTTAAAAAAGGCGATCGCCCCCTTAAGATGAGGGTTTTCGCCTTTGCAAAATAGAAAACGAGGTTATCGGTCAATGAAAGAATAAAAATGTTACACCCTGATATTAAATAATTGAATCGTGAGATTATTGCAAAACACCCACTTCAACCGGAAGATTAAGGGAATTTCCCTTACGGTTTAAGGTGAAGGACAAGCGATCGCCGACAGATAATTGATCCACTGCTTTCTGTACATCACTGGGATCATTGATAGATTGACCATTAATCGCTGTAATCACATCTCCTGCTTGTAATCCTGCTTTTTGGGCGGGAGAATTCCCCACAACCCTCACAATTAACACCCCTCCTTCTCCCTCTATCGTCCAACCTTGACGAGCTTTAATTTCTTGTTTAACCTCTGCATTAAGAGCAACCATCGAGATCCCCACATAAGGATGTTCTACTTTACCTTTGGTGATTAACTGTTCTGCGATATCTTCGGCCTTATTAATAGGAATCGCAAAGCCTAACCCTTGAGCATTAGCAATAATAGCAGTATTCATGCCAATTACTTCCCCTTTCGCATTTAAAAGCGGTCCACCAGAATTACCGGGGTTAATGGCTGCATCGGTTTGAATAAAATCTATACGCTTGTCTCCTACCCCAATTTGGGAACTGCTGCGGCCAGTTGCACTAATAATTCCCGTTGTTACTGTATTATCTAGGCCTAATGGGTTACCAATTGCGATCGCCCATTCACCCACTTGGAGACTCTCCGCATTCCCCAGTTTAACCGTAGGGAGGTTTTCCCCATCAATTTTAACCACTGCGACATCGGTAACGGGATCACTTCCGATGACTGTTCCTTCTAAGGTACGACCATCTTTAAGGGTAACAGTCACTTTATCCGCACCATCCACGACATGAGCATTGGTTAAGATACGGCCATCTTCATTGACGATAAAACCAGAACCTGTTCCCCGTTCTACCTTTTCTTTGGGGGATTGGGGAACTTGATTGCCGAAAAAGCGACGGAAAAAGGGATCTTGGAACATTTCAGGAATATCTGTTTCCACGGTGCGAGAGGCATTAATTCGTACCACAGCCGGTCCCACGTCTTGTACTACCTGAGAGACAAAGTTTGTCGGTTGAGTGCTAGGAAGAATAGCGACAGAATCAGAACTAGGAGACTGAGGAGAGGGTTGGGTTAGCTGAGTTTGGGCTAAATTAAGATTACGAGCAAGGGCTTCAGAATGATTATAAACATAAGATCCACCAACACCTACACCTAATCCCATTAAGAGTAAGGAGAGGTAGGTAATGGGTTGTTTCCAAGTGGGGACAGGGCTTGTATAGTCTTTCATATAATTTAACTCCATTGGATGATAGAGAAGGATGAAAGTCAGCCCAGATGAGGAGCTTAAGAAAACGGCAAAGGAGCGGGCTGACATTTATTAGAGTAGGCAACTGATATGACATCTTCGTGACAGGGGAATGAAGTTTTTGTTATATCAAATCCAAGGTTAGGTGATTTCTGAGAAATCATGCTTAACTAGGGCTTGCTGAATAAGTCATTTTAAGAAGCTTTTTATCACTCATAAATATTTCATTCAATTAATCCATAAATATTTCTTGTTTAAGAAACGGGTATAATAAGCTGGATTAATCAAAATCGGACTCT
>JBFRWB010000180.1:0-36321 GCA_051439375.1 Microcystaceae cyanobacterium
ACCATTTGCTCATTATTTATTTTGGATGGACAACTTCCACCTTGAGGTAAAGGTCTCAGATCCCCTGTCTCCTTGTATTGTTTAATTAATTTTTGGATAAAACTTTTGGAGACTTTAAATTGTTTAGCTAATTGCCTCATTGAAAGTTGGTCTCTTTGCCATACTTCTATAATCTTGGCTCTAAATTCAACTGGGTAAGGTTTCATTTTTCTCTAATTTTTTAAAATGTTTATAGCGTTTCTAACGTGTACCTCATAACCCTGGGATTTGCTATATATTTAGTTTGGCATCAATTCTTAAAATAATTTCAGACAATAAAGGAGCAATCATGAATTCTCGTTTAGCAATTTCTGAGTTAATCGTTATTTTCGGTAGTAATTTATAATAAGTGTTTTTCAGTTTGTCGATAGTTACTTCTTCAACATTGACATCATCCGTACCAGAAAATGATATAGGTTCAATGGTTAAAGAATAACCTAATGCATCAATAATTTCTTCCGTTGGATAACTCATATTAAAGTAATCACTAAACGAATAACGCTTTCCTGTTTGAAAAGTTAATACATTCATCTCAATCTACTCAAAAGATAAAAGGCAGGGTGGGCAAAGCCCACCTTAATGATATATTACTGGTATTAAACCTGCTTGAGCTTCAGATATTCAAAGACCGATTTATCCCCAATATCATCAGGAATTTCTTGAAACGCTTTGCGAATGGCAAAAATCATAAAGAGAACTGACCAAACAACCAATAAAATTCTTTCAGCATCAAGGGTTAATATTCCTGTTAGATGTCCTAATAATAAACAAGGAACAATAGGCGTTAAAACTTTAGTTTCGATACGATTAAAACAAAAGGCTTCTTTAAAATAAATCCCTGTCAATGCAGCAAAGATAAACCCCACACCTAAAATACTTAAAGGATGAGTATAAATCCATAAAATAGGATTTTGAGGATGTAAGATGACCAATAAAACACTGGCGAGTGTTCCGAGTCCCCAAAAAGCTTTTAACAGAAGATGCAAGGGTCGTAAATAAATATGAATTTTCATTAAACTAACCCCCAAACCTAGAGAAAAGATAGCATATAATCCTGTTAAAATAGAAGCAATCAAGGGAGTTATTTCTCCTGCGACGACTAAAATAGTTGCACTTAAAAAGCTTAAAGCAGCTACTATTAAACCCCCTCGATAAATCATAACCTCTCGTTTATCCTCTGGGGTAATAGTAAATTCACCAAATTGACCTTGATAAACAACTTGATACTCTGACATGATTTTAACTCCTAATTAATTGATGGAACAACTTTCTAAAATGGTTTTCATATAGGGAACAAAGGGCGAAAACCATTGATTCCAAATCGCTGTTCCCTTACCATTTTCTCCAATGACTGCATTGACTTGATCTCGCCATGCTTGATGATCTTGACCATTCGGTAATATCATACTATAAGCAGCACAAAAGGGACGATTATTTTGAATGGGTGTGATTAAATTATAACGATCTGGGGTTAAGTTCAAATCCATTGTTGTACCGATTAATAAAATCCCATCACTTGCAAATCCTTGTATATTTCCTGCGATCGCTTCTTTAATTCCAGTCTGACGAGTAGTATAATTATCAATGATTTGTTGCGGTCGATAAATTTGTCGAAGATCCCGTTCATTGGTTGTATCAGCGATTACCCCAATTTCACCTTCTTCTAAATCTTTTTCACTGGCTTTAGTATTGATTAAAATTTGAGTTGCTGTCACAAAGAAAGGACGAGAAAATTTAATTTGGTACTGTTTTTCCCTGTCTGAAAGATTGGTATTAGGTCCACATTCTAGATCCACTTTTCTAGTTGCTACTAAATTCCATCGAGTTTGCGTGGTGGAAGGAATTAACTGAACATCGATTTTTTTCTCTTTCGTACTTAAAGTTTCAGCTAACTTTTGTGCAAAATCAACACAATATCCTGAAGGGTTTTCTCCTGATCCAAACAAGGGAGAATCTTGTCTGACTCCAACTTTCAAAATACCTGCTTCCCTTATTCGTTGAGGAATAGATTCAGCTAGGGAAGGAAAAGGAATTGAAATCGTAAAAATGGCTAAAGCCTTTAGTAAAACTTTCATAAAAGATTGGCATTTATCATAACGCACATATGCTAACACATTTCAGTGACCAGTTACCAGTTATTCGTTACTTATTATTGGCGAAGGATTTAGAGTTTGGATGTCCATTGTTGAATGTCTTAAGCTACAATGAAAAGTGAGTTTTCCCTACTATAGATATGATGGCTGTTCCTCACTATATCAGTCCCTAAGAATATCTTGCTATCGAACGACAAAGCCAAATTCGCCATGAATACCGATGCGGTTTAGTGTATGCAATAGCAGGTGGTACAGATAATCATGATCGCATTGTGCTTAACCTACTGACTTTGATTAAAACGGATTAAAACTTTAGAAGAATATGTATCAATTAGCCAAGAAAGTTAGCGTGTAGAATGTCGTCGTCTGACTGTTACGGGGGACTGGAAAATAACGATTTACAAGACGAGTGATCGGGTTGCTTTGCAAAGTATTAATCTCGAATTTGCGATCGCTGATTTGTATCGTGGTATAGATTAATATTTGAGAAATTTACAATTAATCTCCTGAAAAATGTCTCAATTCCCAATCCCCCATTCACAATTATCTATTTTCGTCTATGGCACATTAAAACCCAAAGAAACCAATTATGCTAGATACTGCCAAGAAAAAGTCATTTTTGCTGTAAAAGCTTATACATGGGGCGAAATTTATCACCTTAAACGACTCGGTTATCCTGCAATGACTCAAGGAAAAACTAAAGTACAAGGCTACTTATTAACCTTTGAAGATGTCACCGTCTTGCAAGACTTAGACAGACTAGAAGGATATCAAGAACAGAGATCACTCTCAGACAATTTAGAAAATCAATATAATCGCTATGTAATTGATGTTTATGAGCCATTAAGCAACAAAAACTTAGGCAAAGCTTGGGCATACTTTATGGAAATATCTAAAATTCAATTTTATCAGGGAGAATGGCTATCATCTGGGGAATGGACAACTAATTAAGCTGTACTGAAAAAGTCCCCAAAAAAGTGTGACAGTTGAAGAAGTGTCACAATAGCTTCCCCCTTCTCTGGTTTCCCTTGATAATCTTTAGTTGTGTGTGAGGAGTAAGAGTGATGAGAGAAAAACCTTTAGGGTCGAAACACGGCAAGACTCCCGAAGGTTTTTCTTTTTTTTTTCGAGAATTTACCAAAATTTAATAGTTTTTCATGATGAGTCTTATGTAAATATAGATAATTTTGTCTCATAGAAGTGTATATAGCAAGAATCATTCACACAATATCAATCGCAAACTAGCCCGCAGATTTCATGACACTGACCGTTTATAATGCCTTAATCAGTTTTATTAATCCTGTGAACCTCGACATTATCCCTCATTGTTTTTGGATAGTTAGTGGTGTGGGTATAATAGGGATGGTAGTCAATGTCCTGATGTTGGTCAAAAAGATTAACCACCCCTTAACCTTAGAACCCGAAATATATCTAAGACAATCACCTAACGATGATCCACTTTATCAATCATTTCTCAGTATAGAAAAGCAACCGATTGAAGAAGCGTATAAAATTTGCTTTAATCATTATCAAGATATCTTAATAAATAACTATTTACCTAAAATCTTCTTTTGTTTTGCCTTAACAATTGTACCCATTATTTGTATAGTGAGCGAGTGGACTATAACAAATGAGTGGAACGATTCATGGATAATTTTAACTGGTTGTATGGTACTTCCTATCTCTTGGGGAATCGCTTTCACAACTAGAATTTACTCTTTTATTGTCTATGGTTTATTATTGAGTTGGGCTATATATGCAATTAGCTTAAGTGGTCATTCTTTACTTCCTGATACGCTTTTATTATTTGCGCTTATCATTTACTTTATAAACCTGTCTGCTGTTATTATCATTGAAAATCAACAAAAAGAAAATAAAAATTCATCCATTACGGGGATGATTGCATGGTCAATCTTTGTTATTTTTATTTTAAGTTTACTGCGATATTTATTACCCTTAATAGGGTCATTTACGATTCTCTTAGTTATTCCTGCAATCTTAATAACTTGTCGGCTCAATGGCTGTCTAGGTTCGTTCTTGGCAATTCCGTTGCTGATTATATCCGCTATCATGGAGCAATATGTTATCGTCTTTCCTAATTCTCTGCTGGTTGCAAGCTTCTTTAGTTTTGATACTGCCTTTCTTTTTCTTATTCTGATCAATCCTGAACAGATTAAACACGTACTGCATCAACTTTTGCAGCAGTTTAACATAGCTCATCCAAATAATATTCCCTTTCCTTGTCAAAGATGTGGCTCAGGGATGGAATATATAGAGCATTCAGAGATTGATAATTACTTAAGTGAGCCTCAACAGATTGCCCATTCTCTTGATAGTATGCACTATTTAGCATGGCATTGTCCTCAATGTTATCCCTCAAAGTCTGTTATCCATTTAAGGGGTTATATTGAGCGCAGAAAACGCTATCCATCAGAGAATTGGTTTGAAGATTGTCCGACTTGTCATGAAAGAACAATGATTTGTCACAAAACTTTTACAACAGAATCAACCTCCCACTTTGCAGGAATAACCATTCATAATAAAACCTTTAATATTGAAAGAACCTGCCCTTGCTGTAATTTGACAGACTCACATGAAGCACACGAACATCGTATGGATTAATTTTTCTCACCCGTTTCCTTATTTCTTCTATCATGGAAACTGATAACTAATACGAATCCCTAAATGCCATGACCCTGACCGTTTATAACACCTTAACCCGTCGTAAAGAACCCTTTGAAGCGATCGCTGACAACAAGGTTCAAATGTATTGTTGCGGTATTACAACTTATGATTACTGCCATCTTGGCCATGCGAGAACTTGTTTAGTGTGGGATGTAGTACGGCATTATCTGCAATGGCGAGGGTATGAAGTACGCTATATACAGAATTTCACAGATATTGACGATAAAATACTCAATCGAGCCAAAAAAGAAGGTGTTTCCATGGAAAATATCTCAGAACGCTTTATTGAAGCTTATTTTGAGGATATGGAACAGTTGCATATTCAACCTGCGGACAGTTATCCCCGCGCTACCCATTCTCTCGATGGTATTAAGCGTCTGGTGAGTGAATTAGAAGAAAAAGGTTTTGCCTATGCTGCTGAAGGAGATGTATATTACAAAGTCGGACAGTTTCAGGAATATGGAAAATTATCAGGGCGTAAGTTAGAAGATTTACAAGCAGGAGCGAGTGGAAGAGTGGAAAATGATCCAGAACTTTCTAAAAAGCAAAATCCCTTTGATTTTGCCCTCTGGAAAGCGGCTAAACCCGATGAACCCTCATGGGAGTCTCCTTGGGGAAAAGGCCGGCCGGGCTGGCACATTGAATGTTCTGCTATGGTAAGAGAACATTTAGGTAAAACGATTGATATTCATGTCGGTGGAAGTGATTTAATTTTTCCCCACCATGAGAATGAGATTGCCCAGTCTGAAGCAGCAAACGAACAAAATTTAGCTAAATATTGGCTACATAATGGGATGGTTAAGGTAGATGGGGAGAAAATGTCTAAATCCTTGGGGAATTTTACAACTATCAGGGATTTATTAGATAAGGTTCATCCCATGGCCGTGCGTTTATTTATCTTACAGGCGCATTATCGCAAACCCCTTGACTTTACCGATGAAGCGTTAACCGCAGCCACCAATGGCTGGCAGACATTAGAAGAAGGATTAAACTTTGCAGAGGAATATGGAACAAAATTAGGCTGGAATTTACAAGATTTGCCTACTTTAGCCCCTAATCAGTTTATTCAACGTTTCCAAGAAGCCGTCGATGATGATTTTAACTTTACGGGTGGGTTAGCCATTATCTTTGAAATTGCCAAAGAATTACGCAAAGAGGGGAATTTATTGACCCATCAAGGAAAAACTGCCCTATCTTCAGGTGAATTACAGGAATATTGGCAAACTTTAATGCAACTGGCTACTATTCTTGGGTTTGAAGCGGATGATACGATTGTCGTTTCAGAAGATTCAGAACAATTAAGTGACGCAGAGATTGAAGCATTCATTCAACAACGAACAGAAGCCCGAAAAGCGAAAAATTACGCCGAAAGCGATCGTATTCGGGATGAATTAGCGGATAAAGGCGTTACGCTCATTGATCAAGCTGGAAATGTGACAAAATGGCATAGAGGATAAAAACATAATTATGCTTTCACCTACCACTAAAACCAACTTAAAGCAACTTTATGAAACCGATGATCACCGATGGTTAGCGGAAACGATAAAATTGCTTAAAGCAAACCGTTTAAACGAATTAGATGTGGAACATTTAATCGATGAGTTAGAAAGTTTGGGTAAAAGAGATAAAAGTAAAGCAGAAAGCTTATTAGAACAAATTATTCGCTATCTTCTTTACTTACAATATTGGCAAACCGAAATCAGAGATAATTCTTCCCATTGGGAAGCTGAGATAGATAGCTTGCGTACTCAACTCAGACGACATTTAACCACTAATTTGTATCAACATCTTGAGCAAGAATTTGATATCATTTATCAAGATGCTTGGCGATATGTGAGCAAAAAAACTAAATTAACCGACCTTCCTACCCATTGTCCTTACACTTTAGCTCAATTATTAGATCTAAATTGGCTACCTTAATAGCCTATCTTTAAATCAAATAAACAATTAATAGGAGATTATCCCATGAGTTTAAGCAGACGACTATTTTTACTCTTTGGTTTTATTGTTGGCTCTTGGTTGATTATTATTTTATTTGATCCTTGGAATACTTTTACCTCAACTATTCCGCTTAATGGACTCAAACTTTGGTTAAAATCTGATGTTGGTGTTATTACCTCAATCGAGGGTACAATATCTGAGTGGGTTGATCAGAGTGAAAATGACATTAAGGTCAGTATGATCAAAGAAGAACGACAACCTTTATTAGTTGAAAATGCCCTTAATAACTATCCTGTTGTTCAATTTAATGGTCAACAATCCCTTAGTCTTTCACCTTTTTTATCTCCTACTCAGTTTACCCTTTTTATTGTTGGCAAAAATAGTAACCCTAACGAATCTTTTAGTATGATTTTAGGACCCGGCGGTAAATCTCCTAATAATCAGTTACGTTGGGAAAATGGCTCAAATGCTCTTTTTGTTGGAACTAGCAATCGTTTTCCTATTACTACCAGTCCCATTGGTGATACCCGCATCTATCATATTTTATCAGCCCATTATGATGGTTCAACAATGACTGTTTATCGTGATGGTGTTCCAGTTTCAACCCATGAATTTAGCACCAATGGCCCTTGGGTATTAGGACAAATTGGAGCTTGGTATTCACGCTATTTTATGATAGGAGAGTTAGCAGAAATTATGGTTTATGATGTTGTTTTGACAGAGAAAGAGTTAACATCTGTTACGAGTTACTTGCAGGATAAATATGATCTTACCCCCTAAGAAATATTCAAGAAAAATAATATGAATCAAAAACTATACCATGTTGAACGTCCTTTTCCATGTCGTCTGAGTTGCTTTTGTTGACATAGTTCTTTTAATCTTGCTTTGATGGTACTTCTGCTTTCTCCTGTATCGATTTCTATCTCTTTTGTCGTAATTCTGCCTCGTTCTTTAACTAATTCTAAAATGTTAACAGATAAAGCAGGTGATGATCCTTGAAAAATTAATTCTCTCTCTAATTTTTTCTCTAATCGCTCTTTTTGTTTTAATAGAGAACGTAAGAAAAATAATAACCAAGGGAGATAATCAGGGGTTTCAGTTTTCAGGCTTTTGTGGGTTTTTCTCAGCGATAAGTAATAACTTTCTCTATTTTCTTCAATAATAGTTTCTGTTGACAATGACCAATTACTGAACTAATTACGACCAATTGTAACCAATTCGGGCCAATTAAAAAGAAACCTATTCTCACAGAAAATATTAATCAATTTTAGAAGATGGCGTAATTCCCCGTTCACATAATACCCTATCAATCTTACGCAGTGTTACAAAATCCCGTTCAGGTAAGGGACTAAAAATACCTCGATCAACATAAGGGGTATCTTCTAAGAAAGCAAACGCCTGCTTAAAGTCGTCTGGTGTTGCTTTGAGAGGTGAACTAAAATGACTTGGGATAATTCGCTTAAAATCCCAGTTAGAAACCTGATTAACCCAATTTAATACTCCTTGAGGATCTCGATTTAAAATAAGTGTTTGTAAAATAGGAGCAACCAATAATTTTCCGTCATTTTGTAGGGCATTAAAGGAACTTTGCCAGTCTTGCTGCCATAAAAAGGGAAATAGTCCAAAATACCCTTTTTTAGAGCGATCAACTGCCTTAAAAGCTTGGCGAAAGGTTTGACTCCAAGGAATAACATCAAGGGAACTAGGACGAAAATACAAGGCAAAAAGAACGATTCGCTGCCATCCTTTGCGCCGATTAAGCAAATTATTTTCAATTGCTTCGCTCACCTTGTCTTTAGCGTGGAATAATAAAGGATAAGGATCTAATTGAATAATCGCAGGGGGATCTTGAGGGATAGAAATAATAGTATCGGTTAATAATAAAGTTTGCGATCGCTTATGGAAAAATGCCACCTCAGCAAAGCTCCCTGCGCCTAATGGAATAGTTTTTAGGATATTATAGTCAAATTCGTCTTTAAAAGGGGTATCTTGGCTATTAGGCGGTAGAATCTGAGTTCGTTTACCGGGAAACCCTAACCAACTAACAGGTAAATTAAGGGGAAAACTCCACTGATTCGGTAAAATATAGACTTGTGCTTGTTTAAAACGACGAGAAAAGGGGCCAACAAACACTTTATGCTCTAAACCTGATAAAGTGGGCAAAATAATGTACTTAACCTCACCATGTAAAGCTTCTAACTCTCGCATGAGTTGAATACATTGGAAAGTGGGTGCGACGGGTGCATAGACCAGTAGTCCGCCTGCTGCTAGTTTTACTACTGTCATGCGAATGGGAACAACGACATAAAAAATGCCTTGTAGTTGATCAAATGTCCAAATTTGATCTTTAATTACCTCACGACGCAGGGTTTGTCGTTTTCCATAGGGATAAATAGGTAGGAGTGGCCAGAATGACCATGATAACTCTTTTGCACTAACCATCAACTATTTAGCGATTTTTGTCGTTTAAAAAGGCTGAAGCTTCTTGAAATTGTTTACTAATTTTTTCGAGAATTTTATTGTTAAAGTCACTAGGATCGATGAAATTTTGGGGTTTTGCAGGAGCAACTTCTATTTTTTCTTTTTGTAGTCGAACACCAATATCAGGACGAGCCGTTTTTTGATTATTGTTCCCTTGATAGAGTAAGTTACTGGAATTGACCGTAATTTCGGTATTATCAATCAGAGGAAAGGCTAAAGCTGTATTTACGCTGCTTTGGTTGATCATAGGTACAACCCAAAGTAACAAGGTTAGGGTGAGAGTAAGGAAAATTCCCATAATAATGAATTTTTGCGAGTTAAATGGCTGCAAGATTGAACATTAACTAACTTATCAGGACTTAGGCAAATTGTGAAATAGATTGTCTCTACGGATAGTGTATTTACGTAAGCATGGTTAAGTTAATTTATGCAAGTCAAGGTAATCTATAGTGTTACGCTTTTAGGTGTTTGACAGAGACAGTCTTTGAAACGCAGTCAGGGACTGCTTTTTAATTGTTAATTTTGCGCAGCACTATACTTGACCTTGCCATTTTATATTAAGTTCTGTTAAGTTTTTAAGGTACATTCTTAATGAAAGTCAACAAACCGTCAGACACATCTAGGACTCATGGCCATGCTAAAAAAATTAATTGCTCCTCTACTAATCATATCCGTTGTTTTCTCGATTTTAACCACGTTGTTCGTTAACATTGAAGCACTTGCTCAAGGTAGCGAAGCTGAACAACCTTATTTCGTCAAACCGCTTCTCTCTTCTAATGTTATCGTGGTAGAACCCAACTACGGACATTTTTATAACCCTTATAGTTCAATTGAAGGAGACATATCTGGTGAATTTCTCCGTCAGTCTTTGGATGAGTTAGGTGAAAACTATGAGATTGCAGATACTAAGATGATTAGTTTTGAACGTAAAGGGAAAATGATTCCTAACCTTTATATCTTTCTAAAGTCTTCTGATAATAATTCCAAAATAGCAGATGCTTCTATTATCTCTCAAAATAATTAAATAACTAGAATGAATCAATAAAAATAAGGTGGGTAACCCCCACCTTAACCCATAATATATCAAGCAAAAGAATCTAAAATTGTTTCATTGCTCTTTGCATATCCCGTTGATCTTGACGACGCTTCACAGTTTCCCGTTTATCGTGTACTTTTTTCCCTTTTCCTAACCCTAACGCAACTTTAACCCGACTATTTTTAAAATAGAATTTAAGGGGAACAAGGGTTAAGCCTTTTTGTTCAATTTTCCCAATTAGCTTATTAATTTCTTGACGGTGTAGTAATAATTTGCGATCACGGCGAGGATCGTGGTTAAAGTATTCTCCACTCGCTTGATAAGGGGAAATATGAACATTACAAAGCCATATCTCGCCATGACGGACTAAAGCATAGCCATCTCGTAGGTTAACTCGTCCTTCACGAATTGATTTAACCTCTGTTCCTACCAACTGAATACCCGCTTCGTAGGTTTCTAAGATTTCATAAAGGAAACGAGCTTGTCGGTTATCTGCAATTAGTTTTGTTCCAGTGTTTTGATTACCCATAGCTTTTCTAGAATAACATAAGTGATCTCAAGTTCGCTTGAAAAATTATTATTTATTGTTTATTACTTATTGCTTATTACTCATCACTTATTGCTTATTACTCATCACTTACTAATCAATTCCCAAGCTTCTATGGCTAACTTTTGTATTAATTGTAAGGGTTTATTATGTTCTGTTGCTAATCTTGCACACTCTTCATATTCTGGGTAAATATTTAAAATTTCTCCTGCATTGTTTTGCGCAAGTTTTACTTTTACCTTACCATATTGTGTCTCAACTTCTTGAAAAGAACGCTGTAAAATAGAACGATCTTGCACTGACTTTCTAATACCTAATGTTGTTGTTTCTTGAAAAATTAACTGTTCACAAACACTGACTCGTTCAGGATAACAAATAACCGTTAGTAATGTCCCCAAACGAGATTTTTTCATATTAACGGGTTGACTAAATACATCTAAAGCACCGACTTTAAATAAGCGATCGCATAAATAGCTAATAACTTGAGGACTGAGATCATCAATCTGGGTTTCTAAGATAGTCACCGTTTCTTGGTCATAGATTTTACTATTATTATCCCCAATCCACAGTTGTAAAATATTAGGAATTATAAAATCCTTATTTCCCGTTCCTAACCCAATTGTGGCTAAATTCATCGATGGAGGTGAGCCAAATTCTTTGGCTAAGGTTACCACAATCGCTGCTCCTGTAGGCGTTACTAATTCAGCATCAATCCCATTATCATAAATAGGAACTTGTCGAGTTTCCCATAACTTTAACACAGCAGGAACTGGAACTGATAATTGTCCGTGGGCTGCTTTAACTGTACCTCCACCCGTCGGTAAAGGAGAACAATACAATTGATCAATATCGAGATAATCTAAACCCAAACAAGTCCCCACAATATCAATAATGGCATCCGTCGCACCAACTTCATGAAAATGAACCTGATTGGGGGAAACACCATGCACTTTTCCTTCTGCAATGGCTAATTGACGAAAAATCTCTAAACTCCATTGCACAACTCTAGGAGGTAAATTACCTTGAGTAATTAACTGTTTAATTTCGGGTAAATGTCTGTGAGAATGATGATGGGAAGGGGATGTTTCCCTTAATAAATCAACGTGAATTTTAGTGACACTTTGACTTTGACGTTGTACTATTTCTTCTCTAAGATGATATTCTCCTTCAATCCCTAGCTGTTTTAGCTGTTTAAGGAGATAATCTAAAGGAACACCCCCATTGACTAATGCGCCTAAACACATATCTCCGGCAATTCCCGTGGGACATTTAAAATAACCTATTTTACTCATAAAATCATGGCCACTGTAATTGAACTTCATCCTCAAACCCCCCAACAGCGTAATGTTGAACAGATTTGTAATGCACTGAAAAAAGGGGCAATTATGCTTTACCCAACGGATACCGTTTATGCGATCGGTTGTGACTTAAACAGTAAATCTGCTCTACAACGGGTTAGGCAACTTAAGCAACTCTCTAATGATAAACCCCTAACTTTCCTTTGTGAATCCCTGTCTAATATTGCCGAATATGCTTATGTAACCGATGACGCTTACCGCATTATGAAACGGTTAATTCCGGGG
This sequence comes from Microcystaceae cyanobacterium, assembly GCA_051439375.1. Classification (GTDB taxonomy): domain Bacteria; phylum Cyanobacteriota; class Cyanobacteriia; order Cyanobacteriales; family Microcystaceae; genus JBGTGT01. The sequence continues at coordinate 12,406 of JBFRWB010000180.1, forward strand.
CCTTATACGTTCATTTTGCCGGGGACAAAATTAGTCCCCAAATTAGTAATGAATCCGAAACGAAAAACCACTGGAATTCGAGTGCCAGATCATAAAGTTTCTCAGGCTATTTTACAACAATTAGGAAATCCCATTATTTCTACGTCAGCCCATTTTGAGGAGGATACGATGACTTCTTCTACCATTGGACTAGAAAAGTTTCAGTTATTTGATGCCTTAGAGAAGCTGGTTGATATTATTGTAGATAGTGATGATGATCCGGGGTTTAAAGTCTCAACTATTTTAGATATGAGTAGTGATCCCCCTGTAATTCTTAGACGAGGGTTAGGTTGGGATCCCCTACAAGAATGGATTACCCTAGAAGAAGTTTAAGTTAAGGTGTTAGGTCTTAGGGATCTAAACCTTAAGCTAAAACGCATTTAAACTGGGTCTTTATCATTATAAATTATCCATCATTTATCATTTTAAGGAGTCGAAAAGATGACCACTATTTTAATTGTTGAAGATGATCCCATGAACTATCGAGTATTTTCTAAAATTTTGACAAAACGGGGAGGAATGGAAGTTAAAGGAACAGAAGATGTTCAAGAGGTTTTAACCTTAGCGAAAAACAAGCAAGTTGATCTCATTTTAATGGATATTTCTTTGGCTAATAGTCAATATGATGGAAAATCAGTTGATGGTATTGATATTACTCAAATGTTAAAATCTAATCCGTCAACTACTAACTTACCGGTTATTTTAGTGACTGCTCATGCGATGGAAGGTGATAGGGAAAGTTTCTTAGCAGAAAGTGGGGCTGATGGCTATATTTCTAAACCAGTTGTTGATCATGAGGGGTTTGTTGCTCAAATTAAATCAATGATTGAAACCTGACACCTGATATCAGACAATAATTGGTAGCGTAAACCAGATACGAGTTCCCTGATTAAGTTGGCTTTCGACACCAATTTTTCCTCCATGGGCTTCAATAATTTGGCGTGCTTGGTAACAACCTAGTCCAATTCCTGTTAAATGATTATTATGTAAGCTGCGAACGTATAATTTGAACAATTGTGCTTGTTGCTGTTCGGTTAAACCAATGCCATTATCTGCGATCGCACACTCTATTTCATTCTCTTTTCTTTTTACTTCAATGGTAATAGTTTGATGAGGTGGATTGTGTTTAACGGCATTTTGCAACAAGTAAAAGAAAACTTTTTGCAATTCAACTATATCAATATTAATAGCAGGTAAATTTGTTTCGATACGAGGAATTAACGTAGCTTGATAAGTGTCTAATAGAGATTGCCATTGAGGAATTAGAAACATTATAAAGTCATTAGAATTAATGGAAGTTATATTGAGATCAATCGGAATTTTTTGTGCCAATTGTTCTTCTGAAAGTGCATTGATCAAGGTTAAAGAGCGATCGCAACTTTCCATCATCTGTTTTAACAATTTAGGGCTGAGACTAATCTCCGTTTTTGCGGGAGACTGTAAATGATTTAATAGCATAGAAAGCCCCATCATAGAAGTTTTTAAATCATGGGAAACCCCTTGCAGGAAAATAGTTCGCATATCATAAAATTGTTGTAATTCTTCTACTTTATCAGCGAGTTGAGTCGTTCTTTCTTCGACTTGTTCTTCTAAATTACTATTTAACTGTTGCACTTGTTGATAGAGTTGTGCTTGGTGAATAGCAATACTAACATGGGTAGCGAGTTTTTCTAAAAGTTGTCTCTCTGATGATTTCCATTGACGATGATAAGCACATTGATGAACAACTAAAATACCTAACGGATGGTTATTGATTTGTAAAGGAACAATTAAGGACGCTTTAATCTCATAGGTGTCTAGAAAATCTTGAATGGCTGGGGTAATTTTAACGATTCCTAATTGATTATTAACAATTGTTTGCTCACTATACAAAACACTCTCTATATCCTGTAAAAACCCTTCTGGATAGTGCCATCCTTTCAGAGAAAGGTAGGGAGGGTTAACGATTTCTGCGAGTACTTGTAGCTGATCATCGGGGGTTAAATAACCTATGTAAGTCCGATCTGTATTTACTAATTGTTGAATTTCTTTAACAGTTGTTTCTAAAATTGTATCTAATTCTAAGGACTGACGAATATTACTGGCGATTTTAGCTAACAAACGATCTTCTTCTAAGTTTTGCTCTAATTTTTCGGTGATTTTTTTTCTTTCTGTTACCGATGACGCTAATAACAACGCAGTGGTAGTAATAAGGGTAATAAAAATTTGCAGTAGTAAAATTGCCATATAAGGATCAGGAGTTTGCAGTGCAAATGCACCTAGTCCCTGTAATGTGCCGACAATGGCAAAAATAGCCACAATTAAACTAGCAAGAATCGCTCCAAAGGTTTGAAAACGTAAAGAAGCCCAAACTAAAAAGGGAAAAGGTAAGTATTCTAGGTACTGAGCCGTTATTAATCCTCCTTTTTCTATTAATTGGCTACTAATTGGGGCAGCAAAGACTAACCAACTCACAGCAATAAGCAAGCTAAAACAACTAATTCCCTCCAACTTACGGACGTGAAATAGGGTTTGTCGCCAGCGATCTGTTTTAAGATAGCAAATTAACGGTGTAATGATTAAAACGGCTGTACAATCTCCTAACCAGAGTAAAAGCCATTCACTGAGAATATCATGCTTAAATTCCGTAAAAATCCCCTTCATTAAATGGTATATACTCCCGTTGGTTAGGGGAATAATAATTGCACCGATCAAGACAAGGGCGATCGCATCCCGTAAACGGTTTAAACTAGGGGAAAAGTGGTAGCGGCGTAATAAAATAATTGCAAAAGCAAGCGCACTGGTACTTACCACAGCAGAAAGCAAAGCAATTAATTGAGATTCTCCTAAATACAGCATTAGAAAGAAATCACCGATAAAAATTCCCCATAAAAGATTAATATTACTAAAAATTAAAATACCCAAGCCAATACCAGCAGGTAACCAAAAAGGAGAAACCGTTACTTCTGAGCGGAGTAGGATGATAGGAAGAAAACCACTGAGAAAATAGGCGATCGCTACCATGAGAATGTTCCCAAGGTAGGATTTCTGCTGCACCGTCGGAATAAGCATAGAAAAGGACTTCAAGGAGGATTCACTCAATAAAAGTAGGGTTTTCCTTACTACACAGATTGCCGAAGTTTTTAGACACAATACTTCACCCGTTAGAATGAATATTAGTTAAGAGGGTGAAAAAGTTTTCTATTGCTCATGGACTAACTCAAAATCACGCTCTTCTAAGGATAAAATTAAAGGAAAATTATTGTCTTTAAGGGGATCTTCTTCTAACCTTACAATATAACGACCAGAGGGTTCTCTGCCTTCAATTCGTCCTCGTATTCCGGCTGCGTAGTCTGGATAAAGAATTCTGACTAATGTTCCCACTGGTATCATAGTGCTACATTACAAGGTTAAGAATAGGTTAATTTTAGATTAAAAGGTTACAATCTAGCACAGGAACATGAAAGCTTCCATCTTTTAAGTGAGAGATAAAAAGCGATCGCACTTTGTAATCTTTCTAATACTAATTTCTGTACTTCTACAAGTTGAGCAAATTTTGGCTGAACATTTGGGAACAATGAGCTTATGTCCATTTTTATCACTTCATAGCCATGACTCAATCTGAACAGCCTAACCTACCTCCCTTACCCCCTCCGATTCCTGACTTTGATGTATCAGACTTAGACGCTCCCACCTTTGATACACCCGAAATTGAAGATCCAGAAACCCACTTTAGTTTTACGCCGCCACCGATGACTCAATCACCAGAAACGGCGGGTGTCGAACCTTCAAGAACTATGGCCATGTCTGCCCCCCCCGTGACAGTGCAGGAACGTCCGATGGCTCAGACGCAAGCTCGGCCAATCGCTCCCCCACCGCCGCCACCGATGCCTAGCGCACCGCCTCAGCCAAGAGCAGTCGTAGGACGATCTCCGGGACAGCCTTCTTTAGAAGAATTGGTTAAAATTGCCTATGATGAAGGATTTTCTGATGTTCACTTAGGAATCGGAGAAGTTCCCCGTATGAGAGATCGGGGGGAAATGATGCTGCTAGACTATCCTGAAACCGATCAAAATACCTTTATGAGTTGGTTACGAGAAATTCTCCAAGAAGATGAAATTCAACGCTTTAAAAAAGAACTAGAATTTGATGGGGCGACACAATACGACTTTGCACGGGTCAGAATTAACGTTTTTGACAGTTTGCGGGGTCATGCGCTGGTTTTACGTCTGATTCCTGTTAAAATCCTCACAATGGAACAGTTACGACTGCCGATGATTTTCCGAGATATTTCTGATTCCCATAAAGGGTTAATTCTGGTGACAGGACCCACGGGTTCAGGGAAATCGACCACAATGGCAGCCATGGTGGATTATATTAACAAAGAACATCCCAAACATATCATTACCATTGAAGATCCCATTGAATTTGTCCACCAAAGTCGTCGTTCTCTGATTAAACAACGGGAGGTGGGAATGAACACCCTCAAGTTTGATAATGCCCTCAAAGCCGCCCTACGGGAAGACCCCGATATCATTCTGGTGGGGGAAATGCGGGACAAAGAAACAGTTAATACCGCCCTTAAAGCCGCACAAACGGGTCACTTGGTTATGGGAACATTACACACCAATAGTGCGGTAAAAACTTTAGAAAGGATTCTCAGTTTGTATAGTGCAGAAGAACGGGAAGCCATGCGAGTTGCGATCGCTGAATCCCTCGTCTCGGTTATTTCTCAAGGCTTATGCCGTACTACTGATGGAAAACGGGCAGCTTACCATGACATTTTAATTAATACGGAAACGGTCAAAGATTATATCTGTCAAGGTAAAAACGATGAAATTTCTGAACTGATGAAAAACGGGGAATTTGATGGTATGATGACCACCAATCAATCTCTGTTTAATCTCTATCAAGAGGGACGCATTACTGAAGAAACAGCCATGGAAGGTTCGCCAGTTCCTAATGAAATGGCTATGATGTTACGGGGACGGATTTAGGGCATAATCCCAAATCTGATTGGCAAAACCCAGTTATCAATAGCAGAAGTTCAGAAGTTCTTTCTATCTCTACCAAAACTAGGTTTTATAAGTTGGATTTGCTATAAGGTGTTAGGTGCAATGTTTAAAACCCTAAAACCCGAAACCTGACGTTATTTAGGAACGGCTTCAGTTAACACCTTATTCCCTGTTTCAGTTACTAATACATCATCCTCGATACGAATGCCAATTCCTCGCCAACATTCAGGGACTTCGGGTTGTCCTTCTACGGGTTTAATATTAGGAGCAATATAAATTCCCGGTTCAACAGTAACGACATGATTAGGTTGTAAAGCTTGCCATGTTTCTTCCCCCCATTTATACAACCCTGCATCATGAACATCTAACCCTAACCAATGTCCTGTTCGGTGCATATAAAAGGGTTTATATTTCTCTTCCTTGATAATTTCTTCCTTGTCTCCTACTAATAATTTTAACTCAAGTAATCCATCCACTAAAACACTCACAGCCGTATCATGAAACTCATTATAAGGTTTTCCGGGTTGTACGGATTTAATCGCTTGCTGCTGCGCTTCAAGGACAAGATCATAAATAGTTTTCTGTTCAGGAGTAAATTTCCCACTAATAGGAAAGGTTCGGGTAATGTCTCCATTATAATAATCATAAGAACAACCTGCATCGATTAAAATTAAATCATTTTCTTTAATTTGTTGATTGTTCTCAATGTAATGTAAAATACAAGCATTTTCGCCAGCAGCAACAATCGAAGGATAAGCCGGTCCGAGTCCTCCTTCTTTACGGAAAATATGTTCCATTTCTGCTTGAATTTGATACTCATAATGACCGACTTGGGCAAAGTTTCGGGCGTGGTTATGGGCTTTAATAGAAATATCTATGGCCTTATCCATTAAAGCCAATTCCGCTTGACTTTTAACCATTCGCATGGGATGCAAGATAAACTTTGTATCATCAATTCCTTGCGGACCCGTTCCCCGTTTATGGTAGGTTAATAATAATCTTTGCCAATGGCGAATAATAAGTTTATTAAACATATCATCCCGACCAAAATGATAATAAAGACGGTTCGCTTTCGTTAAATATTGGGGTAATTTTTCTTCAAGTTCAGTGATAGGATAGGCTTCGTCTGCGCCATAGTATTCCTTTGCTTTTTCTACCCCGCAACGATATCCTGTCCATGTTTCTTTTTCAGTATCTTTTGGTTGAACAAACAGAATAAAACGATGTTCAGTATGATGGGGGGCTAAAATAGCCACTGCTTCTGGTTCATTAAATCCTGTTAAATAATAGAAATCACTATCTTGACGAAAGACATATTCTACATCATTGTGCATTACCGCAGTGGGTGCGCTGCGAAAAATGGCCGTTCCTTGACCTATTTTATCCATTAACGTTTCCCGACGTTGGCGATATTCTTCTTGAGTAATTTCCATAGATTGATTATGATTGGGTTAACAACAACTTAACAAAGTTTAACAAAAAAAACAGTATTTAACAACAAATCTTCCCGATGAAAAATTGACTAAAAATCGTAGTTAAATTGAAAATAAAACCCATTATCCTGAACATTTTGACCGCGAGTGTTAACATCAATCAAAGGAGGGGCATAGTCAAAGCGAAAGGTCATATTTTGGATAGGTTGTACAATAAATCCTAAGCCTAATCCTGCAATAAAGGTCTTATCCGCCACAATTTCATTGGGATTATTTTTGTTACTCCACACAAACCCCATATCAAAAAAAGGTGCAAGGGTAAAAATGGGCAATTGTTCTTTATTTCTCACCAGAGTAAGGCGATCTTCTGCGGAAAACCTTACCCCATTATCTGCTGCTAACAAATTTTGTCGATATCCTCGGACTGACTGCCCTCCACCAATCACAAATTGTTCAGAAGATAATAAACTATCAGGGGTCACTTGAAGATCCGCTTGTACAATTAATAGATTATTGGGATTAATCACCTGTACCCGTTGTCCTTGGAGTAACCAACTGAAAAATTGACTATCAGGGATAGGACTAGGATTATCTGTTGAATTTAACGCCCCAATGCCAAAATTAAACAGCGATCGCATAGCCCACGCCCCACTGGCTTGACGATAGGTATAATCTTGACCAAAATTAATGACACTGGTACGAGTAATCCCTTTTTGATCGGGTCCTTCAGAAAAGGGAAGGGCAATATCATCAATAAAGGTTCGCCCTTGATAGTAGCGAAATCCCCAAGACAGAGCAAATTCTTGACGAGGGGTACGAATAAAAGGTTGTCGATAATTAATAAAATAGCGTTGAGAATTCCCATTAATATTAATTGCTTCAATGCCAGAAGGCGGACCATTAACTACTCGGTTTTGTTCAATTAATGTCCCTATTCCTACTGTTCCATTCATGGCATTTACAGGAATCTCATAACCCCCTTCCACGCGATAGCTATCCCTAAAGGTTTGAAAACGAGGACGATAGGAAACATATATTTGATCCCCTAAACCACTCACGTTACGATAGCGGGCATTGAGGAGCATTCTTTCTCCACCAATACTAGGGGGAGAATAGTTATCAACCCCAATACTACCCACAAAGGGATTCGCTTCTTGGACTTCTATCTCTAAGCGGCTTCCAGTTTGCGTTGAGATTGATTCATCTATTTCTGTAGGGGGAAGTAAACTTGCTTCTACTCTATCAAATAAAGGATCACCTTGAAGTAAACGTAGTTGGTCTTCTAATTTTCTAACATTTAAAGGCGTATCAATGCCTAATTTTATTCGTTTGAGAACATAGTTATAAAGTCGCTCAGTGCCAATAATTTCGATTTGATCTAGGGGAATTGTTCCTTCTATTACCTTAATGGTAACGATTCCTCCCTCAATGGGTCCTAAAACGGCTCTAGAGTTGAGATAACCGTCCTTGACATATAATTCTGTAACTGCTCGTATGGCTTGTCCTAATTCTTCGCTGCTGACAGTACGGCCTTCTAAGGGTTGAATAATGGGATTGAATTGCTCTCCATGAAAAATACTGCTACCTATGACCTTAATTTGCTCAATTTCTACGCTTTCACCTTCTATGGGCGTTTCAGGAAGCGGGACTTCGGGTGTGGGTGCCGGTGCTTCATCAGGGGGAAGTTGTTCAGGAATAGGGAGTTGCTCAGGTGGACGAGGGAATTGGGCGATTTCTGAGCGTTCTACTGAAATGGGAAAAGCTACACCCGTGTGAGAGGGTAGTATTGTCAAGCCAAGGATTATATTAAGGATTAGCCAGCAAGGTTGGAAAAAAAGCGTAGTAAAATTACTTTTCATCGGGACTTTTCACAAATATTATGTATATATTCCCTTTTATCACTGGCTTCCAAAATTTTGTCTAAAATAAATCTAAAGAAACTACAACGATTCTCATTTTCGATAGCAAAGAAAAGGTTGGTGTTTGACAATTGGAAACCTGCAAAGTCCCTATTCCATCAACAATTGCCAACTATTTACTGTTCACTGTTCACTGTTTACTGCTATGGTAGCTGAGTAGGGGCAATTCATGAATTCCCCCTACAGTATATTCATCTTTTGTTACACTAAGTTCGTTAAATTTACTCGTTCCCAGATGAAAGGAATGGCAATTATCGTCAATTTTAAAGCCCAAGGTGCAATTAAAAGGGTAACAAAAACACATAAAAGGGCGAAGCACCCCATTGCAACTCTAACAATTTCTTCTCTACTATTAATACTTAATAAGGCAGAAATTGATGCAATAGAGAGAGTGATCAGGGATAGAATAAACATCATTTTAGACACAAGCCTCATAGACACACTACTAACGTGTGCGTTCCTTCGGTGGGTTATGACCTACTTCCGTCTCTCCACACAATAAAATTGAAAAGGTGGGGAGATGAACGATTAATTCATTGAGGATAGATTTCAATCGTTTTTCCTCTATATCCCGATAGTATGACATTATATTAAGTATCGTCAAGCACATTTGTGAGGGTTTACTGACTTGATAACGATTCCAATGAAATACGTCTTAGCTTATGAGAGATAGGCTATTCTGACTCTTCTTGGATCAAAGATTCTAATTCTTCGTCCATATCCTCTTCTTCCTCAGAATTTTGTGATTGAAGGCAATATTCTAGACTATCTTCAAGTTCAGGCAAAATTACCCCCAACCACTCCCTGAAAATCCTCTGTTCTCTCGCTGTTTCAATACTGCGATCAATTAATGCTTTCCAATTGGGGTCATTATTCGGTAATATCAAACCATAATAATCGCATTTAAGGGGATTAGGCGGAACTAAAACATAATCTCTTTCTAACACTAACCCTAATAAAACAGCTTCTCCAATTAATAGAATCCCATCACTAGCAAATGCGTCAATTCGTCCGTCTTGTAATGCTTGTATCCCCCGTTTTCTTCCTGTAATTCCCACAAAATTTTCAATTTGCGCATCGGGAAAACGATTGCGAATGAGTCTTCTATTAGTGGTTCTTCTCAATGCACCAATTCTGACATCCCGTAAAGAACTATTTAAGTTAACATTAGATAGGTTTTCAGTCTTTACTAATAACTGAGTTCCTGTCACAAAAAAGGGATTAGAAAATTCAATATTACGCTCTTGTTTAAAAGTGCGAATCGTATTCGGACCACATTCAAAATGAACAATGCTATCTTCTACCAAGTCAAAACGATTGATTAAACTAGATTTATAGACTCGAACAGAGATAATTTCTTGACCAAGGGTGTCTTTTATTTCCTGTTTAATTGTGTCAATTAAGCTTAAACATATCCCTGAAATTTGATTGCGAGAATTTCGATAACCAAAGGGAACAGCATCTTCACGAACAGCAACTTTAAGTAATCCTGTTTCAGCAATTTCTTCTAACACTGGAGTTGCTAAAGTCGCAGAGGCAGAAGCCATACAGAGGGTACAACTTAAACTAAATTTAATTAGGGAGTGAATCATCATTTTGTTCAGCATTTATTTGAGAGGGGAATGGGATACTCTCCATTGAATCTTGAGGAGAATTAGAATCAGTTATACTAGGAAAAGGACGAGTGATTTGCCATCGATCAAGAATATCTTTAAAGACTATTTCCTCAATCCATGTTTTTGCAACTACGGTTAAGGGTAACGCTAGTAGTAATCCTAATAAGCCAAAGGTACGAGCAAAAAATATTTGTGCCATTAAGGTAACTGCTGGTAGCAGCGATACTTGTTTAGCCATAACGGTAGGGGTTAAAACATAACTTTCAATGTTTTGAATGATAAAATACCAAATTAGAATAGCAACAATTTTCCAAGGTGCATCTAACAGAGCTACCGTAATAGGAAAAACAACGCTAGTTGCAGGGCCAATATTGGGAATAAAGTTTAATAATCCTGCTAATAGAGCATGAACAAGGACTAATTTAACTTGCAGGATCAATAAGCCGATTCCACTCAAAGTCCCAATAAATAAACAATTAATTACAATTCCTTGTAACCAGTTTCCTAATGCAACTTCTGATAAGGTTAATATATTATTGGCTCGATGACGATAAAACGAGGGAAAAAGTTTCAAAGCTTTTTGGCGATAGGCTTGGGGATTAATTACCATTAATAAGGTTAGGATGATGATAAAAGCAATTTGCAAAACTACCCATACCGAATTAGAAAAAATCGCAAAGAAATTGTTAAATAGTAAAGTCCCTAACGGTTGAAATTGTCTAATCAGTTCAGCATTCGTTGGGGGAGGAGGTAACCAAGCAAAATTGGTTAATTGTTGTTCTCTCAATTGGAGAAAGAGATTGCGTAGTTGTGTCCAAGCTTGAGGAAGCAATTCGATTAACTTTTGAAATTGTTCCCAAAAAGGTGGAACAACTAATTGAAAAACTAAAATTGTCAGAATACTAGATAAAACTAGGGTAATTAAAATCCCTATATTGCGAGGAATTCTATATTGTTCTAATCTGCGGACAATTCGATTAAAGGCCATTGCAAAAACAATTGCTGTAAAAATCAAGAGCAGTAGCTGTCGAATTTGCCAGAGAATATACAAGGAAATTAATAAACTAATAAAGCCAAGCCATTGTCCAAATTTCACGTTCAAACCCTTCCCATCAGAATATGGATAGTTAAAATTATTGTACCGATTTTTTGATTCTGCGATACCATAATATTAGGTCATAATTGAGCAAACTTTATGAGTCAAGTAGAAGAAAAAATCATTAACATCAGAGGGGTTGATCATTACTATGAATGGATCCGTCAACCTGATGCGGACGCTCCTAAACCTGTGATGGTTTTTCTCCATGGATGGGGGGGATCAGGTCGATATTGGCGTACTACAGCCAAACAATTATGCGATCGCTTTGACTGTCTATTATACGATCTAAGAGGGTTTGGCCGCTCAAAATTACCTCCAACACCCCTTAATCTTTCCTATAAAATGGAAGATTATGCAGAAGATTTATATCATTTATTAGAACAGTTGGGGTTCGAGAAAATTTACCTTAATAGTCACTCGATGGGGGCTTCTATTGCTGCCATTTTTATTACCTTATATCCTCAAAAAGTAGAACGGGCAATCTTAACCTGTAACGGGATCTTTGAGTATGATGAGAAAGCCTTTACCACGTTTCATAAGTTTGGCAAATATGTGGTTCAGTTTCGTTATCCGTGGTTTGTCTATGTTCCTTTTATGGAACGAATGTTTATGGCACGGTTTCTCTGTCGTTCGATTGATGTCAAGGAACAAAAGGCATTTTTAGAAGACTTTTTGTTGGCTGATTATGAAGCGGCTTTAGAGACAATTTACACCTCAGTTAGTAAAAAAGCAGTGGAAATGATGCCGCAAAAGTTCTCTTTAATTGAGGTTCCCACATTAATGGTTTCTGGGGAAAAAGATCAAATCATTCCTGCTAAAATGGGAGAAGCTGCAGCTAACTTGAACGACAATATTCAGTATGTTGAAATGTCTCAAACTGCCCATTTTCCGATGTTAGAGGATCCTCAGACTTATCTCAATTATGTGCGGGACTTTTTAGGAATTTCATCAGAAGAAATCAAAGGAGGAAAGGTAGATGCAGTCGGATGAACAAAAAAAAAGAGAGCAAGAAATTCAAAGAGAAATTCGTTCAGGAAGAGAAGTTACCCTAGCTGATTTAATTAGTCAAGAAGGAGGAGATTTTCTCAAAGGGGAATCCCCTGTTCCCAAATTAGTACAAGTTACTACAGAAATTAAACTCTTTATTTCTAATAACTTAAAGGATACAGAAGGGGCATTACAATCAGTTTTACAAACCCTTGTGGAAACTGAACAAACAACAGTGAGTCATCATTTAGACACCCCCTTAGATGCGCTAAAAGTAATTTTAAATCAACTGTTAACCAATAATTCTTTATTATTTGAATTGGTAAGACGGGTAGATTCAAAATGGGGTCAAATGTATGGTGAACGTCCCTACTTTCAGCAACCCGGCCAAGATGCCCATCCTAACGATGAATATACCCATGAATCGGTCAAAAAACAATTAGAAAACTTACTCAATCAAATAGAATAATGGTTGAGACATTTTAAGCATTCTTATGACGATTTCTTCCCCAAATGAATCCGTATCTAGTGGTAAACTAATTCCCCTACTAACCGCTTTTTTCTACCTATTTTTTACCCTAATTCCTAATAGTCATAGCTTAATGGTGCAATGGCCGTGGGTACTTTTTTGGCAAGTTGCCCTTCTTTGTCCCATTATTTGGTTATTATGGTTAGGCGTACAGGGTAAATTTCAGTGTTTAGGCTATAATTGGGATTATTTAGTTGGTTTTATTGCCATTGGCTTGATTGTATCTACTCTTTTCGCTCAATTTCCTGAGCAAGCACGATGGTATAGTTGGGGTGCATTGGGATATGTTGCAGCTTTGTATGCCTTAAATTATAGGCTTTCCATCAGTAAAAATAAATCACATCTGCTCATTTTTCAAGGTTATCTTAGCATTGCCTTTATTCTTATCAGTTTAACGCTTTGGATCTTTCAAACTCTCTTACCAGAATTAAACCGTTTGACAAAGCTTCAACAAGCAGGGGTGAGTGTTACTTTTGATTTTTCTACGCTTACCTTACGCAATTGGATTCCGTTAGGCCATCAAAATTATGTAGCAGGTTATTTAATTTTAGTTTTGCCCTTATTGGCCGGATTAAGCTTAATTAACTCTGGATTGCAGCGTAAAATCTTTATCACAGGTTTTATCTTAGGTTTAATTGATTTATATACCACAAGTTCCCGTGGAGGATGGTTAGGGTTAGGAATTCTCTGTCTGTGGGGAATAGGAGTGTTATTACTCTGTAGCCGATTACCGAAGCAATGGGTAGGATTAGGGGGATTGGGGGCAATTGTAACGGTAACCGCCCTTGCTTTAGCAAATAATCGCCTAAGAACTATTATATTTTCAATCTTACAAGGAAAAGGTGGAGGAGATTTAGCCTATCGTTATATCAATAGCGTAACAGGTTGGCACATGGGAAGTAGTCAACCGTTGACAGGAGTAGGATTGGGCAATGTTCCCCAACTTTATCAGAAATTTCGTCCATTTTGGGCAGGAAGAGAGGCAGAAGCCATTTATCAACTCCATAGCACCCCAGTTCAATTGTGGGCTGAGATGGGCTTATGGGGCGTTTTAAGCCTGCTTAGCGTTTTTTTAGGTTTAATTTGGCTTTTATGGCAATTTATCCGACTTAAAGTCCCTGCTGCCAATCCTTCTGAAGAAATACTCTTTTGGTGTGTGATGGGTGGACTACTCGCTTATGGTGTTGTTAGCTTAACCGATTTTCAATTGGATAATATGGCTATTAGTGGGGTTATTGTGATTTATATCGCCAGTTTAATCGCTTTTTTACCTCCTGTTAACCCTTTTTCCCCCTCTCCTTTATTTTCCTACGGTGGAATTGCCATTGTTGTTGTCATGTTAATTTGGTTAACCCCTATTCATCGGGCTTGGCAATTATCAAATCAAGGATTTATGGCGTTAAGGCAGGAAAAAATAGAACCTTTCAAGGAATTACTCAGTAAAGCTCAAGAAAATGCCCCTTGGCAACCTTATTATCCCTATCAATTGGGTTGGAATTTAGGAAATTTAGCCTTAAATAGTAATAATCCCCCTGTAAGAGAACAATTACTCACCGATGGAATTACTGAATTAGAAAGAGGTAATGAGGTTTCCCCTTATCACGAATTTGGTTATAGTAGTGTAGGTTGGTTATGGTTGCAAAAAGACGGATCTAAGGCAACTAAACCCTTTAAAGAAGCGATTAAACTTGTTCCAGCAAAAAGAGGGTTAATGTACGGTTTAGGATTAAGTTTCGTTGTGCAGAATCAACCCGAATTAGCATTAGAAGCCCTATCCTTAGAAGTATTACGAGATCCAGCTTTTATTACCAGCCCAATTTGGCGAACTCAAACCTTAAAACCCGTCTATAATTTATTGGTAGAACGAACGTTAGAAAAATATCAACAACTCATCGAACAAGAGAACATCTCAGCCGATTTTAAACGTTATTTACAGCAAGTTAGGGGAGGATTATATTGGTGGATAGGAGATTTTGAAAAAGCTGCCCAAGATTGGCAAGAAAATGCCCCAGCATTCGCAGATTCACTCTTAAAACTTGCCCAACAGCAACCCATTCAAGGGAATATTCCTCCTATTTTACAAGCATGGTTAACTCCTAGCCAGCGTGGTGAATGGGTTGAAAAAGGATTTATATCTAGTATGAAAATGCCCTTAAACCCAGAATTGAAAGGACAATTTAGGCAAAGTATGGATGATTCTGATAATTTTCATCAATGGCTGACTCAGAATGCGCCTGTTTTACGGTATCGTCGTGAAAGGTTAGGATTTGGGATAAATATGCGGCAGATTGATGGAGTGATTCCCAAGGATTTTGTATTAGTTTTGGAAAATGCAGCCGTTAATCCTTGGTTTCAGTCAATTTATCCCTCCCCTTTCTATTTTCCTGAATTAGACAAAGCCTTACAACCTTGGCGAGAAGAATTATTAAGTAAAGATGCTTAACAGCTTATCTACCAATCATCTTCTGTTTCGAGAACCGCTTCTATTTCTTGTATATCTAATGGTTCTGATTCATGTTCTTCTTCTGACCAATAATCATTTAATGGTTGAATGACTTTAGTGATTGCATCTTGAATAAATGCCTTAACAAATTCATCCTTACGACTCAGTTTAAACTGTTGCTGCACCACTTCAGTAATGCCGCCATCGCCCCAATCTTGATCATGGCGAAAATATTCAATAAAGCTTTTTCCAGCAATTCTTGTTAAATATGCTGCGGTTATTCCCTGAATTACTTTTCCAATTAGGTAAGTTGCCACATGAAACTGTAAAGCTTTAGCTAATAGTTCCACCGCCCCTTTTACCACACCTAAACTAACCAAAGTTTTCCCTAATGATAAGGCTAATTCTCTGCCGCGATCGCTATTGATTTCGCAACCATAAACCTGTCCGATTTCTACCACCATTTGAGCATTTACCGCAGCTGTTGCTAACATATCTACCACGGGTAAAGGTGTCACGGCAATGACCCCTGCCCCAATCCACTGATAACGGTCTATAATCTTATCAGCTTGGCGTTTTCGTTGACGACTGAGAAGATTTCGGGCTTCATCCCCTAAACGTTGGGATTGTAATAAGATGTTATCAGCAATTAAGTCTTCTCCTTCTGCTCGCAAAACCGAAGCTAATCGCTTAATTAAAGGGATAATTTCAGCTTCTGGATGAAAAAGATCCCCATTTTTAAGTTTAACGGCTTGGGGGTTGGCTGCAATAGCAATAATATCGGCGGGTTTAATCACACCTTCTACCCGTTGACGCAACTGTTTAATGATAATTTCTTCATCTTCTGGCGTATAAAGATCAATTTTATTAAAAATCAATAAAGAGCGTTTCCCAATAGCGGAAAGAGCTTGTAATGGTTCATATTCTGACTGTCTGAGGTCATTATCTACTACAAATAAGAGTAAATCGGCTTCTGTGGCTAACTGACGGGCTATTTTTTCCCTTTCCGTCCCTGCAATACCGACTTCTAGGATACCGGGGGTATCGGTAATGAGAATCTCACGCTGTACGCCTTTAAGCTGTAATCGGTAAGTTTCGCCCATTTGGGTTGTTCCCATGGTTGCTTCTACATCTCCCACGATTTCTCCCATTAAAGCGTTGACTAAGGAGGTTTTTCCGGCTGAACCTGTGCCAAATACCACAACTTTTAAGTCTCCTCTGGCTAAAGTCTCCTCTATCTCACGGGAACGGTTGAGAAGGGCTTTTTGGGTTACATTATCTTGAATTTGCTTAACCTGTCGGCGAACTGCTTTTAAGGTTTCTTGGGCTGCATCTGTCTTCGCTTCAGGAAGTCTAACTTGTTTACGGCCTTTACGGGTAGATTTACGGGAGGGTTGTAGTCCGAATGGGTCAAAATAGTAGAAGAAGCCAAAAATTAATAGGCCTAGGAGAATGATGATTAAAAATATTAGTAAATTAGCGAGAAGAGGGGCAGTAAAGGATATTTGGAAATATAAGCGATAAATAACTTGAATGAGCCAAAGAAATAGCCCTAAAATGATGCTTAGGCCAACAAGAAGCGTAATGAGACGGGGTAAGGGCATTAGAAAAAGAGTCTATGATTAATCATTATTTCTATAATAAGTTAAAGTATAAAACAATATCAACAAACCTTCTAACTCATCAGAAAGCGTTTGACTCTTCTTAATAAATTTAATTTCTCTCTTTTCTTCGTAACCTGCTTTTTCTCAGGAGAGATTGATGGTTTAAGATAAAAACTTCTTGAATATATTTTTTAAGATTAGTGCTATTATAGCAGCGAGAATTAATAAAAAGAAAGGGGTTAAAATTCCACTGATGAGGATGTTATTACAATCTAATTTAGTTCCTAAGTTTGTATTGATTGCGGCACATTTCTTCCCTTCAAAATCCATTACACTAACAATGGCTGTTCCTCCGCCAATGATAGCCACTAAGTTTTGAAAGTTGCGATCACGTTCGGACTTTTCTAGTTCTATTTGACTGCGTAAGGCGTTAATTTGCTTTCTAGGAGTTGTAATCCTAGTTTCATATTTGCTTCGTCTTTGTCAATTTGTTTAAGGTATTTATTCTCTGTGAGATCACTAAATTTTTCTAGGAAGATTAAGTTACTTTCTTCTCCTGCTTTGTCTTTGAGAAGTTCTAGGATGGTGAGAGAATTCTCTAGGTTGGTTTCGATGGTTTCTTTAAGGATATTAAGTTTAAGAAGATCACGGGTAAATTTATCTAAGATGATCTGAATATCGTTAAAACGTTCTTGCAGTTTGCTTAAATTGGCTGAGAGATTTTGGCTTTGTTCAATCTTTTGGGTAAGGGTAGCGACTTCTTGATAGTAACATTGAAGGACATCTTTAATGGTGCGACTTTGATGATAAGTCCATGTAATTTTGTGGCGATAGCAGAATAATCTTATCCAGTCTTGGAAGTATAATTCTTTAGCAACTTTATCAAATATTTCTTGTTTTAGAAAGATAATAATAAGGTAATGACTCTCTAAATAAGATGATTGAGAATTCCAAATTTCAAAGACATGGCTCTTTAAGACTGTTCCTTTTCCGTATAAGTTTCTTTCCCATGTATTAATGTTATATCCTAAGCTTTGATAACAGTCCTTTGCAATGCTTTCTATCTCGGATGTGTCTGAGTCTAACCATCCTGAAAAGATTTTTGTCTGTCCAATAGTTAAGTCAGAATGAGGTTGACAATATTGATTAATTTCCTGATTGAGAAGAGAAAAGGATTCATTAATGGGTTGTGCTTCGGTTTTATTGTCAATCGAAGAGTTAAGTTAGCGAGTAAGCCATAAGTGTTGTTAAGGAGAACAGGATATAAGTAACCTTCTAGGTTAAAGGATTCTTTTTCTACTTGTTGCTTAAGAAAGTTAGGTGTAAGTAGGGTTTGGTAACCTGATTCGGGATCTTCTTGTTCTATTTCTATCCATTGAAGGTTATTATCTGTGGTGTTTAAGCGAGATTGGAAAGCTTGGCGATTGTGATTGGTTTCTGTTTGGGATGCACTCAGATAACTTTTTAAGTCATAGATAAATAGATCAAGAGTTGGATAGCATAGCTTATTCATATAGGATAGGGTTTAGGTTATTGGGGAACAGTGATCAGTGATCAGTCATCAGTTAGAGATATAAACCACTTCCGACTTCCGACTTCATACTTCCGACTTCATTTATTTAGCCATTGTTTCAATAAATTGACAGGGCTGATGTGTATCGTTATCTAAAGATAACTATCACTTTCATCAATCATAATAATCATAGTTCATTTTAATGAACGCCCCTTATGGATTCCTCGAAATTCATTTCGGGGCAGTTTATGATTCTTAGCGGTTAATTAAATAAGGCTTTTAGATTATAGTCTGAGAAGAATAGAAAGAAAAAAGGAAACAAGTAAACAGCGATCGCTTCAATCCCTTCTCTCTCAAGAAGTCACTGACAAATCCGACAGATCATCATTTACAAGTTTCTGACCATAAAAAAAACAACTCCTTTGAGCGGTTGAAACACTAACCACCCAACAGAGGAGTCAATCCAATGAATAAAAAGAAAATCCTCTTTATGTTAGTTCTTTAATTGCTCTTTTGTCAAGACTCATCGACACCATTTTCTGATTACTCTCAGAGCAAGTCTCCATAACCACTGAGCAAGTCTCCATAACCACCGAGCAAGTCTCCATAACCACCGAGCAATCGTTTATCATCTATTGTAGGGACATACTTCATAACAACCCTTACTATCTCGGTAATTAGCAACAAATCCTCAAAACATTAATTTAGATAGTCTGTTTATTTTTATAATTCATAATTCATAATTCATAATTTCCAATTTACTTTTCCCTTGTGCATAGTATCGCTTCCTCGTTAGTAAAGAATTATTAAAGCTTAGGTATTTTAGTAGGTCATCAAGATTGTATTGAGGGATAATCTTGGCTTCCTGTACCCTATTTCAGTCCCTCAATTCAAGTTTGTTAGCCTATTAGAGCGATCTTAAAGATAACTCAAGACCAAACTCGCTTTAAATTAAGACTAAACCCCGATAAAACCCTTTCCCCAGATAACTGATTAGGATTTTCCAGTATCTCTACTTCTTGCCCCAGACGGTATATCTCTACTCGTTTATTCTTCGGGTCAATTAGCCAACCTAACTTTGCTCCATTCTGTATATATTCTTCCATCTTGGCTCGTAGGTCTTTGAGAGTATCATTCTTAGAACGCACTTCCACCACAAAATCAGGACATAAAGGGGCAAAACCTTGGCGTTGTTCAGGTGTGAGAGCATCCCAACGGGCTTGGCTTATCCATGAAGCATCAGGGGAACGATTTGCGCCATTGGGTAACCTGAAGCCCGTAGATGAGTCAAAAGCTTCACCATTGCCCCCTTCTTCCTCAATCCATCTAACCAGAAAGTAAATAATTTTGCTGTTACGTTTTCCAGTTTCACTACCTGTAGGTGGGTTCACAATTAATTCTCCTGTTGCAGTGCGTTCAAGGCGTAACTCACGGTTTGCTGCTGCTAAAGCCTCAAACTGTTCTGGGGTAACCCGTAGAGTAATCTGAGGGGGAAGTTGAAGTGATAAGGGTTTGGGGAGAGCTTGAACCATAATTGACCTCATAGTGCGAGATAGCATTACTATTGTACAAAGAGCAGAATAACAACCTATTCAAGACCAAACTCGCTTTAAACTAAGGCTAAACCCCGATAAAACCCTTTCCCCAGATAACTGATTAGGATTTTCCAGTATCTCTACTTCTTGTCTCGGACGGTATATCTCTACTCGTTTGTTTTTTGGGTCAATTAGCCAACCTAACTTTGCTCCATTCTGTATATATTCTTCCATCTTGGCTTGTAGGTCTTTGAGAGCATCATTCTTAGAACGCAATTCCACCACAAAATCAGGACATAAAGGGGCAAAACCTTGGCGTTGTTCGGGTGTGAGAGCATCCCAACGGGCTTGGCTCACCCATGAAGCATCAGGAGAACGATTTGCACCATTAGGTAACTTGAAGCCTGTAGATGAGTCAAAGATTGCTCCTAGTTCTCCGACATTTCGCCACCATATATATAGTTCTCCAATAATGTTAGAATTTCGCTTTCCAGTTTCACTACCAGTGGGGGGATTCACAATTAATTCTCCTGTTGCAGTGCGTTCAAGACGTAATTCACGGTTCGCTGCTGCTAAAGCTGCAAATTGTTCTGGGGTAACTTGTAAAGTAATCTGAGGGGGAAGTTGAAGCGATAAGGGCTTTGGGAGAGCTTGAACCATGATTAACCTCAAGAGGAAGATAGGGAAAAGCGATCGCTTTCATCAATGATAGTTTATTTTTAATAAATGCCTCTTATTGGTTTCTCGAAATTGATTTCGGGGCGTTGTTATAATTCTTCTCAGGTTTGTCATTAACATCGCCTCATCAATGGGTTTGTCATCAATACCGCCTTGCAATAAATTGACAAGGCTCACAGGTATCGTTATCTAAAGATAACTGAATCACGCTACACAAAATTGTTAAGTTTATTGACCGAGATGGACAAAACCTCTTAATTGTTATACAATCTCAGAAAATCGACCATTTCAGAGGATTAACTCCCATGAATAAAAAGAACATCACCCCCAACCCCCAACAACCTGTTGACCGTGTACCGACTGGTAAACTACCTAACCTCCTAGCAGAACTAGAAGAAGCCTCTCTCTCTGGTACACATACACTACCTGCCACCATTATGGAGATGACCTCTTGTATGTGTCATGATTCATTGTGTTCCTATGACGGGGAAGACGAGTAGGAACGGGTTTATTTTGCAATAGTTCATTTTAATGAACGTCCCTTATTGGTTCCTCGAAATTGATTTCGGGGCGGTGTATAATTCTTCTCAGGTTTGTCATCAGCACCGCCTCATCAATGGGTTTGTCATCAATACTGCCTTGCAATAAATTGACAAGGAACCAACAAGTACCGTTATCTAAAGATAACTGAATCACGCTACACAAATTTGTTAAGTTTCTTGACCGAGATGGACAAACCCTCTTAAATTCTTATACAATCCGAGAAAATCAACCATTCAGAGGATTAACTCCCATGAATAAGAAGAAGATTACCCCTAACCCCCAACAACCTGTTGACCGTGTACCGACTGGTACACTGCCAAACCTCTTGGCAGAACTAGAGGAAGCCTCTCTATCTGGTACACATACACTACCTACTGGCTTATTTGATCCATACGGGCACCTATGTCAATGTTCCTATGACGGGGAAGACGAGTAGCAACAGCTTCATTCTACAATAGTTCATTTCAATGAACGCCTCTTATGAGCCTCGAAATTCATTTCGGGGCGGTGTATAATTCTTCTCAGGTTGGTCATCAACACCGCCTCATCAATGGGTTGGTCATCAATACCCCAATACCGCCTCGCAATAAATTGACGAGGCTAACAAATATCGTTATCTAAAGATAACTATTCACTGGTAACTGATAACTGTTCACTGAATATTATGCGCTCTAACCCCTTTACCCTTTCCCTCAATTCCGAGATTCAAGTTAACCCTTCAGAAAAAGGTTATACCCTTGATATTGCCTCCAACAACGACACAAAGACGGCAACTTCTGGGCTAATCATACCAGCCATAGCAGGGTTAGAAAATGCGATTGCCCATCTCCAAGAAGGAACAGCCACCTTACAGCAATTAACCCAAAATTTGAGCCAACAAGAAGGAATCGAAGCAGGGGAACAATTAGCCATCACCCTACAACAGATGGATGAGCGAGGTTGGTTACAATATGCTGTTTTACCGTTAGCGATCGCAGTTCCTATGGTAGAATCAGCCCAACTGGATTTAGACGCACCCCATTGGACACAGGCTAGTGTTAGCCTCTCTCGTTTTGCCTATCAACGCAGTCATGACGGAGGGATGGTCTTAGAATCTCCCTTATCAAAATTTCGGGTTAAACTGTTAGATTGGCGAGCCAGTGCCATTTTAGCCCAACTTTCTCAACCTCAATCCCTACGACAAGTCACCCCTCCCCCTCAAGTAGGACCCGAAACCGCCTATCAATTCTTAAATCTTCTTTGGGCGACAGGTTTTCTGAGCGTAGAGGAAGAAGCCCCAGACCTGAAATTATGGGAGTTTCATAACCTATTATTCCATAGCCGTTGTCGTCAAGGTCGCCACGATTATCCCACAGGAGATATTGCAGGGAGTTTGGATGTTTGGCATCAGTTTCCCGTGGTCAAACCGCCCATGAGTGGGCAAATTGTAGCACTCCCTCAACTTAATATTGATGCCATTCGTCAGAAAGATAAGACCTTAACCACAGCCATTGAGAAACGAGAATCGATTCGGGAATATGACGAGAATAAACCCATTACCATTGAACAATTAGGGGAACTTCTTTATCGTACCGCCCGTATTAAAGAAATTTACACCCAAGATGCAGAAGCACAAGAGATGATTAAAGCTCAATTTGGGGAAGACTTTGACTGGGGTGAAATTAGTCGTCGTCCTTATCCTTGCGGTGGTGCGATGTACGAATTAGAAATTTATGCTGTGGTGCGTCGTTGTCAAGGGATGAATTCGGGTTTATACCATTATGACCCTCTTAACCATCAATTGGCTCAAATTGAGACAGAAGAAGCCCATATACAGGCTTTAATTAAAGATGCTTATCAGTCCAGTGGGGAACAAGGAATGCCCCAAGTTTTACTGATTATTACGGCTCGTTTTGGCAGACTGTTTCGCAAGTATCGTTCTTTGGCTTATGCGCTTGTTCTTAAGCATGTTGGCGTTCTTTATCAGAATTTATATTTAGTTGCGACTAATATGGGACTTGCACCCTGTTCATTAGGGGCAGGAGATAGTGATCGCTTTGCTGAGGCAACGGGATTAGACTATATAGTAGAGTCTTCTGTGGGTGAATTTATGTTGGGTTCACTGCCGAATCAAGATGTTGAAGCGAGTGGAGTTGAAGAATTAGCTGGAGATATAGATAATGAGGGTGTTTCTGAGTCAATCATTGAAACGAGCGAAGATGAATCCGAGATTGAAAGTATAGAAGTTAATTCTGGTGAAGTTGAATCAGATGTTAACCAGATTAGCTCAATAGAAGACCCTTTAGAGATAAATATTAATCCTTCTGAAGTAGAATCAGAAAGTGGAAGTATAGAAGTTGAAACTTCAGAAGTTCAATCTGACTCTGTTGGGTTTTCTGCGTCAACCCAACCTATAACTGCTTCCTTAACCCAACCGAAAGCTAAACATCCCCATGATCTAGATGATCGCATTATAGGACTCGCTGACCTCCGTAATCAAACCCTTGGGGATTCTCGCATTACCATTGTTATCCTCGATGGCAACCCAGATCACACCCTTTCCTGCTTTGAAGGGGCGCAAATCTCCAAAGTCTTCCCCTATTGGCATCAAACCGCCGAACCTGTCCCCAAAGAGGCTTATCTTAAGTTCCAAGAAATTGATAATAACGATGATCTCGATAAAGACGAAAAAGCAGAAGCTCAAAAAGCGGCCTTCCCTGACTCCTTACTGAAACGTATCCACGGCGATAACCACGCTTGCCATATTACCAGTACCATTGTTGGACAAGAAAACACCCCATCCCCCGGTTTAGCCCCTAATTGTCGTGTCATTAACGTTCCCATTAATACTACTGGCACAAATGAAGAATTTATCTCACCCCTCAATTTAGCCCGTGCTTTCGAGTTAGCCTTAGATTTAGGGGCAAATATCATCCACTGTGCTGCCTGTCGTCCCACCCAAAGCGGTGAAGGGGAAGAAATCTTACTACAAGCTCTGAAAAAAT
>JBFRWB010000181.1:0-42086 GCA_051439375.1 Microcystaceae cyanobacterium
GGAACGAATGCACCAAAGCTTTGACCTGCACTACCTTGGAAATGTAAATGTACCGTATCCTCTGGTAATCCTTGCCAATGACGCTTAGTGATTTCATTACCGACAATTGTACCGACAACCCGATTAATATTAGTAATGGGTAAGGTAGCGGTTACTTTTTCTCCATTTTCAATGGCTGGCTGGCATAAATCAAGCAAAGTGGTTATATCCAAGGATTTATCCAAGCCGTGATCTTGGGGAATTTGGCAATAACGACCCACATCTGAGGGTACATCAGGTTGATACAAGATAGGAGAGAGGTCAACCCCTTTCGCTTTCCAGTGGGAAATGGCTTTTTTCGCTTCTAAAACGTCTGTCCGTCCAATCATCTCGTTAACAGTACGGAATCCTAATTCTGCCATGATTTCCCGTAATTCCATTGCGATGAACTTCATGAAGTTAACCGTATATTCGGGATCGCCCATGAATTTTTCTCGTAATTCGGGGTTTTGGGTTGCAATTCCCACTGGACAGGTATTCATGTGGCAAACTCGCATCATTATACAGCCTAAAGTCACCAGAGGCGCAGTGGAGAAGCCATACTCTTCTGCACCTAATAAGGCCGCAATGGCGATATCTCGTCCTGTTTTCATCTGGCCATCGGTTTCTACTACAATACGAGACCGCAAGTTATTTAAAACGAGGGTTTGATGGGTTTCTGCGACTCCTAATTCCCAAGGAAGGCCAGCGTGTTTAATAGAAGTCTGAGGGGATGCACCTGTGCCGCCGTCATGTCCCGAAATCAGAACTACGTCAGCGTGTGCTTTAGATACCCCTGCTGCAATGGTCCCTACTCCCACTTCTGACACTAATTTAACGTTAATTCGGGCATTTCGGTTGGCATTTTTGAGGTCATGAATTAACTCTGCTAAGTCTTCGATGGAGTAGATGTCATGGTGAGGGGGGGGAGAAATTAAACCGACACCGGGGGTAGAGTGACGCACTTTTGCTATCCAAGGATAGACTTTGCGGCCGGGAAGTTGTCCCCCTTCACCGGGTTTTGCCCCTTGTGCCATTTTAATCTGAATTTCCTTAGCTTGGGACAAATATAGGCTAGTTACGCCAAATCGTCCCGATGCTACCTGTTTAATCGCACTATTTTTAGAATCCCCGTTCTCATTCGTCCATGTGTAACGTTCGGGGTCTTCTCCTCCTTCACCTGTATTGGACTTCCCACCGATGCGATTCATGGCTATAGCGAGAGATTCGTGGGTTTCTTTAGAAATTGAACCATAACTCATTGCTCCTGTCTTAAAACGCTTCATTATAGCTTCAATAGGTTCAACTTCCTCTAAGGGGATAGATTCTTGTTGTTTGAACTCTAAGAGTCCCCGTAAGGTGAAATATGTCTCGTTATGTCCGTTAATTAGGGCAGAATATTTCTTATATGCCTCATAATCTCCCGTTCTTGTGGCCTGTTGCAAGCTATGAATGGCTAAGGGACTTAAGAGGTGTTCCTCTCCATCTTTACGCCATTTATATTCGCCACCGACATCAAGGGTATGTCCGTTCACTTCACGGTCGGGGAAAGCATGTTCATGACGTAAAATGGTTTCTTTAGCAATGATAGCTAAGTCTGACCCTTCAATACGGGAAGCTGTCCAAGAGAAGTATTTATCAACAAACTCGGTATTTAAGCCAATAGACTCGAAAATCTGCGCTCCTCGGTAGCTTTGTAGGGTAGAGATGCCAATTTTAGAGGCAATCTTAATTACACCCTTGGTCACGGCTTTGATATAGTTTTTACAAGCGGTTTTATGGTCAACATCCAGTAATAACCCTTCTTGGATCATTTGATCCAAGGTTGCAAAAGCGAGATAAGGATTAATTGCACCGCAACCATACCCAAGTAATACCGCATAATGATGCACTTCACGGGGTTCACCCGACTCTAAGACTAAACCAACTTGGGTACGCTTCCCATTGCGAATTAAATGGTGATGTACCCCTGCAACCGCTAAAAGGGCGGGCATTGCTGCTTTTTCCTTGCAAAGTCCCCGATCTGAAAGGATAATGATATTATAGCCATCTGCGATCGCTTTATCTGCACTTTCACAGAGAGTTTGTAAGGCTGCATCGAGTCCTTCTGCACCCGACTTAGCATCAAAGAGAATAGATAAGGTAATTGATTTAAAATTACCACTGGGTAAATTTTTCAATTTAGCTAACTCTTCATTGCTAATAACGGGAGTATTTAGCTTAATTAGGTTACAACTTTTCGGAGTCGGTTCGAGTAAATTTTGTTCTGACCCAATAGTTGTAATAGGAGAAGTTACGATTTCTTCCCGAATGGGGTCAATGGGAGGGTTGGTAACTTGGGCGAAAAGTTGCTGAAAATAGTTATAAAGCAGCTTAGGACGCTCAGACAGTACCGCTAAGGGCGTATCTGTCCCCATTGCGCCAATTGCTTCCACCCCATTCTTAGCCATTGGAGTTAACAACAATTGTAATTCTTCAAAGGTGTAACCAAAAGCCGTTTGTTGTTGAATAATAGAAGGAACGGTTTCAATATCAACAGATTCGATTTTCGTTTCAGGAGTAGGTAAATCGGTTAAATTCACCAGATTTTCATCTAACCACTGACGATAAGGCTGTTTTGCAACAATTTCTTGCTTTAACTCTTCATCCGCAATGATACGGCCTTCTTCCATATTAACCAAAAACATCCGTCCGGGCTGTAAACGTCCTTTAAATGCTACTCTTTCGGGTTCTATGGGCAAAACTCCAGCTTCTGATGCCATTATCACCAAATCATCCTTAGTCACATAATAACGAGACGGACGCAACCCATTACGGTCTAACACTGCACCCATCATCGTACCATCGGTAAAGGCAATGGACGCAGGACCATCCCAAGGTTCCATCAAACAAGAATGATACTCGTAAAATGCTTTTTTCTCATCACTCATCGACTCATGATTAGCCCAAGGTTCAGGAATCATCATCATCACGGCGTGAGGTAAAGAATACCCCGCTAAACTCATTAATTCTAAGGAATTATCAAAGATAGTAGAGTCACTTCCCTCAATATTAATCACAGGTTGCACCTTAGCCATGTCTTCCCCAAACAAGTCGGACTTAAACAACGCTTGTCGTGCGTGCATCCAGTTAATATTACCTCGTAGGGTGTTAATTTCCCCATTATGAGCAATATAGCGATAAGGGTGAGAACGTTCCCAACTGGGGAAGGTATTGGTACTAAAACGCGAATGTACCAAGCCTAACGCACTTTCCATGTCAGGATCATGCAATTCTGGGTAATATTCCCCCACCTGTGCGGTGGTTAACATCCCCTTATAGACCATTGTACGACCCGATAAACTAGAAGGATACCAGTAGGAATCAACCTTAGTCGGACGAATAGCAACGTGAGCCTGTTTACGAATCACATAAAGCTTTCTTTCAAAGGCTAAATCTTCTTTTAGCGCAGGATTTCGCCCAATAAACACCTGCTGCATAAAGGGTTCACTGGACTTAGACGTATTTCCTAATGGTTCGTTATTTGTAGGGACATCTCGCCATCCTAAAACCGTTTGCCCCTCTTTTACCACAACTTCCTCAAAAATACGACGACCTGCTTCTCTTTCTTCTTGATTTGGTGAACCATAGATCATACCTACGCCATAGTTGCCCGGTTCAGGAAGGTCGATATTTAGTTCTGAAGTGACTTTTTTAAGAAATTTATGGGGAATTTGCATTAAAATCCCTGCCCCATCCCCTGTATTGGCTTCACAGCCGCACGCACCGCGATGTTCTAGGTTAACAAGGATGGTTAATGCTTGTTCAATAATGTCATGGGATTTTTGACCTTTTTGATGGACGACGAAACCGACACCACAGGCATCATGTTCATATTTTGGGTTGTATAAGCCTTGTTTTTCGGGAATCTGACTATTTTTCATCATTTAATGAACCTTATCTGGAAAATAGGGATAGGATGACAGGTGGGGACACTTCCCCCTTGTACTTGTTTTCTTATTGTGTACGAGGTTTTAGGGTAGGGCGCAGATTTTAAGGAATTATTTAAGTCTGGGTTAAACGGGGGGAAATGTGACAAGCTTAACGTTGCACTAATTATAACGATCTTACTTTAATAAATCCAAGACCTACTTGTATATAATGCTCATCTTCTGTTAGAACGTATTGAATGCCTAACTCTTGCATAATGACCATAGAAGTAAAATCGGTAAATGAAATTTTAGGTTTTTCTTGAAATTGTTTTCTTAAACCTAATGCTAACAAAAAGCGGGCTTGATTGACATTTTCAATCTGAAATCTACCTTGATGACTATTTTGTAAAATTCCTTCCATAAATCTTACTGAATAGTCAAAATTTTCCCGTCTAAACAGTAAAGAAATTAGTTCATCTAAAACATAATCACTGGTGTAAATTCTTACCTGAGATTGACGTAAATTTTTATATAGATCTTTTACATTCTGATGATGTTGATCTTGGCGATGAGCTAAAGCTAACCATCCCCATGTATCTATAAAAATCGATTGTATGTCTGACATCATAATTACTATCCGTATAGTTCTTGATCAATCTCTTCTGATGACATTGCTTCACCATCAAAGATACCAATAACTTCTAATAAGGGATCATCATCTATATCTTGCGATAAACTAGACTCAGTATTCTTTAATTGTGTTTTTTGAGGCGATCGCTTAATCGATGTTAAGATTTCCAAAAGTTGAATAACAACTGATTCAGGTGCATTTTCAATTTCTTGGATAAGTTTTTCTTTGGCATTAATCATAATTGTTAACCATTATAACTATTTCATCATATCATAGAATACTAAACAACGAGAGGATTTTTAAACTATGCCTGAACCTATTTCAATTATTTCTGATCAAACAATTATAATAGATGAATTTAAGGACTTTTTAAGAGGCTTAAACATAGAAATTGATCCTGATGAAGTTTATCATGGTAGGTTATCAGAAGGAAATCATCATGTTTGGATTGTTTTAGATAATGATGAATTGAAGAATTTTGATCAATCTGAAATAGAATTGATGAAGGAAAAGTTAGGAAGTCAACCCAAAACTCATATTTTATTAGATGTTAGCAAAACTGAAGGAAGCAAACAATTAGCGATGATTTTTATTGATCAATTGTCTAATCGATGGAATTTTACAAAATATCCCTTTGATGCAAGTGATGAAGAAAAGTGTTATTATAAATTCATAAACCAAAAACTTATATTAGGCAAAGATTGTATATTTTCTTTTGATACTAAGGATAATGATATTTTTGCTTTATTGGAAATTATTGATTTTCATAAATTCTACGATAGATATAAACTAAACATTGATGTTGATATAACAGAAAGAACCAAAATAAAATATGATTGTCAGAAAAATAGAAAAGAACTCCTAGTAAATGATAGTTTTGTAAACTATTTTCAAAAATGAATAATCTCTAAGGATGTCTTGGGCTTGTTCAAGTAAGGTCATAATTTTAGGGTAAATTAGACTTAATATTATTATTCTAGATCATCTCTGTAGGGGCGCAAGGCTTGCGCCCTTAAACTGATCTTAACCTATCCCAGATTGACAGCGATCACTCACAAGAAATATAAAAAGAATAAAAAAATACTTATCGCACAAGAATGCTCATGCTATCTTGGTGTTGTGCAAACCAATTTCTTAATTACTGTCCACAATGAGGTAAAAACTAATGTTGAATTTAAGAGTGCTAGGAACGTTATCTTTAATCGTTGGGATCGGTTGTCTAGGAGTAGATTTAGTTAAAGCAAATGAATTAACTTATGACAATTTATCTGAATCGATGATTGCTCAATCTTCAAGTTCAATTGTGGGAAGATATGCAAATGTTTGTTGTGGAGGAAAGTTGCTGAGAATTCGGGATTTTCAAAATAATGGAAATTTCAGATTATATAGTTCATTCCTAAATAACAATGGGCAAGCTCAGTCTTTAAATTCCATTGGGCAAGGCTCTTATCAAATGAATGGTAATAATGTAACAATAACTGAAGCTCACAATAATGGTCAAGTCTTTAATATCAATTGTGTATTGAAAGGCAATATAATAGAATGTCAAAGTGCTGATGGGACTGAGATATGGAAAAAACAGTAAAAATAAATTAAAACGATTATTCATATATTCACGGGCGCAAGGTTTGTGCTATCATTTTTATCATTCTGTTTAATAACCACAATTCCATGTAAATGATTTGGCATAATCACCCGTTCATCTAAATCGATTTCTTGACGCATATTAACAGAGTTTAACTATTCCCGTTTAACCAAATGTCCCACTTGATTTAAAATCATTTTATCCTTAATAATCTCTCCAAAAATACATTGTTTTTGATAAGTACAAATTGTGATAAAGTACATCCCATCTTGAGAATAATCATAATGTTGCAGACGAATTGAACAACTTAGATATTGATCAATCTCTAAAACAAACTTTTATGATTTTAAGGCCTAACTTGCCAGATTTTCACTAATTTATCTTCTCCACCACTATAAAGATATTTCCCATCAGGACTAAATGCAACGGAAAGTACCCATCCTTGATGCGCTTTTAAGGTCGTTATTTTTCGAGTAACTAAATCATATAACATAACCGTTCCTTCTTTATTAGCACTCGCAACCGTTCGATTATCGGGAGAAACTGCAATCGCATTAATTTCTAAACTAGGTCCCTTAATTGTTTCTAATTCTTGTCCAATAATTAAATTCCAACTTTTAATAAAATTACGAACAGCTGCTATCAATTTACCATCTTGGGTAATCACTAAATCATTAACAAAACCGGGCTGTTTAGAGGTTGCTTTTAATAATTGAAAACTGTTAGCATTCCAAAGTTTTAAGGTACGGTCATCTAATATAGCACCGGTAATAAAAATTTTACCATCCGAGGTAAATGCAACACGGGTGACTGGCCCCACTTGATCTGATATGGTTTTCAGCAGTTGTCCTGAATTGAGATCCCAAATTCTAATGGTATTTTCGCTGCTACTGACACTTACCAGACGATTTCCCGCAGGATTCATGTCTATATCGCTGACTTTTTTGGTATTTCCTCGCAAATCTCGTAATTTTGTCCCATCAGAGAGACGATAGACGCTCACTCTTTCCTCTCCTGCGATCGCAAAGTGTTTTCCGTCTTTACTAATTGCAATGGAACTACCATCGTTTATCCTAGCATTTTTAGCATAAATCACTTGTTTTGTCGCTGTATTTACCGCATTGATTTGATTATCCCCTGTTGCGACTAATAATATTTTACCATTGGGACTAACGGCGATCGCTTTTACCCGTCCCTGAAATCCTCTGATATCTTGACTGGTAATTCTAAATTGCGCTATTTCTAAAGGTGAATTGAGTAAATCAGGAAAATTTAGAGACTGAGCAGCGACAGGTGTTAATTTACTGGTCATATTAACATTAATCCCTAGGAAAGTTGTGATTAAGATTCCTAAAGAATATGATTTAATGTTCATAGTTATTTTAAAAGTCTCAATTTAGTTAAACTTGTAGATTTTAGCTATTAACTTTACCTTGATTTTCCCAAAATGTCAAATTACTTAGTTCTTTAATCTTTACGAATATGAATGTCTCTTTGGGGGAAAGGAATTTCAATCTTACTATCTGCAAACGCTTGCCAAATTTCACAACTTAATTCACTGGTAACTGTCATCCCAATCATGGGATCATCTAACCAGAATCTTAGTTCATAATCAATACTTGAATCTCCAAAATTAATCAACCAAGCAATAGGGGTAGGAAGCTCTAAAACTTTAGGATGTTGACGAGCGACTTCTAGGATAACATTTAAAACTTTTTGCGGATCAGCTTTATAACTCGCACCGACAATTAAAGAACGACGAATTAAGTTATCACTTTTTGTTAAGGTGGTAATGTTATCAGTAAAAAAGGTTTGATTAGGGATAATTTCTTCAGAGTTATCTTTAATAATTTGTACCGTTGTTGCTCGAACCCCTAGACTCACTACTTTACTCATATTCCCCTCAACCATTACCACATCCCCCGGTTTTAATGCACCTTCAAATAATAACCAAATTCCACTAACAAAATTACTAATTACTTCTTTTAAACCAAAGCCAATTCCTACTGATAATCCCCCTGTAATTGCTGCGATCGCCGTTGGACTAATCCCGACATAACCTGCAAGAATTACAATACCTAAACCAATTAAACAGTAACGAATAACAAGAACAATTGCTTGATCAATTGAAAGCTGTTCTCCCCTTAACCAATATAAAGTTTTGAGACATATTTTTTCGACTAATGACAAGCCAACAAACCAAAAGTATAATCCTGCAATGGTAACAAAAATTGCTTCTATCGTTAAAGGTTCTTCAAAAACTTGAATAAGAGAAACTTGAGAAAGGTTAGTCAGATTCATGAATAAACCGAGAATTCTAAATAGAATAAATAGGAAAAACAAAGGTGCAAATAATCTCAGATGGTAGTATCTTACTGCCTTAGCTGGAAATAAAGCATAAAGAGAGATAAGAAAAGTACGAAAGATAATAAAATTACCGATAATACCTAAGCTATCTTTAAGATAGCCAAAAAACCACCTCTGTTGCTCAAAGATAAGAATAATTAAGGTTAATAATAGAAAGCCAATAACAGGATTTGTCCAAAATCGCACCAAAGCAGCCCCATAAGATTGCCATGCTATGCGAGTATTAGTAAATTCTAATTTACTAACATTAGGAAATCTGTGCCGAAAATAATGCCATAGGGTGCGGGAAATCAACCAAGATAGAAAACAAACAAAAATAATAATTAGAAGTTGTCTATAAACAACGGGTCGGGTTAAAATAACAAAAGCTTTGAGAATTTCATCCCCAAGATAACTTAAGTTAAGATCAATATTGTTAAAATTAGAGTCGGACATAATTTAGTTGGGTTTAAGTTATTTTATGGATTTAATTGATTATTGATCAGGGTCTTAAGTTCATTTGCTGCTGCTTCTGAAGTTGTTTCTCCTAGTAACACTTGACGATAAAGCTGTTCGGCTGTTTCGGTTATCTGATTGAGGGTTTCCAAGTCATTTAAGGAGAAAGAGAGACTCGACTGAGATTGCTGCATTAAAGTCGTCCGAATTGGATATAAAAAGGGATTAGAAGAAACTTCTATATTGCTAGGAATCATAATTTCTTCAGCAACTAAACGGCGTTGTTGTTGAGTATTGGTAAAAAATTCAGCCAATTTAAGAGCTAGATTCATTTGGTTAAAACTAGACGCTTTATTAAAGATAAACATCCATGTTTTTAAAGGAGGAGTAGCGGGATTTGTTTTATGAGGAAGTACGGCTACGCCTAAAGTGTCATTTCCTAAAATTCTCGCTGCATAAGGAATCCAATCGGATGAACAGGTGAGATAGGCCAATCTGTTTTGCAAAAATGCCTGATATAATGCTTCTTTGTCCTGAGATAAGATGAAATTAGGCTCATTTTGTGCATTTTTCAACCATTCCATCCATTGTGGCCAGCCCCCTCTTTGTAATGAACTCAAGAGGGTTGTATCATCACTGAGTTCTAGGTCAGTATCTTCGTCAGCTTCTAAGAGTAATTCTAAGTAAGTCTTAGCAAAAATACCTGTTCCCCACAATGTTTCTTGAAAACCCGATGTCATACCAACCGAATAACCTTTTCGGGCTTGTTCAACTAATTCGTCTAAAGTTTGGGCAGGTTGTTGTACTTTATCGTTATTGTAACAAAGGGCTTTAGTAGATAAAAATAGGGGAAGACCATAGATTCTACCGCCATATTTAGCTTGTTCTAAGGCCTTTGGACTGAATTTGCTGAAATTAATCGGATAATCATCCAATGAGGCTAATGCTTCTGCTCGAATGAGTTGAGAGATGTCGGAATCCACCCGAATGAGTAATATATTTGCACCGGCTCCTCGTTCTGCTTCTTTGACAAACTGCTCAAGCGCTTGTCCTAAGTCAAAAAAGTCGATTAAAACCTTAATATTAGGATATAAAACTTCAAATTCTGCCAATCCTTCCTTAATTCGCCTCTGGTCGGCTTCTTTTTCGGTTTCTGTTAGTCCGTCTGGTTGTTCTATCCAAAAAAGTATATTTCCCCTAAAATCATTAGTCGATGAATTGAGGTTACTACAGCCAGAAATGCCTATAATTATGACAAAAAAAATAACGATTAATGGAATCAGTTTTTTAACAAACATGGGTTACTCCTGACGCTTATAGCAGTGAACAGTTAACAGTAAACAGTAAACAGTTTTCAACTATTTTTATATTGAACTAACTATATTGTAAAATAACAAAAAGAGTTAGTGACTTGGCAAAATTATTTCACCAAGTCATCTGTAGATTATTATTAAAGATAAGAGGGTTGTGTTTGATTTAAAACTGATGTTAGCTCACCACTTTAGCTTCAACAACCTCTTCTGAATCATCCTGAACGATTGTATTACCTTTTCTTTTGTCAATGAGAAGACGAGATAATTCCGTGGTTAATAAAGTGATCACAACGCCATCATCAATCCAACCGACAATTGGTATAAAATCTGGAGAAATATCAAGGGGACTCAGTAAATAAAGTAATGTACCAATAACAATAACCCAACGATATTTAGGGTGACGAACTTTACTGCTATACCAGCTATAGAAGGATTCGGCTAAGTGTTTCATGTTGGTCAGTTCCTCTGAATTTCTATTCTTAGTTTGCCGTAAAATAGAGATTTAAAAAAGTCGTAGTAACGCCCTAAAGCTGACGGTTTATACTACCCTAAATTCCCGATTGGTTCAGATTTTTTCCTAATAATTGACCCAAACGATAAGCATTATGGGTTTGACAAAATACTTTACCCTGTCCATGGAAACGACAAACTTGCTTTTCCTTATGGAAAAAAGTCCCTAATCCTCCTTTATTAAGCTTACTTATCGTAAAATCCAAGCTATTCTCAAAGGCCACTAGATGAGCCATATCCACCATATAATCTCCATCAACCATAACTTCATAAATGGCTCCAAAACTCTGAAGAATGACCTTTCCTTTTCCCGTTACACTTAACCAAAACAAGGATTCTTTATCTAAAAAAGCTTTAAAACCCCGAAATCCCACAAATAAATCAACGGCGGAGGGACAGGCTAAAAAAGCGGTACTTTGAACTACCAATTTATATTTGGTCAATTCATAGACTAACAAATCACCCAAGAGTGTTGGGCTAAGAATGATTTCACAATGATCGGTTGTTGCCTTGAAAGTTGTTAAAAATAAGGAATCTCCCCCAATTACTGGCGTTATTTCATCTTTCCCTTTCTTCTGGCTTCCTCTCCTCATTGTTGTGTTCACTTCTGCTCCATTACTCATCGAAATCATTGCACCCGCTTGCACTGTAATTTCTTCATTTGTGTCGAGAAGAAGACGAACAATTGAACTATCCGGTTGTTGTAAAATAGCAGTTTCCATACCATTCATTTATTTTAGAGTTTTTGTGTAAGATACTCACTTAATCGCTCAAGATTGCGAGATTGTAAGTAAAAAAGCCCTTTTCCTCTCAAAAGGCATCCCATACCCCCTTTTGTAACTGAATGGGGTTTGAGGCGAATAGAGGGTTCATAGGCGAGTAAATGACCGCTTTCTACGGCGAATTCTGTATAGAGAACTCTTTTTGTTATTCCTCCATAAGCACTGATAAATACCCGACCTTTCCCTGTAAATTTAAGCTTAAATAGCCCTTCTCCCCTCAACCAACTTCCGAGTCCGCCCCAAGCTAAACCCATGTTAACATCGCTGGTATGGGCTAAATACGCCCCCGGTTGCACACAAATTCCCCCTCGTTTGAGATCAACCCGTTCAACATCTCCTAACATCGGTTGACTCAGAATGAGGGAACGAGGTTCATCATGTTGATTTTGATACACATTAACTAGAAGGGAATGTTTGCCCAATAATTTACCCAATAGGGCTGAAATGAGATTACCTGCAAACTTTGTCTTCATTTTAATTCCTGCATCCATACTAATCAGGGTGTCAACCGCCGTTACAATAGATTCATCGGGGTTAAGGGTAACAAATAGGGTCGCAAATGCAGGCCGAAAGCGGATTTTATATAGCACGCTTCTTGAAGTCCTCCTTGTTAAAAGATGAGTAGGGTTGAGTTTAGGAGTTTGTCGGAATTGAGCCGTTCAGGAGTTCAGAAGTTTTAGGGTTATTCAGTAAGCCGTGAACATTAAGTGTTAGAAGCCAAGCTCAGAGAACTTATTATCCTAATTCTATAATCAACTTTAGGAAATTATGAATTATTATCAGACTCACATCCTATTCTCAATGCACCCATTAACCAAGCATCTGGACGAGGTTCGAGTTGACTAGAACTATTGATCACATTTTGCCAACCATATCCTTCTGCATCGTATTGTTCCATATTGGATTTTAGGGTAATTAGATCCTTAATCACTTGAGAACGGTCTGTTTTGAGCAAATCTAGAAATTTGTCTGTATTTTCTGCTTGTGGCATTGATGTGATGATTGCACAAATCTCGCTGTGACTCGGAGGTTTAGGACTCACCCCTTGGACGCTTTGAGAATAAATTGAAGCCATTAGAATCGTTATTATGCAGAATAACAGGGTTAATCTTTGCTTTAATTTTAGCAAATTCTTTTGTAAGTTCATGACAAGTCACAAAAATGAGGTTATTGTTCATTATCCATTATCCATTCTTGACACGATATGGCTTTAATTATCGCAGGTGAAAGAAGTGGGGTCGGTAAAACCACATTAACCTTAGCCTTACTGTCTTATTTAACTCACAAGGATTATCGGGTTCAATCTTTTAAAGTCGGTCCCGATTATATAGATCCTTTATTCCATACAGCAATTACGGGTTATCCTTGCCGTAATCTAGATCCCATTTTAACCTCACAAACCTATGTTCAAGATTGTTTTAAGCATCATTGTCAAGATAAAGATTTCGCCGTTGTCGAAGGGGTAATGGGGTTATTTGATGGGGTTAGTTTTCCTAATCCCCAAAATAAGCATACCATTCCTAATTATGCCAGTACCGCCCATATTGCCCGTCTTTTAGCCCTAAATATTGCCTTAGTCATTGATTGTAGCCGTTTATCTGGATCGGTGGCTGCAATCGCCCAAGGTTATCGCTTATTTGATCCCCATTTAACCATTGCAGGGGTCATTTTAAATCGGGTAGGTAGCGATCGCCATTTAGAATTACTCACAGATGCTTTAAACTCTATCAAGATGCCCATTTTAGGAATTTTTCGTCGTCAAGATTCTCTGACACTTCCTGAACGTCATCTAGGGTTAGTGCCTACCCACGAACATCCCAAATTATCTGATTTTTTCGATAATTTAGCGACAATTGCGCAAACAGCCTTTAATTGGGAGTTACTTCTTCCCTTACTGAAGTCTTCCAAAAGAGACAAGGAAAATAAGTCCCTCCCACCTTTTATCAAATTAGGGAAAAACAATTCCCAAAATTCCCTCCTACCTTCTAAGCACAAAATTGCCATCGCTAAAGATGCTGCATTTAATTTTTATTATCCTGATAACTTAGATATTTTGCAGCAATTAGGAGCAGAATTAATCTTTTTTAGCCCAATCAGCCATAAAAATCTCCCTAAAGACTGTCAAGGGATCATTTTAGGGGGAGGTTTTCCCGAAGTGTTTGCAGAAGCGTTAAGTGAAAATAAAAGTATGATTAGGTCGATAAAAGAGAAAATCATCAAAAATACACCCATTTATGCAGAATGTGGTGGATTAATGTATCTGAGTGAGGCAATTATTGATTTTCAGGGGAACTCTTATCCAATGGTAGGCGCATTACCAACGACAGCCAAAATGGGGAATAAATTAGTTTTAGGATATAGAAAAGCAGTTAATACAACAAATCACTGGTTATTTTCTTCTCAAACAGATATCTGGGGACATGAATTTCACCGTTCTTATTTAACTCAGTCTTCTCCTTCCCCATTGTTAACCCTAAAAAGTTTATCTTCTACAAAGCCTAAAACCTTTGATGGTTGGTCATTCCAGCGATTATATGCCGCTTATCTTCATTTGCATTGGGGAAGCCACATAGCGATCGCTCAAAATTTCTTAGGTGCTTGTCTTGATTTTCCTAGATAGCTGCGTTAGGCTTTGGTTAATAACTTCCTAGAAGTTATTTGGCCATTTTAGAAAAATTAGGAGGTGATGCCCATGAGTGATAGTAGTAAAAGCATGGGTCTCCTGATCGATAATAGCCGGCTGTGTGCCGGGGCTGTTCGCTAAGAGCAAACATTGTCATAGACAAGACTTGCCGATGCGTTCCATCCGGCAGTCAGGTTTCGATCAGTGCAGACCCTACTAGACCGCTCCTGCATTATGGTATCTCAATTATTTAGATACTACCGCAGGAGCGGATAGTTTTTTAGGGGGACTGAGAGGAACTTTAACAAATTTTTTATACCCTAGAATTAGCTAGAATGGCTATATTAGGAGTGGCTTTACCCTTAAACCATTTCCCTAGCACTGCCTTAAGAGATAGGAAGGGCAATCCATAGATAAACCTTTAGGTTATGCTTGCCAAACCTTAAAAAAAATTATCTCTCTCACATTTTGATTTTGCTGTGTATAATGGGATGAGGAATAAAGCTACTCAACTTGTAGCCAACCCTATATATGGTGTGAGGAAACGTACAATCATGAAGAACCTACTAAGTAAGTCCTTGCTGGCTAGCCCAGCATTATTAGGGATTGCTTTAGCCCTAGCTCCCTCTGCAAATGCTGCTGAAGGGTTAATTCAAACAGAAGATCCCGTATTTGATGCCAGTACATTAGAAATTGCTCAAGTTCAATCTGAAAGCACTGAACTAATTAATCAGATTGAAGCTTACGGTACTGAAGGTCAAAACCCCAATCTTGAACAGGTAACCAGTGTTAACGAACTCCGTGATGTTGAACCCACTGCATGGGCCTATGAAGCCTTACGCAGCTTGGTTGAGCGTTATGGTTGTATTGTTGGTTACCCCGACCGTACCTTCCGAGGAAACCGCGCCTTGACCCGTTGGGAATTTGCGGCTGGTTTAAACGCTTGTATGAACGTGATGGAGCGTTTAATCCAAGAAAATGTAGCGGTTCTTCAAGAAGACATCGACAAGCTAAAACGGTTAATGGAAGAGTTCCAAGCTGAGTTAGCTGCATTAGGCGCACGGATGGATAACCTTGAAGGTCGGGTTGCGTTCTTAGAAGACCACCAATTCTCTACTACCACCAAGTTAGCTGGGGAAGTTATCTTTGGTGCAACGGGTGCATTTGGTTCTGGTAACAACAACCAATTTGTCTTCCAAGATCGGGTTCGTTTGAACTTCAACACCAGTTTCACTGGGGAAGACCGTTTAGTGACCCGTTTAGCCGCAGGTAGTGCTGTTCCTTTCCAAACTAACGTTAGCGAAGCACCTGTTACCTACTTTGGAACCAACCCTCCTGAGGGCAATGAAAGTATTGGGTATAGTGGTGTCATCAACGACGGCTCTCTTGCCCTTCCTGCCACATTACAGACATGGCAGAATACCCAAACTGGCAACGATGTCATTGTTGATTGGTTGGCTTACTACACGCCCATTTCCCTTGGTGAGAACCTAAAATTACAAACCTACTTCGCTGGTTTTGGTGGTTTGTGGGATGACTTCACCCCCACCTTGAACCCCTACTTTGAAGACTATGACGGCGGTAACGGTGCATTAAGTACCTTTGCTCAACGAAGCCCGATCTACCGTATTGGTGGTGGTGGTGGGGCTGGACTTAGCCTCCAGTTAGGATTCCTTGAAAATATCCTTGGCCCCTCTTCCTTTACGATGGGTTACTTATCAGGAACGGCTAACGATCCCTCTGAAGGCTTTGGCTTGTTCAACGGTAACTACGGTGCATTAGGTCAAATTAATACTAATCTATTTGACTTTGTGAACATTGGTCTCACCTACGTCCACGCTTATCACCGTCCTGAAAGTCCCATCTTTGGATCTGGTAGCTTAGAAGGTGGTGGTTTAGTGGGTACAACGGCTGCTAACTTATCCACCTCTGAGCTTTCTGGGGTCTTCAGTCCCAGTAATATCACCCCCGATGAACCGATTCCTGATGGTGCTTTCCCCAACGGCACTGCTGAACCCATTAATACCTTTAGTGATAGCTTAGGCGGAAAGGTAACCAACAGTTATGGTGTTAATGTCGCTTTCAACCTATTTGGTGCGGCTAGTTTCAGTGCCTATGGTTCTTACACCGATGTTCGCTTAGTTAATGTCGGCGATGGTGACATCTGGACTTATGGTGGTGGTATTGCTGTACCTGACCTCTTTAAAGAAGGAAGCGTTTTAGGTCTCTTTGCTGGTGCGCAACCTTACTTTGGTGGTTATAACCTTGCAGGTGCATTAGGTCAAACCACTGCGCTAAGTCGTTCTATTCCTATCCACGTTGAATTGTTCTACAAATACCAAGTCACCGATAATATCTCTTTAACTCCCGGTGTCATCTGGATTTCTGCACCTGACCAATTCTTCAGCACCAATGATGAAATCATTGGTACACTTCGTGGTACTTTCAACTTCTAAGCTGAGTCGATGTTCAGTTAAACTTGAACTTGAATGAAGTTTTTTAGCTCTATCCTTGTGGTAGAGCTTTATTTTTAGGATAAAATTAACAGTTAAAACCCTTAACTCTTCTTATTTGACATCATGAATATTAAACTATTATTCCTTGATATTGACGGAACGATCGCAGGAAAGTCTAATGAAGTCAGCGATCGCGTGGTAGAAACGATTCAAGCAGTTCAACGAAAAGGGATTAAGGTAGCCGTCGCTACGGGGAGAATGTACCATTCTGCTCTGCGGTTTCACCAACGAATTCAGTCTTCTTTACCTATCACAGCTTATAATGGGGCGTGGATTCAAGATCCCCTCGATGGAAAGCGTCATCACCATTGGCCAGTCCCGTCTCCACTTTCCCTCGAATTGTTAGACTTTTTAGAACAACCTCAATTGCGTCAACGATTAGATATTCATTGCTATATAGATGATCAGTTGTTGGTTAGGGAAATTACAGAGGAAACCGAGGAATATAAAGAGCGATCGGGGATTTCTCCTAAAGCGGTTGGAGATTTTCGTCATATATTGCATGAACCAACCACAAAAATGTTAGTAATTAGTTCAGATGTAATACTCATTCACCAATTATTAGAGAGCCTTAAAAAACAATATTCTCCTGAACAACTCTGTTTAACCCAGTCTAACCCCACTTATCTTGAAATAACTCATCCTCAAGCCAATAAGGGAACAGCCGTTCGCTACATTGCGGAACAGGTGTTAGGGTTAAACGCAGATCAAGTAATGACCATTGGGGACAATTTTAATGATGTGCAGATGCTAAACTATGCAGGAATGGGAATTGCTATGGGAAATGCCCCCTTACCTGTTCAACAGGTAGCTAAATGGGTTACTAAGGATGTAGAGGAGGATGGGGTTGCCGTGGCGATTGAAAGATTTTTATTATAATATGTTAAGTTTAAGATCAATTTAAGTAAAATCCTTGGCATTTCCTAAAAGCCTTTCTAAAATGGAAAGGCTAAATACATTATCTAAATTATTGATTCAGCGTGTTAGATCGTCACCCTATTATGGTAACTCCTAATGAGCCTGACCCGATCATTGAGCAAATTAAAAAAGCGGCGATTAATAAGGCTGAGAAACTAGATTTAAGTTTTCGTCAATTAACAAAATTACCGCCTGAGATCGGGCTGTTAACCCATTTACGTTATTTGGATATAAGAAATAATAAATTAACTTCTCTTCCGCCAGAAATTGGGGAATTAACCCAACTAACCTCTCTCTATTTAGTTAAAAACAATCTCGAATCTTTACCGCCAGAAATTGGAAAATTAAATAATTTAGAACGATTACATCTTAGCTATAATAATCTCAAATCCTTACCGCCAGAAATCGGAAAACTTACCCAACTGACGGAGATTTATCTCAGTCATAATTGCTTAACTGCTCTCCCCATTGAAATTAGTTCGTTAACCCAAGTTAGGCAATTTGCTTTAAGCTGTAATCAATTAACCGATTTACCATCAGAAATTGGTCATCTTAGAAGTCTAACATGGTTGGATTTAAAGTCCAATCAATTAAGGGAACTGCCGCCTCAAATTGGCAATTTAGAAAACTTAGGAGAATTAAATCTTAGTTACAATCAAATTGCTTTAGTTCCTTCAAACATTGGTCATTTATCTAGTTTGACAGAGTTAAACTTAAGCTATAATAAACTCAAGCAAATTCCGCCAGAAATTGGTCATTTAATCAACCTTGACTTTCTCTATTTGGGGGATAATCAACTAACCTCAATTCCGCCAGAAATTGGTCTATTAAAAAAAATAATTGTCTTAGATTTAATCCATAATAATCTAAATAGTCTTCCTAAAGAAATTGGTAATTTGTCTAAACTAAGTGAACTCAGACTGAATCGGAATAATCTCAAAAATTTACCTTTAGAAATCTGTCTCCTAAGTCGCTTAAAAAAACTATCCTTGAAAGGGAATCGTTTAAGTTACCTTCCCAATGAAGTGATTCAACTTGCACAATTTTCTAAATTGGAGTACTTGGATTTAAGTGAAAATCTACTGACGATTCCGCCTGAAATTGTTTGGAAAAAGCACGAACCGCTTTCTATTATTAATTTTTATCGACAAAATCACCATGAACAAACCCAATCTCTTAACGAAGCAAAAATTTTGTTGGTTGGACAAGGAAGTGTGGGTAAAACCTCTCTAATTCGTCGTTTAATTTATAACAATTTTGATCCGTTGCAAGATAAAACCGATGGTTTAGATATTCGTTCTTGGCAAATCGAACTCCATAGCCAACAGATTAACCTTAATCTATGGGACTTTGGAGGTCAAGAAATATACCATGCAACTCACCAGTTTTTTCTCTCTCAAAGAAGTGTTTATTTAGTTGTCTTGGATTCCCGCTTGGATGAAACTGATAATCAATTGGAATATTGGTTACAAATTATTAAAAGCTATGGCTCTAATTCTCCAATTATTATTGTCATTAATAAAGTTGATCAACATACGTTAGATTTAGATTATAGAGGGTTAAGAAGCAGACATCCTAATATTAAATCTTTTATTGAAACGTCTTGCAAAACTAGCAAAGGAATTAGTGAACTGAAAGAAGCAATTATTCAAGAAGTCAGTGAACTCGAACATATTTATACCCCTTTACCCCACCCTTGGTTATCGGTTAAACAGCAATTAGAAGAAATGAAAGAAAAAAATTGGGATTATATGTCCTACCGTCAATACCAAGAAATTTGTCAGGAAGAAGGAATAGAAACGGATGAAGAACAAGTTCATTTAATTCGTTTTTTGCATGAC
This sequence comes from Microcystaceae cyanobacterium, assembly GCA_051439375.1. Classification (GTDB taxonomy): domain Bacteria; phylum Cyanobacteriota; class Cyanobacteriia; order Cyanobacteriales; family Microcystaceae; genus JBGTGT01. Next base: position 19,451 of record JBFRWB010000181.1, read on the forward strand.
TTAGGGGTTGTTTTAAATTTTCAGGATGATGTGCGTTTAAAAGATACCAATGTTTTAAATCCTCAGTGGGTAACAAAGGGAGTTTATTGCATTATTAATGATGAGGCACTGCCAAAAAGACCCTATTATGGTATTCTTTCTTTAACCATGCTAGAACGAATTTTAACTGAGCCTAAATATCCACCGAGTGAGCATCTTTTCTTAATTGATATGATGCGAAAATTTGAACTTTGCTTTGAATTAGAACAAGATTATGAAAGGTCATTTTTGATTCCTGATTTACTCCCTAAAGAAGAAATTGAAACAGGAGATTGGGAAGATTCTTTAGTCTTTCAATACCATTATAATGTTCTACCCAATAGTGTGATTTCTCGCTTTATTGTGCGGATGAATCGATTAATTGATAAGGGTCAATATTGGCGCAGTGGTGTAGTTTTAAACTATCAAGATAATAAAGCTTTAGTCAAAGGAGAACGAGATTTTAATATACATAAAATCATGATTTTTATCAAAGGTATTCCCGAAAAAAGGCGAGATTTTTTAAAATTAATTCGCTTTGAACTAGAACAAATTCATCAAACTATTCCGGGGTTAGAAGTCAAAGAAAAAATGGTACTTCCCCAGAATCCCACTATCTATGTTGATTATTCCCATCTATTAACCTTAGAACGCATGGGAATTCATACCTTTGTTCCTGAAGGATTAAACGAAGCAGTCAATGTTCAAGAAATTCTAGAAGGGTTTGTATCCGCAGCAGAACGACAACAGCAATATGACGCTATACCTCAATCGATTTCTACAATACAAATTGACCCTTCTTCCTCTAATATTCCCACTGATACTGACCATTCATCAGTCACTCTCCATTGGTCTGAGTCTCGTTTGGTGTCTCTAATTACCTTGGGGTTAGTAACAACATTATTAGTGATTATTGGTCATTATATTTCGTGGAAAATTTTATTAATTGCTTTGTTAGGAGGAGGGTTATCGGTTTGGGTATTACGAGATTTTAAGAGAGAGACGAAGAAAGATAGGGATGTAGAGAGATAAGTCCATTGAACTTCTGAACTTCTGAACACACCGAATGAACGAAAAAACTGGTAAATTGAAGATTGGTCACTTCAAATAGAGAGTTGCTGTGAAACCTCGTCCCTTTTTTATTTCTCTTGCGATCGCTGCTATTCTACTCCTGACAATAGCAGGTGGGTCAGTTTACTGGATCATTACTCAAAGTCCCCTTGAACTTTTGACAGGGGGAGTGATGCGTCAACCGTTAGGAACGGTTTTTATGCCTAAACAGTCCCCTGCCATGATATCTTTGTTAGTAAACCCAGATCGTCTCGAATCTTTCTCTCAATTGGCGGTAAATGCTAAAAATCGCCGTAAATCTCATCAAGAATTTAGAAAAATTGAAAAAAGTTTACTCGCAAAAACAGGGTTAGACTATCGTAATGAAATTCAACCGTGGTTGGGGGAAGAAATTACATTAGGGGTGACTTCTCTGGATTTTGACCATAATGCGAGTAATGGGACGCAACCGGGATATTTATTAGCAGTTGAGACAAAAAATGCCCAATTAACCAAAGAATTTCTCCAAGTCGCCTATTCTAAGCAAGCGATCGCAGGTGAGTTTGATTTAGTCTTTGAAGCTTATAAGGGAATCAATTTAATTAGCCAAAAACCTCTCAAACCGCTAGGAAATCAAAGATTTTTAGCCAGCGCAGTGGTTGGTAATTTTGTTTTATTTGCCAATGATTTAAGAGTATTACGAGAAGCCGTTAATAATGTTCAAGTTGCTAATCTTAATCTAAAAAATGCCATTGCTTACCAAGAAGCTTTAAAAACGATTAAAGACCCCAGAATAGGTATTGCTTACGCTAATTTTCCTGCTCTTTCTGCTTGGCTTTCCAACTTACCCATTCCAGAATTACCCGAGATTAGTCAAGGAGTGACGGTGACTCTATCCTTGAAAGCTGAGGGATTAGTAGCGCAAACTGGATTAATTGGGGTCAAAGGAGAAGCAAATCAGTCACCTGTCCTCTTTAATCCTGTAAATGCCTTAAAATATACACCAGCTAGCAGTATTTTAACCTTAGCGGGAACCCATTTAACCCAGTTATGGACACAAATTCAAACCGATATCGCCACTGATAGTCCTCTGCAACAGTTCGTAAATCGCCTTATTAGCCAGCTAGAAACGCCTTTAGGTCTTAATTTGTCTGAAGACATTTTTAACTGGGTTAACGGGGAATTTAGCCTTAATCTAGTGCCGAAATTGGAGGGGGGTGCAGCCGACTGGTTATTTATTGCTGAGAAAACAGAAGATATTAGCGAAAAAGTGGCTTACTTAGATGACTTGGCACAACAACAGGGGTATAGTATTGGAAAATTACCCTTATTAGAATTAGATACGGATGTGACAGCGTGGACTAAACTAAGAACGACTAAGGTGACGAATCGTAAGGATTTAGCGAAGTTAGACACCCAAGTTCAAGGAGTACACACGGAAACAGATAAATACTTTCTTTTTTCCACCTCTGTTGAAGCGATTTCACAAGCCTTATCGGATAGTGACCCATCTTTAATAGATAGCACAAGATTTCAACAAGCGATTCGTGCTTTACCGTCTGAAAATGATGGTTATGTTTATATTAATTGGCCAGAAAGTGAACCCATTATTGAGGAAAAATTCCCCGTTATTAAAGTAGCAGAATTAGCGATTAAACCCTTTTTTAATAATTTGCGATCGCTGACTCTTAGTAGTCAAGGGAGTGAAAATCAAATCCGTAAAGCCACCTTTTTCTTTAATTTAGGGGTTCGCTAAAATGTTTATCTATTGATTCAAATAGGAATGTGAGCATCTTGCTCACTTTTCCACATAATCGTTATCTTAGTTAATTCTCCCAAAACTTATGATTTAATAACTCGTCTATATTATCAGAGAACGGAAAAATATCAGGGAAAATAGTATCAGGATAACTATCCTTAACAGTTTCCAAAGCTATCTCATAACATTTATCAAGTATTTCTAAAAGATAATTGTTTAAACTGGGTGAATCCTCTAACTCAAACTTCAATCTTTGACGAAAATTTCTAATTTCGATTTCCCAACCCCGATAACAGTCAGACATTAAAACATAACGACGTTTCAACAAATGTTCTAATAAACGCAATAAATAACTTCTGACTGCTCTGCGTTGACTTTTTCCCAAAGACTCTACCTCTTCCACTAAATTCTCTAAATCTATTTGTGAGAAATCTCCCGCTTTTAGTTGCTTGACGGTTTCCTCTATCCATAAAGCAAAATCTTGATCATAGAGAGTTTTTACTGTCGAGACTATCATAACTGTCCTCTCCTGTTTGAATTACTTTACTATAATTATTGTGTGATGGGCAAAGCCCATCTTAACAAAATTCATCGGTAGGGTGGGCAAATTTGGAATACAGGGGATGATGAAACTTATGGATTAATTTTGCCCACCATGTTACACTAATAACCAAGATATGCTCCTGTTATTAGGAAAGCCATCATCTGACGCTGGCCTTCTAGCACTTGATAAATTAAAGGATTCGAGGACATTCTCATTATTATCAAACTTCTCGTCTAATTCTTCAGCTTTCATGGTTAATCGACAGGGGAGTAAAAAATTTTGGCTGAGGGTGTCACATTTTTTTGCTAAATGTCACTATAGTCATAGAGATTCTAGATCCTCCAATCTATAAACCTTAATTTTGTCCCCATCGTTATAGTGATTCTCACTCTTGATGTTGTGACATCATCTTAACAAATTGTTACATCAAAGGGTGCAAACAGACGCACCCCTACAATTCACATCAATTTGAGGAAATTTAATCTTACCTATCACTACTCTTGCAAAGCAATTATCGCTTTAAACTGTGCTAATTTTGTTCCTTCTTCGTCTCTTAAAACTAAGGTTTTGCCATCAATTTCATAGTCTTTAACCTTGTCAAATAAAGCAAGAAAAGCACTTTCTTGGGACATCACACCCTCTGGTTGCTGGCAAAGCTTTCTTGTACTCGCAAGGGGACTAAATTGCAAATTACCTTCATTTTTTTCCCATTGTCCTCGATAAGAATTACACCCTGCTAAACCATAAACGTCTCCTGTTTCTGTTAGTCTCATATTAACGGTTGTTTCTCTAACTAAAGAGGTAATTCCACCTCTTCCATTATTGTACTGTTGCAGTTGCCAAAGATTGCCCGTTAAAGAAGCAGGCCGTATTTTCTCAAACACAAGAATCGGTTTTTTCTGCTCATTGAATAACAATAATTGCCCATTTTTTAGTTCATACTGAGTAACCTCTGCTAAGGCTTTTAGGTAAGCTTGTTCTTGTTGAGATAATCCCTCAAAAACACAAGCCATTAAGGTAGAAGCAGAGGGTTTAAGGGAAATTCCCTCTGTTTTCATTTGATAGCTACCTAAATAACGATTACAGCCCGTTGTCCCACTAATACGTCCGTCTTGTAACTGCAACGTTGGTTCATGTTGAGAATAGGGAAGGGAAGGGATACCTTGGGCGTTTTGATAGCTTATTAACTGCCAAGATGAGGATTCAAGCTCTTTTAAGTTCATAGGGGCAGTTTGGCTAATCAAATTAACTTCAGACTTCATAAATGGCTTTATTTCAGCCGATTTAGCTAACCCAATCCATGAGATAGTGAGCAGAAACGACAGGGTTAACCGAGACAATAGATTATCATGATAATTCATAATGGACACTCCTACTTTCACCTTAATCTAGTTATTTAGATGGTGCATTGTGCCAAAAGGTTCAAAGACTATAGCTAAACGCAGCAATGTTGAATGCTGTGACAGGGTTTCAGAGATCACAAGTGTCTTAACTCACATTTGAACTTCAAAAAAGTAATACAAAACTTGATGTCTTCTTGTCCGAAAAACTAAGCATATATCTAAGTTAAGATATTGTATTATGATGAATCCAATCTAATACCTGAACTTCCCCCATAAAGTCTAATAGCTTCAACATGGAGTAAAATTAAAGCCTGTTTATTGATCCAGTTAATTTCAGTCATTTATTTTGCAAGTTCTTGAAAAGTTTCAGGATACTCATTCATAAATCTTCTCAACCAAATACTCGAATTGAGTCTTGTTCAGACTATCGAGGAAAATTAGTAGGAGAGAATTATGATGAAGGCTTTTTACGACCAGAAATTGGTTGAGTTATCCTTGAGAATGAATAATCACAATCGTTCGTAGTGAGGACTTTAGCCTTAATATAGTTACTTTGGTGGGCAAAGCATATAAATTTATTATTAATTTAAAAAACTTTTCAGGCTTTGCTCACCCTACAAATAAGATTATATTTGAGATGTGTCCTTTTGACCCAAGATTGCGATAAACTAAAGAGTAATCTGATTTAATATTCAATTCTTTTTGTATCGTGATTAGTCAAGTTTCCTCCTCCTTTGATAGCCTAGAAGCTGCCTTAAAACACTATTTTGGTTATGATAAATTCCGTCCTAAGCAGCGAAAAGTTATTGAAGAAGCTCTTAATAATCAAGATTTGTTAGTAATAATGCCTACCGGGGGCGGTAAGTCTCTTTGCTTTCAATTACCTGCTCTTTTAAAATCAGGTGTTATGATTGTCGTTTCTCCTCTCATCGCCCTAATGCAAGATCAAGTAGATGGGTTATTAGAAAATGGGATTGGTGCAACATTTCTTAATAGTACCCTATCAATGACAGCAGTGCGATCGCGTCAACAAGCTATTCTCAATGGTAAGATTAAATTGGTGTATGTTGCCCCTGAAAGGCTGTTAAGTGAACATTTTGGTCAATTTCTAGATACGATTCAGGAAACAGTCGGAATTTCTGGGTTTGCCATTGATGAAGCTCATTGTGTATCTGAATGGGGACATGATTTTCGCCCAGAATATCGTAAATTACGACAATTACGGCAACGGTATCCAGATGTTCCCATGTTTGCTTTAACTGCAACCGCTACAAAACGGGTAAGACAAGATATTGTCCAACAATTAGGATTAAAAAAACCGGGGATTTATGTTTCTAGTTTTAATCGTCCTAATTTATATTATGAAGTTCGTCCTAAAGAAAGACGCAGTTATAATCAATTAATTCAATATATTCGCCGTCAAAAAGGGTCAGGAATTGTCTATTGTTTTAGTCGGAAAAGTGTGGATGATTTAGCTTTTAGACTGCAACAAGATAAGATTTCTGCTTTACCTTATCATGCTGGATTAAGTGATCAACAAAGACAGCATAATCAAATCAGTTTTATTCGAGATGATGTACAAGTAATTGTGGCTACGGTTGCTTTTGGAATGGGAATCAATAAGTTAGATGTACGGTTTGTTGTGCATTATGATTTACCAAAGAATTTAGAGAGTTATTACCAAGAATCAGGAAGAGCAGGACGAGATGGAGAACCGGCTGATTGTCTATTCTTTTTAGGATTAGGTGACATTAAAAAGATAGAATATATTATTAGAAATAAAAGTAATCCCGATGAGCAAACTATTGCTAGAAATCAACTCAGACAAGTGGTTAATTATGGAGAAGGGAATGTTTGCCGTCGCACCATTTTATTAAGATATTTTGGGGAAAGCTTTCAAGAAAATTGTCAAAATTGTGATAATTGTTTGCGGCCTAAGCCAATAGAAGATTGGACCATTGAAGCCCAAAAATTCCTTTCTTGTGTAGCACGTTGCAAAGAACGATTTGGCATGACCCATATTATTGATGTTTTGCGTGGAGTGAAGAAGAAAAAGATTGAAAGTTACGGACATCATTTACTTTCTACCTATGGAATTGGACGAGATAGAACCATCGACGAATGGCGATTGTTAGGACGTTCTTTACTGTATCAGGGATTATTAGATGAAAGCACTGATGGGTATTCTATTTTGAAATTGAACAAGAAAAGTTGGGAGATTTTACGCAAAAAAATGGAAGTAAAAATTGCTGTTCCTGATAAAAAATCGAGCTTAGAACGCTACAATCCTAGAGCAGCAGAAGCCGAATTATTATTTGATAGACTGCGCCAATTACGCAAACAAATTGCTGATCAAAATAATATTGCACCCTATGTTATCTTTTCTGATTCTACTTTGAAAGTAATGGCACAGAAGAAGCCAAAAACTAAAGATGCTTTTGGAAGTCTTTCAGGGGTAACCACCTATAAATTAGAACAATATGGGGATCAGTTTATCTCGGAAATTCGTAGTTTTGTGCAAGAACAAGCTTTACCCGTTGCGTTACCCTCTCCTAGTCAAATGAGAACCTTACAACTCTATCAACAAGGTGTAAAAGTTAACGATATTGCAGAACTGAGAGGATTGAAAATTAATACGATTTATGATCATTTAATAGAATTAGTAGAACTTCAGCAACCGATTAGAATTGATGACTTTGTTACATCACAAAAACAAAAGGAAATTTACCAAGTAATGCAAAGAATGGGGGATGAGAAATTAACGCCTTTAAAAGACGCATTAGGTAATAAATATACTTATATAGAAATCAAATTTGTCAGGGCATGGTATCGTAGAGAAAAGCAGGATAGTTAGAAAATATACAGGGTTTGCGGTGGATTAATTTTTAGTTTTAAGCATGAAATTACGATACGATGCACAAAAGTTAACCTATACTCATCCTACTGTTTAGCCTGTACTGTTTTAGGATTATTTTACTCTACCGCGTTTCGTTGGCAATGACAGATGATAAAATTAAATTTTAGCCTCAAGGTTGCTCATGTTGAAAGAATCATTAAAAATTGCTGATTGATTAAGATTATCATTTACCCTAAAAGTAGTAACATTAATCAGAAGAAAGAATTATGGCTTACTTATGTGATTTAGGAAATGGTCAAACAATTTACTTAGATAACCAAGGCACTCAAACCGTTGTTACCTCCATCACCCAAAGCTTTGGACAACAACAACAGTCTAGTAATCAATTTACGACAGGAAAATGGTCATCTCTGCCACAAATCTATCAATTTCCCAATGGAATTGTTATCAAGATTATTACTACTCAAGGAGAATATAACGTGCAGATTCAAGGTAGTAATATGGTGATGAATCAGGGGTTAATTGATGTGGGAAATACGCCAACCCTTCCCTTAAAACAAGTATCAGAAACAGCTTCAAATATGCCACCTATGCAGCCAATGCAACCCTTAGAACCCATGAAACCGATGCAACCAATGCAAATGGGGAATATGTCCCTGAATATGCAGCCCATGGAGATGAAAATGGGGAATATGTCTATGACAATGGGAGAAACACCCAAGACTGGCCGACGCTTTTGCAGTCAATGTGGTTCACCTGTCAAAGAGAGTGACAAATTTTGTGCGAGTTGTGGCCATCGCTTAGGTTAGGAAATTAGACTTTCTTTTTATCTTTTTTTCGCCAAACCCAAAGGAAATTTGTTACCATACTCCATCCTACGGACACACAAGTGGCTAAAATTGTAGAAATATACAGATTCAGTTGTAAACCATCCCCAATTATTTGTTCACCCCACAACATATCCAGAAGGGGTAAAAAGATATATCTACTACAAACAAGCCAGACAATAAAACTGCTAAAATTTGCTAAATGATATTCCCAACATCGCTTAAAACTTGGACGAGGATAGCCAAATACCCAATAATCATTGGCAAAATAACGCAATAATGTTCCCGTTTCTCCTGCTAGGATAAGAGAGATAGTTTCATTCAACTGAAACACCTCTTTAAAAACCCCTAATAAGGGTAAATTTAACCCCGTAAAAAAGAGGCCAACAATCCACCAACGAACCATTTGGGAATCGAAAAAAGATTTAAGAGAGAAGGCTTGTTTATTCACAGGGCGTTTCTAGATAGAATAAAGATCATCCTTGACAATATCTTACGCTTCAAGATTTGTCAAAGGATTAGAGGGAATTTATGATTGTCTTGCAAAGTTTAGATAGAATAGATAATAGCGATCGCAAAATAATCTTGGGATACATCAAAGCACAAAAACGAGGCAAATACCTATGAAAAAAATAAGTAAAGTTTATTGGATAAATATCGTCTGTTTAGCTATTAATTTTCTATGTTCTCAATCAATCCTAGCACAATCCATTGTTCCGGCTGACGATGGAACAGGAACAGTCGTTAATCAGCAAGGAAATTATGTAGAAATTACAGGGGGAACTTTATCAGGAGATGGGAGTAATTTATTCCATAGTTTAGAGCAATTGGGGCTTTCTGCCAATCAAATCGCTACTTTTCTCTCTGATCCTCAAATTCGCAATATTTTAACCCGTGTGGTTGGGGGAGATCCTTCTGTGATCAATGGATTACTACAGGTTACGGGTGGGAATTCTAATCTCTTCATTATGAATCCATCTGGCGTTATTTTTGGTACAGATGCTCGAATTAATGTGCCATCAGATTTTGCGGTAACCACCGCAACAGGAATTGGTTTTGGGAATAATACTTGGTTTAATGCAGTAGGAGAGAATGATTATGTAAATTTAATGGGAAATCCGTCCCAGTTTGTCTTTGACATAGCACAATCTGGTTCTATTGTCAATGCGGGTGTATTAACCGTTGGGGAAGGAAACAACTTAAGCTTAATTGGGGGAAATGTTGTCAATACAGGGACATTAAATGCACCTAATGGCAATATTACTATTGCAGCTATTGAAGGGACAAATTTATTGCGAATTACATCGAATAACAGCCTAGTTAGCTTGGTAGTAGAAGTTCCCCAAGATCGTCAAGATAGGGATTTAGGGATTAAGCCGACAGATTTAGCGACATTATTAACGATTGGGGGAGAAAATAACAGCTTACTCGCTGATGTGATTAATAATCAAGGTAATAGTCTTATTTCAGGGGAAATTAATACAAATTCTCTTACTAACGGGGGGAATATTACCATCGTTGGCAATAGAGTAGAGGCAAGGGATGGAGAAATTAGGGCAATTGGCAATGAGAATGGGGGAAATATCAGAATTGGTGGAGATTTACAGGGTTTAGATACCATTCCCTCTGCTGATGTCACGATTGTTGACTCAGACACTGTGATTAATGCAGATAGTCAGAATGAGGGAGAAGGAGGAAATATTATCATCTGGGGGAATAGTCGCACAACCTTTGAAGGAAGTATTAGCGCAAGGGGAGGGTTATGGGGAGGAGATGGTGGCTTTGTGGAGATTTCTGGTAAAAATGATTTGATTGCACCGAATGTTTTAAATAATGTTGATATTTCTGCACCAAACGGTCAAGCAGGGACATTACTAATTGATCCCAATAATATCATTATTCAGAGTGGCACAGGAAGTCCAATTAATGATGATGTTACCAATGCCACTCCGTTAAGTGCAAGTGAGATTAATCTCTTTTTAGAAAATCAAGGAAATTTAACCATTACAACCACTGGAGATAAGGGAGAAATTGGAAATATTGTGCAAGAATTGGGAGCAAATATTACTTGGAGTACAGGAAACCAGTTAACCTTAAATGCAGATAATAATATTGAGTTAAACGCATCAATTGAAGCGCAAGGTTTAGGATCTTTAATCCTTAATGCAGGAAATAATATTAATCTTAATTCTACCAGTAGTATCACCTTAAAAACAGGAATATTAACCCTCAATGGAGATAATAATATTACTATTAATAGTCCGATTACTACTGATAGTAAACTGACAATTAACAATAGTGGACTAACCACCATTAGTCAACCTCTGAACCTTCAAAGTTTAGAAACAGATCAAGGCGGAACTACACAAATTAATACGTTAGTTAGAACTTCAGAAGGTTCTCAAGTTTATCAAGATCAGGTAGTAATCGGGAATTCAATTACCTTAATTGGGAATGATTTCGTTTTTAATGATATAGTCAATTCAGAAATCAACGAAAATAATAACTTAACGCTTTTGATTTCTTCAACACCTTCCAATCGAGGACAAATAATTTTTAAAGAAACAGTCGGTGGGGTTCAACCATTAGGAAATATGTTTTTAGTGAGTAGTGATGGGATCACTTTTGATAAACCTCTAAAGACTGAAGGCAATTTAACCCTAGTCAGTAATGACAATATCATTGTTAATGAAGGGATTAATAGCGGAGGAATAATTTCGATTCGGACATTTAAAACCACTAAGTTAACGGGGGATATTATTGCTCAAGAAATTGTAACTGATCGAAGATTAACCTCTGCTGGAGATGAGAACCAAACCATTATACATGGAAATATCATAGTAGAAAAACAAGAATATAATGATTTTTTAAATGTCATAGAAACAGGGACTTTAGTGGGTAACGAAATCACTTTTAACCAATCAGTAACAGGAACAGGTAGCTTAACCATTGCTCCTCTCGATAATACTCATGATATTATTATAGGCTCAACTCAAAATAATAGTAACCAGCTTAATCTCACCCAAAATGATATTAATAATTTGCAAGAAGTTAACTCTCTAACTATTGGAGGGACAGATGGACAAGGAACAATAAATATAGAAAGCGATACAACCTTTAATAATCAAACTATAACTTTGCAAGGACAAAATATCACTCAAGATGGTCATTTAATTGTCAATCATATCCTGAATTTGGATGCAACAGAAAATATTATTTTAACCAATACGAATAATGACTTTACAACTGTTGCTATTAACCAAGGTCAAAATGTAGTGTTGACTGATATGAATGATATTAACATTAATTCGAGTCAAATTACAGGCAATTTACAGCTTAACAGTGCGGGAACAACTCGCTTAAATGGCGATATTTCTGCTAATCGTATCCTCACAGATGAGATGGGGAAAACCGAAATCCAAGGAACAATTAATACCCAAAACGAGCAAACCTACAACGATCCGATTAATTTAGTCAATGAAAGTACCTTGTCAGGAACGGATCTGAGTATCAATCATCCCTTACAAGGAAATAATTATAATTTAACCCTAAACTTTAGTGAAACAGTCACAACCGAAACAATTACTAATACGAATAACTTGACAATCATTGGTCAGCAAGGAATTGAAACCGAAAATATTAGCGCACAAGGAAATATTACTTTAAATAGCGATCGCTTTGTTCGGGTTCGCCAAGGCGAAAACCCTTCTAATAGCAGTATTTTGACAACCCAAGGGTCTAACATTACCATTACCCACGGTGAACCCATATTTGAAGTAGAAACCTCTCAATTTAACTATAGTGGAACAGCCAATCAAATTAACAATCAACAAGACACAATTTCTGAGGGAACAACATTAACTGGTACCTTCACAACTGGAAATATTGCTATTATTTTTACTAACCCTTCTACACCCGACCCTGAAACACCTAATCCAGACCCAGAGTTACCCACAACTGAAATCCCCCCCATTACAGAAATCTCTACAGAAGTAATTTCTCAAAACGAACTCGTGAGCATTACCAATTCTGTGAATAATAGTGAGAACAATTTCTCTTCTACGAATCTGGATATTAGCTTGAATAACAATGCTCAAATCACTGTTTTTAACCCTTCTAGTAGTGCGGACATTGAGCAGACAGAACAAGCAGTTAGCACAGATTTTAAAACATTTCTAGCAGTTGAGGGACAAAAAAATATAACTTTAGACGATTCTCAAAAAATTCTTCAAATAGGCTATGAAAATACTAATATTCGCACTGGGATTATCTATGCAATTTTTCAACCTTCCCAAAAGAATGAAACCCTGTGGCGTTATGACTCCGCACAACGGGAGCAAACCGTAACCAGTAATATTGAAGATGAACAACTTATACTGATGTTAGTGACTCAAGACGGTGCAGTTGTGCGTAAACGAGTTAACAACGTTACACGAGGCGATATTATACGCACCTATCAGGAATTACAAGCCACAATTCTCAATCCCCGTCGGCCAACTGCTTACTTAAAACCCTCTCAACAATTCTACCAGTGGTTAATTGCACCCTTGGAAACTGAATTAAACGACCGTAAAATAGAAAATATCGCTTTTATTTTAGATTCTGGTCTCCGTTCTCTCCCCGTCGCCGCCTTACATGATGGTGAGCGTTTTCTGATAGAACGGTATAGCATGGCGATTATGCCCAGTTTATCCCTTACCGACTTTCGTTACCGTAATCTACAAGGCGAACAAGTCCTCGCAATGGGAGCGTCTGAGTTTACAGAACAAAATCCCTTACCTGCTGTTCCCATCGAACTGTCTATTATCACTGAGCAACTCTGGGAAGGAAAAAACTTCTTAAATGAAGGATTTACCCTCAATAATCTCAATCAAGCTCGTCAACAACAACCGTTTAGAATTATTCACCTTGCTACCCACGCTAAATTTGCACAAGGAGAACTCAATAATTCTTACATACAATTGTGGGATGAAAGATTGCAAGTGGCTCAATTACGGGATCTCAACTTAGGTGAATCTTCCGTGGATTTATTAGTCTTGAGTGCTTGTCAAACAGCTTTAGGGGATAAAAACGCAGAATTAGGCTTTGCTGGTGCAGCAGTTCTCGCTAACGTCAAATCAGTGTTAGGTAGTCTCTGGGAAGTGAGTGATGAGGGGACATTAGGATTAATGACTGTATTTTATCAATCCTTGCAAACCGCCCCCACCAAATCTCAAGCATTGCAACAAGCACAATTAAGTCTCTTAAATAAAACAACCCGTCTAGAAGAAGGAAAATTAGTCATCGCAGCGCAAAAATTTGAGCTTCCCCCAGTTTTCGCCAATATGGTTGATCATGATCTGAGTCATCCCTATTATTGGGCTGCATTTACCCTCATTGGTAATCCTTGGTAGGATAAAATAGGCTATTTTGATTTCCTGCTTTATAGCATTAAACATTTATTCTTGAGATTATTATGGCAAAGTTTGCTTTGATTATTGCTATCCCTGAATATGAGTCTCGTTCTATCAAACCACTCCCAAAGACAACTCACGATGGGGAAACGATTGCTAGACTATTACATCATCATGGCGATTATCAGATCACCAGATTACCCCGTAAGGGAAATGGGGAGACAGGAGACTATGAAATGAAAGCAGGTAAAGTAACCGTTGATGAGTTATATCAAACAATAAAGCAATTTTTAGAGGATGCGAAGGGAAGACCTAGCTTAATCTATTTTACAGGACATGGGTTTACCGTCCGCGATCGCTTTGATCAGAAAACAGGATATTTAGCCACATCAGATTGTCAAGTAACATTTAAAGATAACCAGATTATTGATCAAAAAAATGGCTTTCCCTTAACCGTCTTAGATACATTGATTCAAGGGGCTAATTTAAGCGAATTGGTGGTGTTATTAGATTGTTGCTATAGTGGAAATTATATTAAATCGTCTTTAATGGGTCAAAGTTTAAAGACGTTTGAACATAAACAAAATTATTATCTCATAACTGCTTGTGGTCCTAATGAAACGGCAAAAACCATTCGCGAAGATGAACATAGTGTCTTTTCTGGGGCAATCATTCAAGGATTATCTCAAGATAATATCAATATTAAGGGTGAGATTAGTTGCGATCGCTTATTCGACTCTATTAATACTCAAATTGGAGGAAAGTTGCAAACGCCCTTACGAATGGGAAGAGGAAGTACCATTATTTTAGTCCAATATTCTTTAAGTGAAACAAAGCAAACCCCAGAGAGTAAAGCGAGAAAAGAACAAGATAGAGATAGAGAAATAGAAATCTATCGTCAACAAATTAAAGATTTATTAGAGATAGTTAAACAACAAGCCAGTCGCCCCACAACGACTCAAAACATCAACCAATCTCATTCAGGAAGTGGTGATAACGTTGCTGGAAATAAAACCGAATATAATTTTCAAGGTGTAACCTTTGGTAGTGGATTTTCTCAAGGAGATTATACAGGAAATGTAACTAATAATTATGGGAATTCTTCACTCAATGAAACGGTCAAAGAAATTGAATTATTTATTGGTGAACTTGCCCAAAGTATAAATCAAAGTCCCTTAAATACACCTGCGATGAGCATGACTGATAAAAGAGAGATAGCAGCCCAAACAATACTAGAAAAGATTGAAACAACTCCTGTATGGAAAGAAAAAGTGATTCAAGCCCGTCAACAAGGCTTATTAGAAGGTTTGAAAACAAATCCGATTGGTGTATCTGTCGCAGATGGAATTGAACACTGGAAAATGTAAGTAACTATAAAAAAGAACGAACTCGTTGTTGTGCTTGACGATAAACATCTTGCTTAGGATTCAGCACCCTTGCTTGATCATAAAACTCATAGGCATCTTCATAACGTTCTAACGCTTCGGCTGCCAGTCCTTTACTATACCATGCTTCATCTGAGTCAGGAGCAATAGCGATCGCTCGATTATAAACTTCAATAGCAGCTTGATACTCGGTTAATTTACGATAAGTATTGCCCAAACCAACCCAAGCCGGTAAATAATCCGCTTTAAGTTTGACTGCCTCTTGATAAGCCTCAATCGCTTGAGGATAATCTTCAAAACGATAGTATAATTGCCCCAAATCATTCCAACTGACATGACTGGTATTCAAATTAAGTTGAATCGCTTGTTTTAAATCTGCTTCTGCTTGAACTTGATTCTCTAATTCTGCATATAAAAGTCCACGATTATGCCAAGCTTCAAAAGAATTCGGATCTTGTTGAATGGCTGTATTAAAACTTTGAATCGCTTCTTTTTGACGATCTAATTCATCCAAAGCTGTTCCTTTACAATTCCAACCATGAGAACTTTGAGGGCGAAAATTAATGGCTTCCTCACAGGTTTGTAACATTTTTTCTGGTTCTCCTAATGCACTATAAGCTAACGCTTTTTGGAGAAATGCCCGTTCAAAAGTCAGAATGGATGAAGCCAAAGGAGGTGCTTTACTTAAAGCATCATCATAGTAACGAATAGCCGATTGATAGTTTTCACTCTTTAATTCTAAATCCCCTTTTCGTAATAAAAAAGCCGTTTGATGCAAATTTAATCCATAGAAAAAGAGTCCTCCGATGATAACGGTTCCTCCTCCCAACAGGGCTAAAATTGACCAGCGAGGTGCAGAATAAAAAGTAATTCGAGCAGACATTCCTTCTAATTTGCGTAAATCTTTGAGAACTTCTTTTGCTGAAGAATATCGTTTATCTAAATCTAAACGGGTCATTTTTTCTAAAATTTTAACCAGTTTTTTATTAAAAGTAACCTCACTTGGCCAAATCATTGCGCCCGTTTGAGAATGGCTCTGGAAGGTTTGAGGCGACTGGCCGGTTAAAGCCTGTATCGCTGTCATTCCTAAACTATAAATATCACTGGCAAAGACAGGTCGCCCTGCCATTTGTTCAGGAGACATATAGCCTTTTGTGCCAATACTTTTAGGGGGACGACTATTCTCCGTCATGCTATCTGTTACGCTATTGAGGATTTCTTTAACGCCACCCAAATCAATTAAAAAACAGCGATCGCTTCTCGGCTCATCTTCGTTGGTTTGCCAAATTAAATTCGAGGGTTTAATATCTCGATGAATTACCTGATTCTCATGGATAAACGCTAAGGTCGTTAAGACTTCTTTGAGTAAATTAATCACCTGTTTTTCCGTTAAACAAGTTCGCTGACGTAGCATTTTATTAAGGGTTTGTCCCTCAATATATTCTTGAACTAAATAAAAGTCTGGCTCAATTTCCAAGTGATCCAACAGTTGGGGAATGCGTTGATAAGATCCTAGGTTTTCTAAGACTTTTAACTCTTGTAAAATACGAGTTTTTCCCACCTTTTCATCTTGAGGTAGGGTTAATTGTTTGATCACACATGGAGATTGATAGGGACGGGAGATATTTTCAGCCAGATAAGTGTAACGTCCGACGCTTCCCCCTAAAAACTCAATAATTCTATAGCGATCGCCTAAAATCTTCCCAACTTGAGAGAGAGGGGCAAGATCCTGTAAGACTTCGTAAGCGGATTGATAGCGTTCCCCAAGACGAGGACTAATCATTTTCGTTAAAATAGCTTTAAATGCTGAATTTAGGGGGATAGAGGGCTGCCAGTTCTTTAAGTCGCCAGTTTGGGTGTCTTCGAGTTCAATAGGCGATCGCCCTGTTAAAGCAAAAATAATCGTCCGTCCCAAGGCATAGAGGTCGCTACTAAACACGGGTTTACCATATAGTTGTTCTGGGGACATATAGCCCGGTGTTCCGATGGCTTGGGTTTGTATAGTGGGGTTTTCTGCTTGATAAGTCAGAGTTTCAATTTCTTTGACTGCACCAAAATCGATCAGAATAATTTTTTGATCACTGCGTCTTCGCAGTAAATTGGAGGGTTTAATATCTCGGTGAATGACTCCCTGTTGATGAACAAATGACAATACATCCAGACAATCTTTGAGTAAATTAATAGCTTTGCTTTCATCAAACACCTTTCGACTGACTTCACGGCGTAACTCTTCTCCGTCAATCCATTCTTGAATCAGATAAAATTCTTCATTTTCCTCAACATAGGCAAAAAGTTGCGGAATTTGCGGATGACTCCCCAAACGCTCTAAAGAACGCCCTTCTTTAGCAAAACGCTCCTTGGCACTTTCTAATAATGATGGACTATTAAAACGGGGTTGGAGGTGCTTGATCACACAATGGGGTTTAGTGGGAAGTTCTGTATCCTTGGCTAGATATGTTTTGCCAAAGCCGCCTTCTCCCAATCCGTGTATAATTTTGTATCGACCGTTGATAATATCGCCTGAATTGCCCATAATCTCTGTTTAGAGGAAGCTTGACTAACATTGTAACCGAAACTCTTAAACTCTTCGGACTTAAGTAATTACCTGATCTTTACAGTTTAAATGCGTCTTAGCTGATCAACAGCGATCGCAGAAAAAACCATTAAAAGCCCTCATGGCCTGAGAACAAATTAAGCTAAATTAATCTCAGTCAAAGCAGTATCTATGACAGGTTAATTATGGGCGATCGCCATCTCAAAACATTCTTGCGTTTATCACTCGGTTTTTTATTAGGAATTTGTCTATTTTTAGGACTTCATGGGTGTCAACCACAGCAACCCCTTTCTCTTACCTCAGTTTCGTCTCAAGCAACCCCTTCTCAAGTTGAATCTAACCCTTTACCACCTGCAACTAAGGCGATTATTGCCAGCGCAGAAGGCGGTAAGCTTTATAATCCACCAAGGGGAACATTAAGATTGGTTGTAATTAGTGATCTCAATAATGCTTATGGATCAACCGATTATGACCCCGAAATTGACAAAGCAATGACATTATTACCCTTTTGGCAACCTGATATAGTTTTGTGTAGTGGTGATATGGTAGCAGGACAAAACCGAAAGTTGTCTGAGGAACAATTAAAGGCGATGTGGTCTGCTTTTGATGATCATGTAGCCTCACCGTTAAGACAAGCCGGTTTTCCCTATGGATTTACCCTTGGGAATCATGATGCTTCTAGTGCGAAGAGTGCATCAGGAAACTTTTTATTTCAGAGAGAAAGAGACGTTGCGTCTAACTATTGGAATGATCCAGAACACTCACCGGGGGTAGAGTTTGTCGAACGTTATGAATTTCCGTTTTATTATACGTTTAAACTTGAGGATGCTTTCTTTTTGTCTTGGGATGCTTCTTCTGCAAAAATACCAGAGGATAAGCTTGAATGGGTGAAAAAAGCTCTCTCAAGTCCTGAAGCTCAATCAGCAAAGATCAGAATAGTACTGGGACATTTGCCATTATATGCGATCGCAGTGGGTCGAGATCGACCGGGGGAAGTGATGGAAAATGCCAATCAATTAAGAGAAATGCTAGAACAATACGATGTTCACACTTATATTAGTGGTCATCATCATGCCTATTATCCTGCTCATAAAGGGAATTTACAACTTCTGTACACGGGAATTTTAGGATCTGGCCCTCGTCCTTATATTGATAGTCAATTATCCCCTCAAAAAGCTTTAACTGTTGTTGATATTAATTTTGATTCTTCTGAAATGACACAGTACACCACTTATGATATACAGACATTAAAACTGATTGAATTAACACAACTTCCCCGTTTTTTAACAGGACACAATGGAAGGGTATTACGACGTGACATTGAAATGAATGATCTTACCGAGAAAGAAGGAGAAAGTTGTATTTTGCGACTGGGTGATAATTTGTGTCGGGCGTAATTTCAGTGTTCAGTTACCAATCAACTTTACCAGCATGAGTTCGACAAAACCGAACATTAAACCTAAAGTCTTAACGTCAGAAAAAAAGAGGAACAAGGATTAGGATTGTCTAAATCACCGATAAAAGTAGGGGCAGGCTTTTACAGTTAATTATCGATACTGATGGTAACTCATCTGCGTAACCTGCCCTCAATTCAATTGACAGTTAATTATCGATATTAGACCGCTTTCGTAAATGATTAGTCAATCAATTCAACTTTTTATTTTGTCAATTCCTACCCCTTTTCACTTACTTTATCTTGTCAATTTCTCCTACTTTCGACTTTTGCCTTACTTCTGCCAGAAGTCTATTCAACTAGGATTGGCTCGATACCATTCAATGGTTTGCTTCAACCCTTCGTTAAAAGGCACTTCTGCTACAAAATCAAAGCGTTCTTTAGCCCTTGTTGTGTCTAAACAGCGACGGGGTTGACCATTAGGCTTATCGGTTTCCCAAACCAATTCTCCTTGAAACTCCATTAATTCACAAATTAACTCAACGAGGTTTTTAATTTTAACCTCGTAATTTGTGCCAAGATTAACTGGATCTGGATCTTCATACTTCTGAGTCGCCATGACGATACCACGGGCTGCATCCGTTGAATATAAAAACTCCCGACTCGGACTCCCATCTCCCCAAACAGAAAGGGTTTTATCTCCTCTTTGTTGGGCTTCATAAACCTTACGAATTAAAGCGGGAATAACATGGGAACTACGAGGATCAAAGTTGTCTTCGGGGCCATATAAGTTAACAGGCAGTAAATAAATCCCGTTAAATCCATACTGCTGACGGTAAGATTGTAACTGAACCAAAAGAGCCTTTTTGGCAATACCATAGGGGGCATTCGTCACTTCAGGATAACCATTCCAGAGGTCTTCTTCTTTAAAAGGAACAGGCGTTAGATTAGGATAAGCACAAATCGTTCCTACACAGGTAAACTTCTCTACACCTGCCTCGTAAGCAGCATGAATCAATTGTGTCCCCATCATGAGGTTATCATAGAATAATTCTGCTGGTTTTTCCCGATTTAAGCCAATTCCACCCACATGAGCCGCTAAATGAATAATAACATCCTGTTGATCAACAAGGGTTTGACAATTTTCGAGAACTCTCAGATCACAATCTTTAGAACGGGGAATTGTAATCTTGTCAGGGTTAGCACCTGCTTTAATCAGTTCGTTAACCACCTGTTTACCGAGAAACCCTGCACCCCCAGTGACGACAATCCGCTTTTTGCTAAAATCTAACATAATAAATACTATTTGATAGTAAACAGTGATCGCTAATCAGTGATCAGTTGTAGGGGCAGGTTAGCTAAACAAGTCATTGTGACAAATTAGAAATATTAAAGACAAAACCTGCCCTCAGTAACTTAACAATACCAAACTGATCACTGAATCACTGAGATTAATCAACCATTACACTCATCGGTTGGCGTACATAGGCATTATCTAACAGTTTGAATGATCCATCATCAGCACTTCCTTGGCCGGGAGGGTTAATTCCCAACGCAGCTAAGTCAGCATCAACCATTAATTGAACCAATCCTTCAAAGGTAACGCTTCGTTTCCAGCCTAATTTTTGTTCAGCTTTAGTGGGATCACCAATAAGTAAATCTACTTCTGCCGGACGAAGATAACGAGGGTCAAAAGCAACATAATCATTCCAGTCAAGATTGACGTATTTAAAAGCAATATCTAGAAATTCTCGAATAGAATAAGTTTCCCCAGTAGCCACTACATAATCGTCGGGTTTCTCCTGTTGCAGCATTAACCACATGGCGTTGACATAATCTTTGGCGTAACCCCAATCTCTTTTGGAATCTAAGTTGCCTAAGTAGAGTTTCTTTTGATGACCTGCGACAATACGAGCCAAGGCACGGGTAATTTTACGGGTGACAAAGGTTTCTCCCCGACGAGGTGACTCATGGTTAAATAAAATGCCGTTACAAGCAAATAAGTCAAAGGATTCTCGATAATTAATGGTTTGCCAGTGAGCATAAACCTTAGCACAGGCATAGGGACTACGAGGATAGAAAGGAGTGGTTTCTTTTTGGGGAATTTCTTGTACTTTACCAAACATTTCTGAAGAACCTGCTTGATAATAGCGGACTTCAATTCCTGTACGTTGTTGATAATCCCGAACGGCTTCTAAGATGCGTAATGCTCCCATCCCGACTGAATCAACCGTATATTCAGGGGAATCAAAGCTAACTCGGACGTGGGATTGCGCCCCAAGGTTATAGATTTCATAAGGTTTTACATCCTCTAAAATCCGTCGTAAAGTAGTGCCATCCGTTAAGTCCCCATAATGAAGGAATAGTTTGGCATTTTCTTGGTGAGGATCGATGTAAATATGATCAATACGATCAGTATTAAAGGTGGAAGTTCGGCGAATAATTCCGTGAACCTCATAGCCTTTCTCTAATAATAATTCACTTAAATAAGAGCCATCTTGACCCGTAATTCCTGTAATCAGCGCACGTTTACGATCTGTCATGTTTAATTTTCCTGTATTGAATACCAAAAATAGTAAGGAACTTGTTTACGATTGTCAAAGAAGTTTAGCCTAATTCGTTTATTTCGGGAATTGTTTGAACGGAAGTTCAGCAGTTCAGAAGAAACGATTGATCTACGTAATTTATGGTGGTTTTTATGGAAGGATATGGCTGTTTTCCTAGAAAAACAGCCAATGGTTGCTTCAAATTATCAAATTAAGCTTCTCGACCCTCAAGAAACTCTTGTACTTGACGAATGGCAGCCGCCCCAATGTTAATGACTGCCCAAGTAGCTGCGATCGCAATTGGACCAACAACAACTAATACTCTCCAATCAAAATCCATAATGTACTGACCTCTGTTGTGATAATTAAGGAAACCTTAAAATATTTTTCATCTATATATTTATAACTTAATCGGGGGTAGATGTGAATCCCAAATCATTTCCTTTTCCTGCGTGGACTTGGGCTAACTTTTCGTAGTGAAGGGCATGATCGAGTAATCCCTGAGCTTCTTCATCGCTGAGATCTCGTACTTTACGGGCGGGAACACCTACGACCAAAGAACGAGGGGGAACATTCTTGGTTACGATAGATCCAGCGCCAATCATACTTCCTGCACCAATGCGAACCCCGTTTAAAATAACTGCGCCAATGCCAATCAATGAGCCTCGTTCTACATGGGCCGAGTGAATGACCGCTCGGTGTCCAACAATGACATAATCTTCCAAAATAGTGGGAATACCAGGATCACCATGTAAAATCGCTCCGTCTTGAATATTTGTATAAGCGCCAATCTCAATTCGTTCCACATCACCACGAACCACTGCACTATACCACACACTTGATCCTTGTTTAAGGGTCACTTCTCCAACCACGACCGCATTAGGGGCAATAAATGTGGCTAGGGAAAGATCGGGATGAGGCCAATGGGAGGGAAGGGGGAATAAAAAATCTGTCATTTGAGTCAGAA
>JBFRWB010000182.1:0-4569 GCA_051439375.1 Microcystaceae cyanobacterium
TGGGCATGAAAACCGTACAAACCGGACACACGCTTTGTGATCCTAAAGCCCCTGCGACCCTAGAACCTATGGTTTTCCCTGACCCCGTGATTTCTGTAGCTGTGTCACCGAAGAAGAAAGGGGACAACGAAAAGATGTCTATGGCCTTGAGTAAGATGGTCCAAGAAGATCCCTCTTTTTATATGGAAACAGACCAAGAAAGCGGTGAAACCATCATTAAAGGAATGGGAGAATTACACTTAGATATTAAGGTGGATATTCTCAAGCGGACTCATGGGGTAGAAGTAGAAGTAGGTAAACCTCAAGTAGCTTATCGGGAGTCCATTACCAAAACCATCACTGATAGCTACACCCACAAGAAACAGTCTGGGGGTTCTGGTCAATTTGGTAAGATCGATTACGTGATTGAACCGGGAGAACCTGGTAGTGGCTTTGAGTTTGAGTCTAAGGTGACTGGAGGTAATGTTCCTCGGGAATTTTGGCCGGCGGTTCAAAAAGGCTTTGAAAACAGCATCGATAAGGGGGTTTTAGCAGGTTATCCTTGTGTTGACCTCAAAGTTACCTTGACCGACGGTGCATTCCACCCTGTTGACTCCTCAGCTATTGCTTTTGAGATTGCGGCTAAAGCAGGATATCGTCAATCTGTGCCGAAAGCGAGTCCCCAAATATTAGAACCCATCATGAATGTGGATGTGTTTACCCCTGAAGATTACATGGGGGATGTCATCGGCGATATTAACCGTCGTCGTGGCATGATCAAATCACAAAACTCTACGCCTATGGGGGCGCGTATTAAGGCGGATGTTCCTTTAAGTGAGATGTTCGGTTACATTGGTGACTTACGGACTATGACATCGGGACGGGGTCAGTTCTCGATGGAATTCTCTCATTACGCCCCTTGTCCTAGCAATGTGGCAGAAGAAGTCATCAAGGAGGCTAAAGAACGTCAGGCAGCCCTTGCTTAGGCTTTTCCGTTGATATTTAAACCCCGTCCTTAAGGACGGAGTCTTATGTTTTTCCTGATCGATATTATTTCGGTCAGGATTTTTTTTAATCAATAATAGTGACTTCCTCGCTCTACCCAGTTTATAACACGAGGAATATAATTTTAATTTTGTGAAACCATGAAAGTTTATCAAATTATTTTATTAACAATTCTAAATCCTGCGTGTTGATAGAAACTGGGACGAAACCAATTACGATAAAATCTTAGGGTTTCTGTTCCCTGTGTTACCCATGCTCCCCCTAACATCATTTTATGATTATTATCAAAAAATGGGGCTGCATTGTCTTCATATAAGAAATGGGTTTTGAACCCTGGTAAAGCATCAAAATCTTCGTCTAACCATTCCCAAACATTTCCCCGTAAGTCCCAAAGTCCCGACTCGCTTTCTGCTGTTTTTAATAACCCCACAGGACTGGGTGAACCAAATTTTAAGTTAAGATTATAATCATTCACTTCGTCACTATTTACGTGATGATTATTATCGCTGCCATAAGTAGCTAAATTCCATTCTGCTTCACTCATTAACCTTATTCCTTCTCCTTTCCAACGACAATAAGCCATTGCTTCATAATAATTAACTTCCACCGGCCAGTCTAAGGGTAATGACATTTCATCAAACATAGCACGATAAGAGTATTGACCGTTTTTGAATTGCCAAAATTTCGGACATTTAACCTTATTTTCTTCTTTCCATTGCCAAGATTTTTCATCCCAATAAATTTTATTTTCATAACCCTTATCATTGATAAATTCTAAAAATTCTGCGTTGCTAATTAAATATTTGCTGGCATAAAATGAATCAACGTTAACTAATTTTTGACCATATTCACAGTCCCATCCAAATAAGGGAAAATCCTCATCTTTCCCTAATTTTACGGTTCCTCCTTTGACTAGAATCATCTCGTTTTTATCAGGAATACCATGAGAAGGTGCATATTGCCATCCTTGAGGACGTTGTAACTTTTCAAGAGGAAGCTGTCGCAATAACATGGAAGAGGTTTCAAAATGAATCCTTTGATGTTCTATTCCCATTGCCAACGCCCAGAAAGGATGATTTTGATGAATCGGTAATTGAAAGGGGGTTTTTTTGATTACTTCTAAAATAATTTCATAGGCTTTATTTCTATAGTTCCAAACATCTTCAATTTTCGGCCAGTTAATATCAGCGATCGCTTTATTTAATTCTTCGGCAGTTTCGGGATCAACTCCAAACTCAAATAATATTTCGTAGTCAGGATTAAGTGGTTGTTTTAATAATTCAACTCGAATTAATTTATTAATATAAAAAGCAGCAGAATGACCCAAATAAAAAATTAGAGGATTTCTTAATGGGTCAGGATTAATATAAAAAGTCTCAGTTTTAATAATACTTTTTAATAAAGTATCTTCCAATTCCCAAGCATTTTGAAAATAGCTCAACAGTGAATCTTGAGAACAGTTATCAAGATAAGGTGGCAGTTGCGATTTAAGGGATGACATGGTACTTTTTACCTTATGAGTTAGTCTAAGATTAGATATCTAGAAACCTAATTTCATAGGTTCCCATTGGGTTTAAGTTATTTTGAAACTTGACAAAGAATCAAGGCAAACCAATTATTAGGATCAGTAAATATTTTGCAGGTCTTTAATCGTTTAGAGTTGAGTTGATTTTTGAGATTTTCTAAGTCAAATTTGCGAGAAATTTCAGTTAACATCATTTCTCCTGCTTTAAAATTTACCCTAATATCAAGATTGTTTAAAGTAACTTCTTGTTCTTTTTGAGAAATTAAGTACATCTCAACTTGTTGCTTTTCTTGATTATAAATGGCTTGATGCTCAAATAAATTAAGATCAAAATTTCCCTGAAATTTATGGTTTAAGTGAGCCAGCATATTTAAGTTAAAAGCGGCGGTGACTCCTTGACTATCATTATAAGCAGCTTCTAGAATAGATTGAGGCTTTTGTAAGTCAATTCCTAATAAAAAATACTCCCCTAACTGTAACACTTGAGTAATTTTATCGAGAAAGCGATCGCATTCAGCGTGACTAAAATTACCAATAGAACTACCTAAGAAAAAAATTAGTCTTCCTGGACAGGAAGTGGGACTTAATTGACTTAATGCTTGGTCATAAGTCCCCACTAAACCTTGAATTTGTAAAGAAGTATATTCTTGTTGTAACTGCATTGCACTTTCTTTGAGAATACCTGCACTTACATCAATAGGCATATATTTAAACACATCATTTTGCTTCTGATAAGCATCTAATAATAACCTTGTTTTCGTAGAACTTCCACTCCCCAACTCTATCAGTTCACAACTTCCGGTAATCTCAGCAATCTCTTCTGCATATTGACTTAAAATACTAGCTTCGGTTCGGGTAGGATAATATTCTGGTAACTCACAAATTTCTTCAAATAATTGAGAACCATGATCATCATAGAAATACTTGGATGGTAATGTTTTAGGACATTGACTCAATCCTTTTTTGACATCTTGACCTAAGAAAGCTTCCTGTTCATTTGTTGTTTCGAGAGTCTGCAAATATTCAATTTTAAACTGTTCTGTTTGAAGTTGGGTTAACATACTATTATTAGGATTACCTATCTTGACTTCAACTCTACTATTTTAGAACAATTTGGTTACAAGAAATACAAAATAAACATTTTAAAAAAATTTAGTTAGATCAACAATTAATCAGCCACCCATTCTACAATTAAAGACAAGAGAATCACGCCTTTCTTGATATTTTTTATCTTTTTTTAAATAAAGTTTACCCAATTGGTCTTGACAAAAAAGAAGACATATAATTTCAAATTTAGAAGAAGAACAGCAGCAAGGGAATGTCTGTCATGTCTAAGCGACTGTTTGTAAAGTAAATCTGAAGAAAATTGTAGTGGATTGTTTCAGCTAAAATGAGGTAATAGGAATGCGAGCATACTTTTAATCTAATGCACTAAATTAGCTGAAACAGTCGACTACTTAATGTTTTGTTGAGGAACAGTCTCTAAACCGTCCTCTGATCAAATAGATTCCTTCGCTGATTGTAAGGCCATTTCCATAAAGGTTTTTTGAGAACTTTGTTCGTGATCTTCTCGTTCTGGATGACGTTGCTTATAACTACCATCAGATTGTAATTCCCAAGCTTGACGATTATCAGATAACATCACCCCTAATATTTCTTGTAACTTTTTAGCAATCTTGGGATCTTCCACAGGAGTAATAGCTTCGACTCGACGGGAAAGATTACGAGTCATCCAATCTGCACTACCCAGATAAATCTCTTCCTCTCCTCCATTATGAAAGTAGAAAATGCGGGAATGTTCCAAGAAACGTCCTATAATGCTAATGACATTAATGTTATCACTGACCCCTTCAACCCCTGGTCTTAAACAACAAATCCCCCGCACAATTAAATCGATTTTAACCCCTGCTTGAGACGCTTGATAAAGGGTTTCAATGATTTGAGGATCGACTAAAGAGTTCATTTTTGCAACAATACGACCACTTCCTCCGTTGCGACAATGTTCTGCTTCTCTATTCATCATCGCTACCATGCGATCGCGCATATTAACTGGTGCAACC
>JBFRWB010000183.1:0-4356 GCA_051439375.1 Microcystaceae cyanobacterium
CTAGCGGAATTATCGACGCAGTTCTCAAATAACGTTTTGGACGCTACTAAAGCCTTTAAGCTCAAATTAACTACCAAAGAAGAAATAGATGGACTGCCCTCTAGCTTACTCAGTTTAGCTGCCCAAAATGCCCGTTCTGAAGGGGAAGAGAATGCCACACCAGAAGAAGGTCCTTGGATTATTACTCTTGACTATCCCAGTTATCTTCCCTTCTTAAAATACAGCACACAAGCTGATTTAAGAGAAAAAGTATATAAAGCTTCTATTTCCCGTGCATCTTCAGGTGAATTAGACAATAGTAAGAATATTGAGCGTATTTTACAACTGCGTAAAGAAATGTCCCATCTGTTAGGGTATGAAACCTATGCAGAGGTCAGTTTATCCCGTAAAATGGCGCAAAGTGTGGAATCTGTGGAGAAACTCCTAGAAGACTTGCGCCAAGTCAGTTATGATGCAGCTAAACAAGATTTAGAAGATTTAAAAGCCTTTGCTAAAGTTGAACAGTTGCATCATTGGGATGTGCCGTATTGGGCAGAAAGACAACGGGAAGCGAAGTTTAACTTTACAGAAGAAGAATTACGCCCCTATTTCCCCTTTCCACAGGTATTAGATGGTTTATTTACCCTTGCTAAACGCATCTTTGGGGTAACGATTACCCCTGCGGATGGAGAAGCACCGATATGGCAGGAAGATGTGCGATATTTTCAGGTATCCGACGAAAATAACCAAGTGATTGCCCATTTTTACCTTGATCCTTACTCTCGTCCTGCCGAGAAGCGTGGGGGTGCATGGATGGATGATTGTATTGGTCGGGGTAAAATTATGGTCAATAATGAGGTAAAACCCCGTCTTCCCGTTGCTTATCTGGTGTGTAACCAAACTCCCCCCATCGATGGGAAACCCAGTTTAATGACCTTTCGGGAAGTGACGACCCTGTTTCATGAATTTGGCCACGGGTTACAGCATATGTTAACCAAAGTCGAAGAAGCAGAAGCCGCAGGAATTAATAATGTGGAGTGGGATGCGGTAGAATTGCCGAGTCAGTTTATGGAAAATTGGTGTTATGACCGTCCAACCCTCTTTAATATGGCCAAACACTACGAAACGGGGGAAACCTTACCGGAACATTATTATCAAAAACTCCTCGCTGCTCGCAACTATATGAGTGGTTCAGCCATGTTGCGTCAGTTAAACTTTAGCCTGTTAGACATAGAATTACATCATCGCTATCAACCCGATGGAGAGGAGACGGTGTGGGATGTGCGCGATCGCATTGCTCAAACCACCACTATTTTGTCTCCTTTACCCGAAGATGCCTTTTTATGTGCGTTTGGTCATATTTTCGCAGGAGGCTATGCTGCTGGCTATTATAGCTACAAATGGGCGGAAGTTTTAAGTGCGGATGCCTTTGCTGCCTTTGAGGAAGCAGGACTGGAAGACGAAACCGCCGTTGCGACAACGGGTAAACGCTTTCGGGAAACGGTGTTAGCGTTGGGGGGAAGTGTGCATCCGATGGAGGTTTTTAAAGCCTTTCGGGGACGTGAACCGCAAACTGAAGCTTTATTGCGTCATAGTGGGTTATTAGAGGCTGCTTAAGGGATCTGGGGTGCATTATCATCTTTGTTAATGCACCCTGCGAAAAAGAGCAACCCGTACTCTTTGTTAAATTCTAAGCAACTATTTTTTGTTTTTCCAAACAATTAATAATTGCTTCTATCTCCTCAAATTTTCCATCTAATAAATAAGAAAGAGGGGTTTGATAATTTAAGTCAGGATGGGGAGAATGAAGATAAATTCGCACCTTCTCTATGGAGTCATCTGATAAACCTCGTAATTTAATTGTTAAAACATATAATTTTAACAATGTGGGTTGCAACTTATCAGATGTAGGATTTTTGCGTAATCCTGCAACCGTGCGATCTAATAGTTTCGCCATTTCTTCATGAGATAACCCTAGTATATCAGCAAAAAGAATGCCATCAATTAATCCTGTTTTGGGATCATGAGTCTCAGGAATAGTATGTTTAAGTAATCCTAAACCAACGGTTGTTGTCATTCCTAACATTAAAAAGAGTAAACTAGATTCTTGCTTAATAGAATTAGCAAAAGTGCTGTGAATGGCTACGGGGTAAGTGGCTACATTCTTGCTATCAGAAACGGTAATAATCTGCCTTTGACAAACACTATTAGCAGTTTTGGATGAACAAATAATATTATAGCCACGTTTACGACAAACGGTGAGGAAATCCTCATTGTTTTGATAGACTTTATTCAGTTTTCTTGTCACTTCTCGACAACGTTTTGAAGGACTCCAAGTATAACCAAAGCTAGTCGTTCTGTATTGAATTAAAGGTTTAGTCCCCTGCGGTGTTTGAATTAGAGTAGCTGGTTCACCATTATAAGTACCACAAAAAAAACGTTTGGATGCTTCTACTTCATTAGGTTGGGTAAAGGATAGTCCAGTTATAGCAGCAAATGTAAGTGCTATAGATAGTTTAGGTGAGAATTTCATAGTGCGTCCTTAATTGATTGACTATGTATTAGTTTAACGCTTCTTTCCTTTTTATGTAAAATAAGTTAAATAAAATTTCTCAAAAAGTTTATTAAGCGTTTTAGAATTGTTATAATAATGTCAAAGTTATTTAGCCATCAACAATGATACGCATAAACTGGCCTTCCCAATTACAAGTTTATCTCCTTAGCGAAGCGGACTTTAAACAACTGAAAAAGCCTCTTAGTCGTGGGATTAGGGTAAAAATAAAGGAAAATAATTTTTATCTAGTTAATATTCCCATTAGCTTTGCAATTCCTTTGGGATATGCTTTACATCGTCTCGAATGCACTATTGAATTTTGTCCCGAAGAGAGAAACCCTAAGCAACGGCCAGTCATTTATGATTTATACCCAAAGAGTGAAATTATGAAAATTTTGGATCTTTCAGGATCTTTAAAGCTAGGGTTGGATGAAAACCTCTTTTTTTCCAGTCAATTAACGAATATTGCTCAAGAATCTACTGAGATCGTTCCTCAAGCAGAAGCTAAACTGATAACACAGATCCAAAGTGGGATAAACTTTCTGGTTAACCCAATTAACTATCAATGCTATCGTAAGCTAATTAGGGCAACAGGAAAAGGAAATAGTAAAGTTTCTTGGCAATTTGATGGAAAAAAGTCTCTTTTAGGTCAAGAAGTTTTATTAGGCCTCATTTTAATGATTCCCAAAACTCGTTCTCAACCAGTTGACGCAATGGCCACTGTAACTGTTTCTTATCATTTTGAATGGTTAACTGCTGATATTTTACAAGATTACGGGAAAAGAATGAAAAATAATGCCCCTAATCCTCTAAAATTTGATAATAAATGGAATAATATCACGAATCTCCCTTTTTTAAACTTACATCCTCTGGTTAACCGTCTTCACGATCCCAATACAGGAAAGTTAAGTTTTAGAGAAATTGGGGGCATTTTGGGGTTTTCTAACAAAGATATGGCTAATTTATTAAATTGTACCCTACAAGACCTAGACAATGACAACGAACAGTTGCAAACACAGCTTTTTCCTATTTATCTTTTTATTAAAAATTTTTTTGAAACAATTCCCACACTAAATGAGACTCAATTTAGAATTTTATTGAACGTCCCCACCGCATCTTTTTTACCTAACCCATCCCTTCAATCCTATAAAAGTCTAAGAATATACTTACTAGAAAGAGATTTTGAGAAATTAAGCGAGTTAATGACAATAATTGAACAATTAAATTCAGAGTTTTAGTGCGATCGCGCTTTCTTGTAGTGCGATCGCTGATCTTGTAGGTTGGGTTGAGGAACGAAACCCAAAAAATGACTAATTATGAGCTAATTATGGGGTGTTTTGCTTGTTTATTGGCTTTGGTGTTGGGTTTCCTTGCGTCAACCCAACCTACGAGTGATAGTGCGATTATTCTATCTTGTAGTGTAATGCACCTTATTGATGACAAGGTGATTTTTAAAACCCAAAAACCTTAGCCAAGGTTTTAAGATTTATACAGTGCAAGCTCCTAACCTGTGTTATGATCGACCATATAAAAAAACTAACTTATAATGGCCACTTCAAGTCAACTGTTAGCCCTATTTCAAGACTCCCTTTTCTTAACCAATCTGTATATAAGCATTCATCTAGTACGAATTGATGAACGAAGTGGAAATTTGGTGATTCTAGCAGGGGAGGAAATTGAAATAGAAATTGAACCCAATGGTAGGAGGATAATTCGATGACCATCCCTGATTTTTCCGTCATGACTGATGCTGAACTTCGTGCTTATACTTTATCTCATAGACAGGATAAAGAAGCCTTTTATGCTTATATTGATAGAATGTC
>JBFRWB010000184.1:0-9025 GCA_051439375.1 Microcystaceae cyanobacterium
GTGTTTGGTTGGGTTAAGTCAAGAAACCCAACCTACTAAGTTTCATTAGATTATTTTAATGCTGATTCTGCCGAATCATAAAGATACTGTTGATATTTATCAGCAATTTTCGTGGCCAAGTCGCTCATTTGTGATGCTTTCTCCTCAGCCAGTTTAGCAACTTCTAACGCTTCTGCTAATTTTTCTTGTTGTTGTGGAGTTAATGATAGCCGTGTCTTGACCTCCTCACCGCCCTAATAAGTGCGGTGATTCCTAAACTTCACAATTTAGGTTTCTGCTTCATTCACCGTTGCATGCCACAGTTCTTAAAACCATGTACTGTCTTACACAAAGTCCACAGACTTTCATCCCATTTCAGAGATCCGATACCGATAGCCCATCGGTACGGTGTCAGCAAAAGCTTTTTGTACTTGTTGCTTGGATATTTTACCTGTACAAGCACTTTTCTGTACAGAACCCCTTAGATCCAGTTTTCAAGGTGCAATGCCTACTGCTTGGTTTTCGCTTTTCGGCACAATAGCATTCATTATAGCAAAGCCGTCGTAGAACGACGGGGTTTCAGACCCAAATTTTCGATGAATGATGAAGGATTACTTTTGAAATTGTTGGGCATAAAATTGAGCATAACGTCCTTTTTTGAATAATAGCTCATCGTGACTCCCTGATTCTACCACTTGCCCTTGTTCTAAGACTAAAATCTTATCGGCTCGACGGACGGTACTCAAACGATGGGCAATAATAAACACCGTTCGGTCAATCATAATGCGTTCGAGGGCTTCTTGCACTAATGCTTCAGATTCTGAGTCCAGAGCCGAGGTTGCTTCGTCTAAGACTAGAATACGAGGATTAAGGAACACGGCGCGAGCGATCGCAATTCGTTGTCTTTGTCCCCCTGACAGGTTAACGCCTCTTTCTCCCACCCAAGTATAATAGCCTTGGGAAAGTTGGTTAATAAAGCCATGAGCGTTGGCAATTTTCGCCGCTTTCTCGACTTCCTCTACATCAAAACTGGTTTGGCCATAGGCGATATTTTGAGCAATTGTTCCAGAGAATAAGGTAGTATCTTGGGGAACTGTCCCAATTTGATGACGTAAACTCGATAAGGTAACGTCTCGAATATCAATTCCATCAATAAGAATTTGTCCCGACTGAGGATCATAAAAGCGAGAGAGTAGGTTAATAATAGTGGTTTTTCCTGCCCCAGAATGACCCACAAGGGCAATAATTTGTCCGGGGGGGACTGTTAAGCTTAGGTTGTGTAAAACGGGTTTATTAGCACTGTAGCCAAAGGTAACAGCTTGATAGTCAACTTTTCCTGTAATATTCTCTAAGGGAATTGCCTCTTTTTTCTCTATTAAGGTAGGTCGAATGGCTATCAGTTCAAAGATTCGATCCACAGAGGCTTCTGCTTGTTTAAATTCGTTATAATTACTGGTGACTAAATCAATCGGTTGTAATAATAAAGCCACGGCTGCTAAATAACTAACAAATTCTTGTGCGGTTAATTGATTCTGAGAAATTTGCCAGCCACCGATTAAGAATAATAGCATGATACTAATGGCTTCTAAAAAGCCAACGACTGGGTATTGAGTCGCTCTTAATCGTTCTGCATGATACCTCGCAATGCGGTTATGTTCTGCTTCTTGAGAAAATCGCTTAACTTCGTAATCAGACGCTGCAAAGGCTTGAACCACTCGAATTCCGCCGAAAACCTCAGTAAGCAAGGATGCCAAATTAGAAATTTGATTCTGACTTTTACGGGATAAAATTAATAAGCGTCTGCCAAACTCACCAATTAACCATGCCATCAGGGGAGCTAAAACTAATCCGGCTACAGTTAATTGCCAATTCAGGTAAAACATATAAATAGGAATGACAATAATTTGCAACGCACAGGATAAAAATTGATGGGACATTTTATCAACAACTTCACCAATTCTATCAATATCTTCCGTTAAACGATAGGTTAAATCCCCTGTTTTTGCCTGAGCAAAATAATCAAAGCTAAGTTTATGGAGATGGCTATAAACTTTCTTTCTCAAGTTTAAGGCAACTTTCAGGGCGGCTGCTATCATATAGATATTTTGTCCATATTGAAATGCCCCCCGCACAAAAAAGACAAGGGCAGCCCATCCTAACCAAACCGCAATTTGAGGAACATTTCCCTGTCCCATATATTTTGCAACTTCCCCCGTAATAATGGGTAAAAGGACGGTAAAAATAACAAAACCAATAATACAAATAAAACCAAGGGAAAATAATCGCCAATGTGGATATAGATACGGTAATAAATGCCAATAATTAGATTTTTTCTTCATTATTTTAAAAATTAGGCGGTAAGATTTGTCATAGTTTACTATAGATTGCTTTAAAAAGTGATAGCAAGGAGGACAAGAGATAATCAAAAATCTATTTTAATCATAGAGTAATGCAAATAAGTATTTGTAGCGACCTCGTATGTTACTTTCCGACATTCTCTGAGTCATCCTACAGTCACTACATCCTCTACATTTTTCCATATTCCCTAACAAAAAAAATAAGATTAAAATAAAAAAGCGTGTTTTTTTCGCCAAAACTCGCTAAAATAATAGAGGTAGAAAGTCACCTTTTCTACCTAATTAAAAAAAAGAACAGCCCCACTGTCTTAATTATTTGAACCAAAATCTACTATGATCGACTCTACTGTGAACGCTATCGAAGAATCTCCTATCTCTCGTGAGGAACGAGTAACGGAAGTTAAAAATGTCATCGAAACCTTACGAATTGCTGATGAAGTTGCCAGTAAGGGATACCTAATTACCAGTTCAGAACTAGCCGCTTTGATGGACATAAATGCTAGTGCTGTAACAAGCCGTGGTGATCACTGGTCATGGCGGAATTGGGTGGTATCCAGAGTCAGACGGGAAGGAAACCAAATTCTCTGGCAACTCGAAAGTGTCGATTAGAATGACTTTTTTATGTGGAGGGGGTAAAAAATCTCAGCTATCCCCTCAACTCTACAAAATTAACTCTTAAGTACCCTTTTCTACTGTACGATAACAAGGTATCTTAAAAAAAGCATTTTACTACTAAATCAGCCAAACCCTCGAACATATGGAGAACAAAAAGCCCGAATTTGCGATCGCCGATCACTCTCTCCAATCTATTGTGACGGAACTACACAACTACTTTCGTGATTTGCAATCTTATTACAATATTGCCAAAGGAGGATTAGTTAGTAAACTTGATCATGCCACCGATCAAGCCACTATTGATCAGTTACAAACCGAACTGAAGTTAATTAACGAAAAACTGCTTTATTTTCACGTCCTAAATAATTCTATCTCCACAGTAGATACGGTAGTGCATACCCCAAAAATGATTGAAGAGTTGAAAAACTAATTAAACTAATTGAGGTTGAACAACTATGTTGCTACACCCTGCTGACACGGTTAAACTCTACCAAACCCACGGAAACCCCGAAACGTTCCATGCAGGAGACATTATCTTCAAAGATGGGGATCAAGGAACAGTGATGTATGGAATCATTGAAGGGGAAGTGGAGATGGAAGTTAATGGTAAAATCATTGAAACCATCCAACAAGGAGATGTTTTTGGTATTGGCGCGATCGTCCATCTAGATCATTTACGGACTTCTACTGCGATCGCTAAAACAGATTGTACCCTTGCTCATTTAGATCGAGAACATTTCCTCTTTGTCATTGAAGCAACACCCCTTTTCGCAATAGAAGCGATTCGCAGTTATTCTGATCGCTTTCGTCGCTTAAAAGCGGATCTTTAAGGAAAAGACTGTCCAAAAAGTTGCTGCAAGCATTGACTATACTGCTTAACATTATGAAAGTTTTGATAAGCAGTTTGCATTTCTTTAAGTTTATCGTTAATCTGGGGATTGTTCTTAATCTCTAAGAGTTGAGTTAAGGCCACTTTAGGATTCTCCCATTGAATCACAAGGTCTTTTTCTAACTTATATTTTTGCAATTCGTAGGCCATCCAAGTGTTAGGGGTGACACAAGGAATTTTTCCTG
Organism: Microcystaceae cyanobacterium; assembly: GCA_051439375.1. Classification (GTDB taxonomy): domain Bacteria; phylum Cyanobacteriota; class Cyanobacteriia; order Cyanobacteriales; family Microcystaceae; genus JBGTGT01. The sequence continues at coordinate 4,026 of JBFRWB010000184.1, forward strand.
CAATAATCGCCTCTGTAAAAATCCCTGATGTGCGTTCTTGATAGGCCAAAGGTTCATAAGGTAAAAGAATAATATCACAATTTAATAACCATTGATTATAGTCTTGGCGACTTAAATGATTTGGAAGTAATTTAAGCTTAATTCCTTGTGAATTAGGGACTAAGTTAGCATTTTGAGCAGCAATTAAACTAATTTCGTCCCCCTTGTTAAAGGGAATTTGACTTAAGGATTGAATCACTGTCCATCCCTTTTCTAACCGTGGTGATCCCGGCCACCAACACCAAAGAATATTGCTTTCTAACCCTAAATAATTTTCTTTTTCATCCTGAAAATCTGTATGAGGAATGGGAACAACATGAACCATTTTATTAAAACTTTTAGATAAAGATTGACTCAATAATTCGCTGTCAGTTAATAGTTTAAACTGTCCTTTAGGTAATAAATTCTCGATCCATTGATTGAGCATTTTATATAACTTTACCGTCTTGCTTTTATGGGTATCTCGTCGATACAGCAACCAAACCGACAAATTTTGTCGAGGAAGTAATAAAACAGCAACCCATACCGCCAACAATTGAAAATGAATAAAACGCTCTAAGAATAAAATTTTCATTGAAGATTTATCCATTGAATTCTTGTTAACTCCTTGAGCTAAACTTATGCCTAAACGGATTGTATGGTAAAAGTTAAATATTTTTTTGAATAAATTTGCTTCTGCTTCTAAATCATAAGAATATAAACAAGAAAGCCAATTATCTTTAAGAGAGAAATTAGCCGCTTTCTCTGGTACAAAAACCCGATGATTCCAACCTAATAATTGTATCGCTTGACCGACAGCTTGATGATAAGGCGTAGTATGACCTTCTCCTACTAAATTAGGAACAATGGAAATAAATTGAACAACAGGATGGGACTTAACCATGAAGGATGTTATATGATGAATATAAGATGATCTTGAAACCTATACTTTATTTTATCAGACTAACTGTCTAAAATTAGACATGATCAAAACCCTTCAGGTTTAAGTCATAAATAATAAGTAATCAATCAAATCAAACTCGAATTACAAGGTCTAAAACCGCTTCATTCATGAAGAAAAGAGAAAAAATCTTCATTTTTGAATCCTCTGGCTTTAGATAGAATTGAAATAAATATTTTTTTAAGGATTCAGTACGCTTTTTCGCTTTATTATGATGTTAAATTCCCAACGTGAGTTTGACGAAAGCAAGAAAAACAATGATTAAGAAACTGGTTCGGCTTTGTCTAATAGGACTAATTATCGCTTGTGCGATCGTATCGGATCTCTCTAACCATCTGATTGAGAACTTTTCTGTTAATCCTTTAATTTGGCCATCAGCAGTTATTTTAGCACAGGATTCTTCTACCCCAGATACAACAGAGAGTCCTGATACCACTTCATCTCCTATCCCAACAGAAGACTCATCTTCCACTGGGACAAAAGAAGAAAACATTGAAACAGCCGATGTCATTTTCCAAGGACAAACCTTGTTTAAAGTGAGTAAACTGGGTGAGACTTCTGCCGAAATCAGAGCGCAGGAAGTTAGCGAAAAAATAAATGAAGTGGCACAAGATTATAATCTCGTAGCTAAAGATTTTAAGGTCACAACATTAGAGACGTTAAAGATAATTCAAGCAGGGGATAAAATGATGATGGCACTTAGTCAAACAGATGCCGAAATAGCCAATAAATCCCTTAGTGAACTAGCAGACGAGTATCGAGATATTATTCGAGATGCAATTGAAGAATTTCGGACTTCAATGACGCAAGAAGAGATTGTTCGTAATGGGATTTTAGCTATTCTATCTACGATTGGATTTTTACTTGCTTTCCTCATTATTAATCGAAAACTTCCTCATCTTTTTGCCTCTATTAGTAACTGGCAACGACAACGATTCAATTCTATTCGTTATCAAGGGCTGCAATTTCTATCAAGTTATCAAGTCTCGGCACTTCTAGATACAGTTTTTAGAATTATTCGTTTCTCACTGTTATTTTTACTCTTTTATTTTTATGTTCCCTTCTTACTAACCTGTTTTCCCTTAACTCGTTCTATTGGCAAAAGATTACAGGGTTATTTTTGGGAAGCCGTAAAATTAGTGATTCGTGGATTTGTCGATTATTTACCTAACCTATTTGTTATTGCCGTTATTGTCTTTATTGCCTATTATGCCCATCGCTTTGCTCGCTTTATATTTAATGCAATCAGACGGGAAAGAATACGAATCAATGGTTTTTATCCCGAATGGGCTAACCCTACCTATAATATTACCCTATTTCTCATTGTGGGGTTTGCTGCCGTCTTAATTTTTCCCTATTTACCCGCCTCTGACTCTCCGGGGTTTCAAGGAATTTCCCTATTTGCTGGGGCTTTATTCACCTTGGGATCAACCGCAATTATTGGGAATATCATCAGTGGAATTGTCCTTATCTATACCCGTTCTTTTCAGGTAGGAGATTTAATTAAAGCCAATGGAATCTCAGGCAAAGTGATTGAAAAAACCATGCTTTCAACTCGCTTAATGAACTTTGATAATGAAATTATTACCATTCCCAATGGAAGTCTAATTGCTAGTGAAATTACAAACTATAGCACGGTGATACGAGATAGCGATCAGTCCTTAATTCTCAAAACAACGATTACCCTAGGATATGATGTTCCTTGGCGCAAAGTTCATCAAGTTTTAATCGATGCAGCCAATGCTAGTGAAGGAATTCTCAAAGAGCCTGCTCCCTTTGTCTTCCAAACCAGTTTAGATGATTTCTATGTGAGTTATGTCTTAAAAGTTTATACAGATCATCCTGAGAAAATGGGCGCAATTTATTCCCAACTACACCAAAATTTACAAGATAAATGTAACGAAGCAGATATTGAAATTTTATCTCCCCACTATTCTGCTATTCGAGATGGTAATTTGATTACTATTCCTGCTGATTATTTAGACAAAAATTATCAAGCACCTAGTTTTCGAGTTGAATCCTTAGGGCAATAATATCTAAGCGATAAATACAAAGTAAATTTCACTCTTTCAAGTGACTGGCCTCAGTCAGAGGGACTGATAAGTGATCACACTATAACTGATCACTGAAATGACCAATCATGCCATAATAGAGAGAAGGAAAATTTCCTTGTTTTGAGACCCTTAATTGTAAAATTACACAAGTTAACTCAATATGAACGACAAAAAAGGTGGATTTGGCCTCCCCGGCCTTGGTAAAATGAAAGAACTAGCAGATGCGTTTAAAAAAGCGCAAGAGGTTCAACAGGGGGCGCAACAGCTTCAAGAAGAACTTGAAAGAATGGATATTGAGGGCAAAAGTGGAGATGGTTCTGTTACGGTAGTTATGAGTGGTAATCAAGAACCCCGCAGTGTAACAATTGCCCCTGAAGCCTTAGAAAAAGGGGCCGAGGGCGTATCCCAATTAGTGACGGAAGCAATGCAAGCAGCTTATGCACTTTCCACTGAAACTATGCGGACAAAAATGGAAGAACTCACCAGTGGGTTAAATCTACCCGGAATGTAAGATTGTTGGGTCAATTCTCCTTTATCTATCCATAAAAACCCATATCTTAACTACAATGCCTATTTAGGACAGAAAAGCCTATTTAGGCAATTATTTTGCCAAAACAAGTGACCTTGAAACTTACTGGTCGCGATTAAAAATTCTTGATTACACTAAGAATAGGATAGAGATTAAGCTTAAAAATTATGCAGGGAACGCTCCATGAAATCGATATGGGTAGCATTCTGCAATTAATTGCTCTCAGTCAACAGACAGGAGAATTATTTGTGGAATCAGATTCTCCTGCTTCACCGTGCTTTGCTGACAATCCATGGTCATCTTGGTACGTTTTTTTCATCAATGGGCAAATTGCTTACACAACCCATCCCCATATTCCTCGCCTGAGTCGTTTACAAGATTATTTGGGGCATTATGATATATTTACCCTTCCCAACGAATCCCTAATCACCTCCATCAATGATCCAGAATACGACTATCTTTGGCTTTTATTAGACAAAAAAATAATAACTATAGAGCAAGCAAGGACAATTATGGAAAAAATGGTTCAGGAAACCTTATTTGATTTATTTAATTTATATTATGGCTCTTTCCACTTTAAAAAAGGAATAGGACTGACCCCTCAACTGATCAATATAGCGATCGCCCCCCTCATTCCCCAAATAATGCAACAAGTCCAACAATGGAAACAATTCTATCCCCATATTCGCTCTTCTGAGCAGTGCTTAACCATCAAAAACCCAACCGCTTTGCAAGCCACCCTTTCCCCTAAAATTTATCAAAGTTTGGTGCATTGGGCAGATGGCAAAACATCCTTACGTCAACTATCTCGCTATCTCAATCGGAATCTATTCACCCTTGCGAAAGGGATTTATCCTTATATCGAACGAGGATGGCTGTATTTGACCCCTTATACTCTCTTATCCAATAGCTACACCGAAAATTTAGTTGTTTCTTCCCTTGATTGTGTCCTTAAAATTATTTGCATAGATGATGATCCTACTGTGGGCCAAAAAATCAAAACCATGTTGGTTAACCCTAACCATAACCTAATCTGCTTTACCCACCCCTTTGAAGCCCTCAGCCAAGTCTTTGAACTTCAGCCTCATATCATTCTCTGTGATGTTACTATGCCTAACCTCAATGGTTACGAATTTTGCAGAATGCTTCGTCAGTCCCGTATTTTTCGTCACATCCCGATCATTTTGCTAAACGAAACGAATGAATTCCTAGACCAAGTGAGAGTGAGAATGGCCGGTGCAACCGATTCTTTGAGCAAACCCTTTGCCCAAAATGAACTCCTATTGGTGCTAGACCAGTATATATAGGGCTACGCACAATTAAAAATGCAAAATTGCGAGTGCGTAATTCTGGGGTTTCCCCAGAATGTAAGACGCACTCAAGACAAAAAATTCAAAAGCAATCCCTGACTGCGTTTCAGAATTTTCAACTGTCAAAC
>JBFRWB010000185.1:0-3093 GCA_051439375.1 Microcystaceae cyanobacterium
ATGAACAACCCGCATCAATTAATAATAGATCATCGTCTTGAATCTCACAGTTATTCTCGATATAATGCAAAATACAAGCATTAGAACCGGAGGCAACAATAGACGGATAGGCCGGACCTATTCCTCCGTGGAGTCGAAATGTATGCTCAATTTCTGCTTGAATTTGATACTCATAATGACCTGCTTTCACAAATTCTCTAGCGCGGTTATGAGCAGCAGCAGAAATGTCCATCGCTTGACGTAACATTTTTAATTCTGCTTCGCTTTTTATCTGTCGCATGGGGTGTAAAATAGGACTGGTATCTTCGATTGCGACTGGTCCGCTTCCCCGTTTTTGATAAGTTGCCATTAATCGTTGCCAATGGGATAAAATAATATCATTAAAATGTTTATCTCGTCCTAAATGGTAATAGATTCGATCAGCTTTATTGAGATAGTCGGGTAATTTTTCATTTAATTCTGTGATGGAATAAGCAATATCGGCCCCATACCTTTCTTTTGCCCCTTCCACACCGCAACGATAACCCGTCCATACTTCTTTATCGGGGTCTTTCGGTTGCACAAAAAGGATAAAATGGTGTTCTTCGTGGTGAGGCGCAAATACAGCCACTGCTTCAGGTTCATTAAACCCTGTTAAATAGAAAAAATCGCTATCTTGACGGAACACATATTCTACGTCGTTGTGCATTACTGATGTGGGTGCGCTGCGAAATATGGCCGTTCCTTGACCAATTTTTTCCATTAATTGTTCTCTACGTTGACGGTATTCGCTGCTACTAATTACCATGATATCTTATTGTACAGTTAACTAATTTATTAGCATAACTCAAAAATCCGATTTAACTTTTTTCTTTAATCATTGCTGCTATTCTTTACTTTTATAACACCACCAAAGGAAACAGCTACGTTATAGCCAATACGAATACCAAAGAGTCGGGCGTTTGGGTGCTTCTTGCTGAGGTTACGTGATGCTTTCAGTCCAGTTTTATCGACTTCATAATCACCTGTTTCAATGTTAATGATCACCATCTTACCGATGTTCTCTTCTGTCTCCACTTTTTTACGAATACTGCTTGAGTACAATTGTTTTGCACGTTGTGCAACTTCTTCATGGCTTAACAGGATTGCTTGCATACGCTGACTCTTGATTGCTATTCGGTTTCTGTAGACTTCTCTATGATATCTTACAGGTCGGTCGCAAGGATAAGCTAATTCCCAATGATTGGACTCACAATGAACTTTGCTACGAAAGCCGTCAAAAAACAGATATCTGAACATTCTGGAAGTTATCTCCTTTACTTGGAAATACTTTTAAGTTCTCATCTTCTCTAAAGCCTTCACGTTCCAAAATCTCTATAACTTTCTTCATACGTTCATCCTGTCTGGTAATACATTTAGGATAAATAACCCGTGCAGTTTGAGGTTTTCCCGGATTCTCGAATTCACTAAAATCCGTATTGTGGGAACTGTCGAAGTATCCGTAATCATCTAATTGCTGTTTAATCTTGTCTTTAATCTCTCTTCTGCCATCAGCAAAAAATAATTTTACGGCAAAGTTTTGATCTGCTGTACAAACAACCTCAACTTTACAAATACCAAACCACTTGTAACACTTTTCGTAGATGTCTTCTAATGCGCCCAATGCAGCAGCAATACCGATCAAACCCATACTAGCAACAATTAATGTTGCCATCAATGGATTATTACGCAGCTTATGAAGAATTTGATCGACTAAGGACTTCTGCTCGTTGCTCATATACTCTCTTATTAGAATTGATTGATGGAGACTTCTACCCATTAATAACCTAATGCTAAACCATCGGCGCGGGGTTCGGAACCTGCGATGAAAATACCGTTATTTTTTAAGATCATTTGACCTTTTCCGAACATGGTTTCGGGGGCTAATTTAACATTATGACCTCGTTTTCTTAAGCCTTCAATAATTTCGGTAGGTGTACCCCTTTCTAAAAGTACGCTGTTTCCTTCTAAAAATCGCCATCTAGGGGCATCTAAGGCAGTTTGAGGATTCATTTGATAATCTCTTAAATTCACGACCATTTGTAGGTGTCCTTGGGGTTGCATGGGCGCACCCATTACCCCAAAAGCTCCAAGGGGTTGATTATCTTGGGTTAAAAATCCAGGAATAATAGTATGAAAAGGACGTTTATTAGGTGCAATTTCATTAACATGACCTTTTTCCAAGGTAAATCCTGAGCCTCGATTATGTAAAGCGATCCCTGTTTCTGGGATTAAAATTCCACTGCCAAAACTATCATAATTGGATTGAATCAAAGATACCATTAAATCTGAATCCGCCGTACATAGATAAACCGTTCCCCCTTGAGGAATTCCCGGATTAGCTAAAGCAATAGCTTGTTGACTGAGCAACTTTTGACGTTGTTTCGCATAATTTTTATTCAATAAATTTGTGCTAGAGACTTTCATGTAATCCGAATCACTAACGTGAGAATAAACATCAGCAAAAGCTAATTTCATAGCTTCAATTTGATAGTGCAAGCTTTCCACAGAGTCACGGGGATATTGTTCAATATTTAATCCTTCTAATATATTCAAAGCTATTAATGCAGCAATTCCTTGGGTATTGGGAGGCATTTCCCAGACTTTTAATTGTTTATATTCAGTGGCGATCGGTTCAACCCATAAAGGGATATGATCAGCTAAATCAGTGAAGGTTAAAGAACCCCCTGTATCTGCTGAAAAATTACTTATTTTTTGCGCTAATTTTCCTTTATAAAAACTTTCTCCTCCTGTATTAGCAATGTCTTCTAATGTTTTTGCATGGAGAGAACTTCCCCATACTTCTCCTGCTTTTGGGGCGCGTTCTTTCGGAAAAAATACTTGTTTAAAATACTGGTATTCTTTTTGTTTTTGAGTGAGATAGACGGCTTCTTTTCGTCTCCAGATTCCTGCGGTAACAGGAGACACAGGAAAGCCATTTTTAGCATAACCAATGGCAGGATTAAATAATTGTTCAAAAGGTAATTTTCCCCAACGTTTCCAAACTTCATACCAAACAGAAACCACCCCAGGGACTGTTACCGTTAACCAACCTAAGTCCGGCATTTTTTCTAA
>JBFRWB010000186.1:0-27262 GCA_051439375.1 Microcystaceae cyanobacterium
TATTTTAATGGGGAAGAAAAGAGTAACATTCAAACCGCATTAACCACCGTCTTAAACCGTAAATGTTTAACCCTTGCTGCACAAGCAACCCAAAACTTCGCCGTTTATCGCGGTAACTATAGCCATCTTCTCCCCACTTTCCAAGAACTCCAACAGGTCAGTAAAGACATTATTGATGCGTCCTACTCTCCCTATTCACCTGAATATAAAACTCGTTTAACCAAACTGCAAAACCGCTATGACGACATAGAAAGAAAACTCGCCAAACAAATACCCGAAATGGCTTTAAAAGAACAAAAAGTCACCTGTGAACAACTCGCAAACGCCTTACCTGATAACAGTTTTCTGGTAGAATTTATTTACATTGATTACTTGGACTTTGACCAAAATAAATGGATAGAACCCCGTTATCTCGCTTTCATCTTACCTGCTGGCCAACCCGACAAAGTAACGATGATAGACTTAGGAAATGCTAATGAGATTAACACCTTATTGATAGACTTTTATGTTCAGATTTCCCATTGTCCCATTGAAGTTTATACCCCTGAAAAGACACCTCATCAAACAGTATCTACTTATGGAATAGGGGGGTTTGATGAAGACTCTACCCCAATCCATCAAAATAGAGGATTATTGTTAAGCGAAAAGTTATGGAAAACTATTAACTACTGCGTGGAAGTCAAAAGTCAAAATCCAAACGTCAAAAATTCCCCTGAAACAGACACCAAACCCCGTTTATTCATCGCAGCAGACCACGCATTAAACCTTATACCCTTTGAAGTCTTACCCCTAGATGAAACCCAACAACTCAGAGATAGTTACTCTATCTCCTACCTAACCACCGGACGAGATATTTTACGCAAACAAATTAAAACCAACCGAACCCCATCCGACCCCTTAATTATTGCAGACCCCGACTATGATTTAGAAGTCGGAAGTATGAAGTCGGAAGTCGGAAGTTCTCCTATGACAGATGGTGGTGAACTTAACACTTTCTTATCCACCTTAGATGATAGAGAAAAAGGACTTAAACGTGCTGAAGGAACAGACATCTTAGCCAAAGAAGTCGCAACCTATTACAACGTCACCCCCTACTTAGATAAAAACGCCTTAACCTCTCATTTAACCCCCGAAAAATGTCCCCGTATGTTGCTTATTGGAACGCATGGAATCTTCTTTTCCCCACCCAAAGAACCCCCTTCCGACTTCCAACTTCAACCTTCCGACTTCAGCCAAGATCGCTTCAATCAAAACATTAACCCTGACCCCATGTTAACCTCAGTTTTAGCCTTCGCAGGTGCAAATACATGGCGCAAAGGCGGACAAATTCCCGAAGAAGCAGGAACCGGCCATTTATTAGCAAAAGATGTCGCCGGATTAGACTTATGGGAGAATGATTTAACCGTCCTTTGCGCTTGTCAAACAGGTATGGGAAACGTCAACGCAGGAGAAGGAATCTTCGGATTAAGACGTGCCTTTGTTGTCGCAGGAACAAAAACCCTTTTAATGAGTTTATGGAGTGTTCCCGCCCACGCCACCGTGTTATTATTAACCCTATTCTTCGACAATCGTGCAGAAGGAATCAGTCCCCATATCGCCTTAGAAAAAGCACAAAACACCATTAAAACCCTATCCATTGCCGACCTTAAACAAAGCGAAACCGGCAATAAAATTATCCAAGAATTAACTAAATTCAACCGCATTAACATAGATAATGCTATTAGTCAAGACACAATTTATCCCCTTTCTCATCCTTACTTTTGGAGTGGATGGATCTGCCAAAACCTGTTAGATTAAATGGAGTAAACAGAAAACAATATTCCCTCTCTTTCCCTCACATAAACTTCCTTAAAAGAAGTCAACATTCAAGGAGAAAACACAATGAATCTTAGAAAAGGCGCAAGGGGCCAACGAGTGACAGAACTCCAAACCGCCCTAATAAACAACGGATTCGATCCCGGTGAAATTGATGGTATCTTTGGTAGTGGAACAGAAGCGGCGGTCATTGCCTTCCAAAAAAGCGAAGGATTATTAGCAGATGGCATTGCAGGGGTCCAAACCCTAGGCGCATTAGGGTTAACGACCAACAATGATGATAAACGCTCCGATGCAACCGCTAGATTTACCGTCAGCGTCGTCTCAGAGATGTTCCCTTCTACCCCCATCGGCAACATTAAAAGATACCTACCCTTCGTCTTATCAGCCTTGCAAAAACTAGACCTAGGGGACCAAGACATGATTTTGATGGCATTAGGCACAATTCGGGCTGAAACAGAAGGATTCTTACCCATCAACGAATTTCAATCTCGTTTCAATACTCCCCCCGGTGGCCCCCCTTACTCCTTGTATGATAATCGTAGAGACTTAGGTAACCGAGGACCCACCGATGGGGCGGACTTCAGAGGACGGGGTTTTATCCAATTAACAGGACGGGCAAACTACACAAGAATAGGCTCTCAAATTGGCGCAAACTTAGTAGGAAACCCCGATATTGCCAATGATGGCCACATTGCTGCCATGATTCTCGCTACTTTTCTGAAAAATGAGGAAAGAAGAATTCGTAGTGCATTGCTAGTAAATGACCTCAGAACCGCCCGCAGAGTGGTTAATGGAGGAAGTCATGGACTCGATCGCTTCACAGATGCTTTTAATATTGGGCGACGTTTAACCAGTTAAGCCAATAGAAATGATACAGGAAGAGACAAGAATTAGATAGCAATTAGTCATGAAATGAGTCATGAGATATCTTTTTTCTTGTTTGTTCCCTGTTCCCCATTCCCTGTTCCCTTGTACTTAAACTATAGGTAACTTTGTGAAATTCAATGCCTCGCCTCTTCCCTTCCCTACTTCAGAAATTAGAGCCGTTTGGATAGTTGATCACTCAAATAGTCCCGTTTTACGATCAGCAACTAATATTGCGAGTGCCGTTAAATTTCTCAAAGAACATGGATTTAATACCATCTTTCCCGCCGTTTGGAATCGAGGATATACTGCCTTTCCGAGTGAAGTAATGGAACGTAACGGGTTTCCCAAACAAGACCCTAATTACAAAGGATTTGATCCCGTCGCAGAAATGATTCAACAAGGAAAAGCAGAAGGAATGTCCGTTCTTCCTTGGTTTGAATATGGTTTTGCTGCATCACCGGCTGCCGATGGTGGACATATCTTAACCCAAAAACCACAATGGTCGGCCTTAGATATTAACGGAAATAAGGTGCGACACGGTACACTAACGTGGATGAATTCCTTAAATTCAGAAGTACAACAATTTATGTTGGAGCTAGTCTTAGAAGTCATTGAAAAATATCCCAGTGCAGAGGGAATTCAAGGCTGCGATCGCTTTCCTGCGATGCCATTTAATGGGGGATACGATGAAGAAACAAAAGCCAACTATAAAGCCATATTTAACAGTAATCCACCGAAGAATGGAAAAGAAAGTCGTTGGGTACAATTTCGATGTGATGTATTAACCCAATATTTAAAGCGTTTAGTTCGAGAAATTAGAAAGATTAAATCTAGTTGCATTGTTTCTATGTCTCCCTCACCTTATTTCTTTGGTAAAGAAAACTTAATGCAGGATTCTGATCGATGGGTAACAGAGGATTTAGTTGACTTTATCCATCCTCAATTTTATCGAACTAGCTTTAAGGCTTATAAAAATGAAGTTAACCGACTTAAACGAGAATTTACAACATCCCAACGGAAAAAGTTTGCCCCAGGGATTGCGCTTCGAGCGAATAATGTTAATTTAAGTGCTTCTGAAATTGTGCAAATGGTTCAGTATAACCGTAGTAGTGGCTTATCAGGACAGTCTTTTTTCTACTTTGAAGGACTGACCAAAAATAGTAATGAAATTGCTGAGGCTTTACGGGATAAAGGAGCGTATGATAAGATTGCTGCACTTCCCTCTCCTTTTACCATTACTTAATGATTAGACCTCTGGCAAAAATGAAAATTCAATCAATTTAATCTTACTGCTTATCAATTTCTCATCTTTTTACCTGTTGTCTGACCTTACTTTTGCCTTACTTCTGCAAGAAGTTTATTAGCCCCATATCTTACGACATCGGTGCAAGGAAGTCCCGTATCAGAGATTACCGCTTCAATCGCTGCTTGAGCCTCATTTTCATCTAAGTGAAACGTATTTAAAGCAATCCCTTTAACTTTAACATCACCCAAGGTATTTCCCACTTTAGCAACCGTTTCATACAAATTAATAACATCTGTCAAAGGTGGAATGATAAACTCAGAAAGGCCATGAATATGACGCTGGCCAGCACGATGAACCAAGATTAAATCGGTTGGTTGACTTCCTCGTATTAGGGGTAAAGTAGCAGTTGAACCGGGATGAAGCAGTGAACCCTGTCCCTCTATCCAAACCATTTCATAGTCTTTTCCATAACGTAATACTAAATCTTCTACCGCACCCGCCGCAAAATCCACCCGTATCGCATCTAAAGGGATACCTACCCCACTAATCATTATTCCACCTTGTCCTGTGCCTAAAAACTTCGATTTGATGCCTTTTTCATGGGCTGAACGGTGGAATTCTAAACAAGTGGACATTTTACCCACGGACATATCCGTTCCCACTGCAAGAATACGCTGACAGGAAAAGGTTCGGGCTTTTCCCGTAGCAATACCGACTGTTGGAATCTCGTGGCGTACATCCCAAATCCATTGGTTGGTTGCTAAAGTAGAATATCTCGAAGATAAAGGGGTATGAAGTCCATTAACAATAGATAAGCCCGCCTTAACCGCCCCATCTATTTCTTGCTGCCATGTATCAGGTAATGCGCCTCCTGATGGGGCAATTCCAATTAATAACACATCGGGTTGATAGGTTAAAGCGTCTTGCAGATGGGCAACAATGGGAATATCCTTGGGAATTTTAGCAACCTTTTCTAAAGATTGTCCCGCGCATTGTTCATCGATAATAGCAACGATTTCGCCTTCTCCATAGCGTAAATAGGCCAATCCTGTTTTACCATGATGGCCTAAAATACCTTGATGAAGAAGAATAGCAACTCGATGATTTGGGGTTAGACAAGGATTTTTACTCATTTAAACTAGAAGGAAAATGACTTCAATCATGTAGAAAATGACAAACACTCAGATAAGGTTATTGTATCTTATGCTGATATGTTTAATTACTTTATTGTGCTTTCTAAAGCTAAGTTTGCAGGATCCCATACCAATATGTATTGGATTCAAAATTCTTTTGATTTAACACCAGAACATGATTGGGTAATCAGATGGAACAAAGATTAGACTAAAGACACATTGAAAGATGCAGCTACATAGACATAGCCTCCCTTCGGAGGCTTTTTAAATGAATAATTTTTGTATTTGTCTTGTTTTAAGTGTAGTGAGCGAGACGGTCAGGCTTCGCCTGTGCTTCGCAGCACACTCCTTTGTCTCAAACTTATTTGAAAAGTCTTACCATTGATAGCAAATTAATATTAACCAAATAACCCACCTTGAAATTAATTTCAAGGCTAACAAAAAGCGTTCAATAAATTGAACTAGATTTCTTAAAATAGTTATCTTTAGATAACGACGTTGATCAGCCCTGTCAATTTATTGCAGGGCGGTTGATATTTGCTATAAATAAAAGGAATGCAGACCCTACTTTTATATATGTGTACTATTTAAGTTGATCTTTAAGGTTCACAGCATCCTTTTGCCTTTTGACTTGCCCGTAGAGCTATACTCGAAAAAGACAGATGAAAAGTTGCGATCGCTAAAAAATATACGATTAAAAAACAATTTGCTTAAGCTAAAAGAACGGATCACCGATGAGTGATCACTGAAATCACTTACTCCGCTAATTCTAGGCTAACGGAAGCCGGAAGGTCTAAAGGGAGCATTACCTTCTCCACCGTTGGCCGATATCCTAGCCATTGACGGGATAATTGGGCAAATTGTCGAGGACAACCACTGACACAAAAGCGAGTCGGTTGGGGATGAAGATAATCACTCAATCCCATTAAATTTACTTCTTTAACGATCGCTTGAACAACCGAAATAGCGGGATCGATTAACGTCACATCATTGGGGAGCAGTTCTTGAATAATCGGGGAAAGGTGACGATAATGGGTACACCCATAAACGAGGGTATCTATTTTTTTCTCTATTAAAGAATGAAGATATTCCTGTGCCACAGTTCGGGTATAAGGATCATAAATGCGATCGCCTTCAATCAATGGGACAAACTTAGGACAGCCCACTTCCCACACCGAGACATCGGAGTTAATTTCATGTATCGCTTGACGGTAAGCATGACTCTTAGCCGTTGCAGGAGTGGCAATTACACCGATGCGTTTACCCTGCTTAACGGCTGCTTTTGCCCCCGGTAAAATGACTCCCAAAATGGGAAAAGGGTACTCTTCTTGGACTTGTTCGAGGGCAAGGGCAGAACTGGTGTTACAGGCCATTACTACCATTTTGACCCGTTGTTGTTCCATCCAGTTTAAAATCCCTCGCACAAAATGAATGATTTCTTCGGCAGAACGGACTCCATAGGGAAGTCGGGCTGTGTCGGCGAAGTAGAGAATCGATTCTTGGGGTAGCTGTCGATATAGCTCCCTCAATACGGTTAAACCACCCACACCACTGTCAAAAACGCCTATACGGCTTGTCAAGGATTCTCTCATCGAATCAGATTATAGAGTTTGAATTGTGACCATTGAAACACAAAGGCTCGTCTAAGTAAATAGACTTAAAGACGATTGCGTTGGATATGTTCTAATATCCCTCTGGCAATCGCTTGAGCCATTTGGGAGCGAAAACTAGCGTTCCTTAATTTAGCGGAATCTTCGTATCCTGTGAGGAAGCCCACTTCTACCAAGGTGGCTGGCATTCTAGAGTTACGCAATACATAAAATCTAGCGCGTTTTACCCCTCGATCTCGAATATTTATACTTCTCGTAACACTTCGATGGATAGATTCAGATAAGCTCCGATTGCCATAGTAAAAGATTTCAAACCCATTGACATCTGTTCGTCCTTTACCAACAGCATTAGCGTGGATGCTAACGAATAAATCCGCCCCTACTCGATTCGCCATGTCGGTACGCCCTTTAAGACTGACGAAATAATCGCTCTTACGGGTCATAATCACCTGTACCCCTTGCTTTTCTAGAATACGAGCCACTTCTTGGGAAATGGGTAGGATAACATCCTTTTCCCGTAAGCCCTGTAAACCAATGGCACCGGGGTCTTTACCACCGTGGCCGGGGTCAATAATGACCAACACTTTGCCTTGCTGACGACGGGGTGTGGTAGAGCGAGGGGTTCGACTGGTAGAAGCATTTGGATCCCTTGGGGCCGGGGGAACTAGAATAGTTTGGGGCCTATTATTGCTGGAAATGCGACTAGGGAGGGTTGGACGGGCGGTACGACTGCTAACCGAACTCACGTCTAGGGCTAATTGTTGGCGATTTAGCCGACTGAGGTTGCCGAATCGCACCCCCAAGGAAGGCTGAACCAAAATAACTACCGTATTGCCCACTTCTTGACGGACTCGCAGTTGATAAATCGGACTATTGTTACCCAGTTGAGGCCCCTGCACATTTTCTGCTAATTGGGCATCCTTAATGCGAATTTCATAAACCCCACTCCGACTGTTCCACTGTCCACTTCCTTCTAAGTTTCCGTTTCCATTAATCAACAGTTGACGATTATTGTTGGTCAAAGAAACCGCATTAATCGTTGTAATATTTGGGGTTGGAGAGACAGTAGAAGTGAGAGAACGGGGTTGACTACCAGAGCGTTCGAGTCCCTGAAAGCCGCCTCTGGGCAGCAAAACCACCCCATCAAAGCGACTGTAAACCGCTTGCCAGTCGGGGCTATTACGTGCCACTTTCAGGGTCATACGCACCCCTTTTTGTCGGTCTTCTACCTGCTCAAATTCAATTTGTTCGATGCCATATTCGTTAATCGCAAGGGTTTTATTGGCTAAACTGCTAGGAAGTTCCGCCCCCGGTAGATTAATCTCTACTGTTTGATTGCGATCGCTTTTTTCAACCCGAACCTTATTTTTATCCCCATTTTTATCTAAGCGGACAAAAATGCCATTGTTTGTAATACGAACATCGCTGCTACTGCTTCCTCCTGAAGATGCAGTGCGAGAAGATGAACGAGAGGTACGAGACTGGGGAGGTGGGGTTGTCTGTTGGTTTGGGGATGAGGGAGAATTACGTTGACTAGGGGGAACTCTTTCTGGGTTAGGAAGGGTAACCGTCCACTGAGTCGGTGAAATTCCTCTCACTTTTACCGCTTGGGGGTTAACGGTGTAACCCGCAGCTAATTCGATAACGAGACGGGTGGTACTAGAATTAAATTGTCCCACTCGTACACTACGAATAATCCCGCCGACGGACTGTTCCGTACTCGGTCGTCCTAATACCACACCGGGTAAGTCAATGACGATACGGGTTGGGTTGGGAATTAATTGCGCTCTTGGTTGAACCCGTTCGTCTGTGGTAAACAAGAGACGACTTTGATTGGGTTCATATCGCCAAAAGAGCAGTCTTCCTGCATCTGCTGGGGATGCCCACAATAATATGTTTAGGAGGCTCAGTAGTAACCAGTGGAATCTCACAATAATTGCTCCTAGCTCGAACAGTAGAAGGATGTTGCTTTGTACAGCATAGCTTAACAGAAAAGACAGGAAGCAGACCCTTGCAGATGTTGAGGACGTTGGGATGAAGGGTTTTGTTTCTTAGACAGGAAGTTGGGAGTGGGGAGTTGGGAGAAAATTAACTTTTTTGAGGGTGCTTTTACTGGATTTATTGATTTTTATTGTCGTATTGTCGGATAACAATTCTCCTTGTAAGGTAGGGAAAATGGGGAAAGGCCGTTAAAAGGTGGGGAAAAAGATTTCTACATACAATCTAATAAGAAACTCCCCCCAAAAGACGGATAAGGCTGCGCCTAATGCTAAAAAAGGTCCAAAGGGAATGGGAGTTCGACGACTAATGAGTTTCAAGGCGATCGCACCTCCTCCAATTAATGTCCCGACTAAACAGGAGAGAAACGCTGTTACTAGGAGGAATTTCCAGCCTAACCACGCACCAATCATTCCGGCTAATTTGGGATCACCCCCTCCCATGGCCTGTTGTCCGAGGACAAATGTGCCACCATAACGAATTATATCGAACACCCAAATTCCCAATACGACACTTCCTATCCCTAAGATTAATTGGTTAGGAATATTGCCCTTTTCCCATCCTAAATAAGCTTGAAAGACTAATCCTATAATTAACCCCCATTTGGTTAAGGCATTGGGTAAGGTTAGGGTATCTAAGTCGATAAAGGTTAAAGCCAGTAACCAACTTAAGAATATCCAATATCCTACTGTTAAAGAAGTCATGCCAAATTGCAAAAAAACAATTACGAATATCCAACCACTTAAGGCTTCAATGAGGGGATAACGGGGAGAAATGGGAGTGTGACACCAACGACATTTACCCCCTAGTCTTAACCAGCCAATAATCGGGATATTTTCTGTTTTTCCTAAGCGATGGAGACAGTGGGGACAACGGGAAGGGGGATGCAACAGGGACAGGTTAGCAGGAATGCGATAGATGACAACATTGAGAAAACTCCCAATACAAGCCCCAAAGGCGAAGACAAAGGGAGAAATAATAGCAGCCGTTAATATATCCATCACAGAGAATTTTAAGCTAAATTTTCGATAATTTTAACAAATGATTGGGAAATAAAGGGAAGAATTGCTTTGTTTTGACTATTTTCTTCTCCTTCGGTAAAGACAACCAAGAGGTAAGGGGAATGGTTAGGGATTTCAATGTAGGCTGCATCATGACGAACTTGAGATGTCCAACCTGCTTTTGACCATAAATGGGCTTGAGGGGGTAATCCTTGACCTAAAAAGCCCACAACTTGATTTTCTTCCCCATTCGGCACAATGTTCTTTAGATTGATGTCCCGTCTTAGCCATTTCATCATATTCTGCGATCGCTGTGAAGAAACCGCAATGCCCCCAATAATACTATGAAGGAGTCTAGCCACAGCATCAGTGGTCAACATATTACGATTTTCCATTAATTGCCCTACAAAGGCTCTTTCTCGTCCATAAGCTCCGTCTCCCCACGTTTTTTGATTAACATTAATATTGCTTAATTCTTCCCATCCCAATGATTGATAATAACGATTGACTAGATTCCTCTGCTGTTTCCATGTTTCAAAAGGGCCGGGGGGCAATTCGGGGCCACTGGTTGTTCCGGTTAAGGTATCAACAATTAAACTGGTGGCATCATTACTAGACGCTTGAATCATATCTTGGGTGGCTCGTTCTAATTCCCTTGATGGGGTAACCATCTGGTTTTCTATCCATTCTGCCATAGCAACTAAATAGAACAGTTTAACAATGCTCGCAGGATAAATACGCTCTAACCCCCGATAACTAAAGCCACGCACGGGATGTCGCCAAAATTCTTCGGCTGAAATTGCTCCTCCTGTATTGACGATCACAGGTTCATCATAGACAATCCACGTCAAGGCAATTTGATTACGGGCTAATTTAGGAAACTTTTGCCATGTTTGTGCTAACACTTGATTAACAAGGGGACTTAGGGTTTCGTCTTGACGAAAAAAAGGCATAAAAACTCAGCTAATATTAGAAATTTTCTATTTGTTCTATTATAACTAGAGATTGGATCAGGATAGCCGCTATAGTCATCTTCTTGAACGGTTAAAACATCAATTCCTCTTAATCTTAGTCCAAATGTTTGAGCAACAGCGATCTCCTAATTCCCACTCTAAAATTGACGAATAATCCTTATCTACGGCAGTCTAAACAAGCGACTTATTTGTTTTTTACCTAGATAAGTTTGTAATTCATCTAGTTGTGCTACCAGAAAAGGATGCAACGCTAAAATGTTAATTATATGTACTGTTTTATTGCTTATCGTAGCAAAGTTCCTGAATAATAAGTGAAGTCGAATACGATAGACATTATTCCACAACAATACACCATTCATATAATTGGTATTCAACACAGCCATTAAGAATTAAAGGGTCTTTTTCAACTATTTTTCGAGCTTCTTCTAGAGAATTTGCCTGAAATAGCACCATTCCTCCTTCAGATGCTTTCCAGTAACCCGTTTTCGCTTGATGTCCTTTAGCCACTAATTCCTTAACGTAGGCTACATGACTAGGAACATATTGATCAAAAATGTCCTTGGGGACAATTCCTTTTTCAATTTTGACAAACCAAGGCATACAATTACATTAATTAACCTAAAATTAGAAGATGCTTTATATTATAAAAGCAACGATAACCTTTGTAAATTATGGATACTGGAAAAAGACGTTTTTTTATTGCGCTGTTACCACCCCCCTCGGTACAACAAGTTGCTAATCAAATTAAAGATGAGTTTGAACAAAATTACTGTAGTAAAGCTGCTAAAAAATCTCCTCCCCATATTACCTTACAACCACCTTTTGAGTGGGAATGGCAGTATTTAGAACAATTAACCCAAACCTTAGAAAAGTTTTGTCAAACGCAATCAACTATTCCTATTACTTTAGAGGGCTTTGGCGCATTTAAACCTCGTGTGATTTATATTAATGTTTTATCTAGTCCTATTCTCTTAACTGTGCAAAAAGCGTTAAGTGATCATGTAGAAACTGAGTTAAATATTGTTGATCCTATGTCTAAAAAACGTCCCTTCTGTCCTCATTTGACTGTTGCTTTTAGAGATTTAAAAAAATCAGACTTTAAGGAAGCTTGGCCAATTTATCAAGAGAAGTCCTTACATTTTGAATTTACCGTTTCCCAGTTAACCCTACTGCTGCATAATGGCAGACAATGGAAAATTTATCAATCCTTTGATTTAATATCTAATTAATCCAACAATAAACAATAAATAATTATGTCTTTTGAAGTATTTTGTCTATTTGCTGCGATCTTAATTCTAGTGAGTGTATATGCTAGTAAATTATCTAGTACGATTGGTATACCCACCCTATTATTATTTTTATTTATTGGAATGTTAGCGGGTTCAGAAGGTTTAGGGGGAATTGAATTTGATAACTATCAAGTTGCTAAAATTATTGGAGATATTGCCTTAATCTTTATTCTTTTTTCAGGGGGGTTAGATACAGAATGGAAGCGAATTAAGCCTATTTTAGGACAGGGAATAATTTTGGCAACAGTTGGCGTTTTCTTAACTATGCTCATTTTGGGAACATTCATTTGGTTGATATTAGGCTCATTTTCTCAATTCCAAATTGGAGTCAATGGTATTAGTTGGTTAGAAGCCTTATTGTTAGGTGCGATTGTTTCCTCAACAGATGCAGCAGCCGTTTTTTCTTTATTGCGATCTAGTAATATTGGCTTAAAAGATAATTTACAACCCTTATTAGAGTTAGAATCGGGCAGTAATGATCCCATGGCTGTTTTATTAGCAACAACTTTATTAAGAATCTTAGAAACCTCTCAAAGTTCTATTTTAAGTATTATCTTCACCTTGATTTTGCAAATTGCAGTGGGAGTGTTAGTAGGATATGGAATGGGAAGAATGATGAGTTTTGCCAGTAATCGCCTAAATGTTGATATTAAAGGACTTTATTCGGTAGCAATGGCTGCAAGAGTTTTGTTGACTTATGGGATTGCAACTTTATGTTTAGGTAATGGTTTTTTAGCTGTTTATATTGCTGGAATTGTGGCAGGAGATCGTAATTTTACTGAAAAAGAAAGAATCAAAGATTTTCATGATGGAATCGCTTGGCTGATGCAAATTGTTATGTTTTTAATGTTAGGTTTATTAGTCTTTCCTTCCCAACTATTTCCCGTGATGGGGGTAGCCAGTGTGATCGCACTTTTCTTGATTTTTGTCGCCCGTCCCTTTAGTACCTTGATCTGTTTGTCTGGGACATCTTATAATTGGCAAGAGAAAGGATTTATTTCTTGGGTAGGGTTAAGGGGGGCTGTGCCAATTATTCTAGCTATTGCACCTATTAGTGTAGGATTAGAAGATGCCACAAGTTTATTTAATGTCGTTTTCTTTATTGTCTTAATCTCTGTTTCTTTACAAGGATTTACCCTAGTTTCAATGGCAAAATGGTTAAATTTAGTTGACTCAGATGCTTAATTTTAAGAGGATTTCTGGACTAAAATGAGAAAAGTCTGCTTTTATTTAATAATCATTTTTTTGATTATCTTGAATGGTTGTTCTCCAATAATTGATCCTGAAGAACAGACTCAACCCCTAACAACCGATTATCCTGAAGTTATTCTGGATGATCAGATAAAAATTGTTAAAGCTCAAACCATTTATGTTCCTGCTTATGCTTATGTATTCTTTGAAAATAGCGATCGCACACTTAGTTTAACCATTACCCTTAGCATTCACAATACAGATAGTGAGCATTCAATTATTATTACCGAGATTAACTATTACGATGCTCAAGGAACATTAGTCACAGCCTATTTAGAAAATCCTATTCGGTTATCTCCTCTCGCTTCTGCTGAATTTCTCGCTAACTCTAATAATTTAAAAGGGGGAAGTGGGGCAAATTTTTTGGTAAAATGGATTGCAGAAAATCCAGTATCTAATCCCCTTGTAGAATCAGTTATGATTAGCACGGTTTCCACTCAAGGAATTTCTTTTGTTAGTCGGGGAATTGTAATTACCGAAAAAGAGTAAGTTTAAAATTATGGTTAACTATGATCAATCAATATTTTGCAACAGTCGCCCACGGGTTAGAAGAAATTGCCGCTCAGGAATTAGAAAATTTAGGCGCAAAAAATATTAACATAGGATTTACAGTTATTCATTTTCAAGGCAATCAAAAGCTACTTTATAAAGTCAATTTGTGGTCACGCTTATTATATCGTATTCTTGTTCCTATTGCTGAGGTAAAATGCGGTAATGGAGAGCAACTTTATCAAGAAGTTAGTCGAATTAACTGGGATACTTATCTACACCCTAACCAAACCCTAGCTATCAGAGCAACGGGGAAAAATGATAAATTGAATCATTCTCATTACACCGCATTAACGATTAAAAATGCCATTGTCGATCAACAAACAACAAAATTTAATTGCCGTTCTGATATTAATCCTAAACAACCTGATATTTTAATTAATGCTCATATTAATAATAATTATTGTACCCTCAGTTTAGACAGTTCAGGGGATAGTTTACACCGTCGTGGTTATCATACAGCAATGGGGGTTGCCCCCTTAAAAGAAACCCTAGCGGCTGCTATCTTAGACTTAAGTGACTGGACACCTAGCTTACCCTTTTTTGATCCTCTTTGTGGTTCAGGAACATTACCCATTGAAGCAGGTATTAAAGCATTAAATATTGCCCCCGGTTTATACAGAAAACGGTTTAGCTTTGAAAATTGGAATGATTTTAATCCGTCTCTTTGGCAACAGTTAAAAGAAGAAGCCAAACAACAACAATTAAGAGAACTTCCTAACTTGATTTGGGGAAGTGACGGTGAAAGTGATATAATCAAACAAGCCCAAAGTAATCTTAAAAGTTGTCAATTGGAGCAGCAAGTTCATCTATTTTTATCTCAATTACAAGAAATAAAACCTCCTACTTCTGAAGGCATTTTGATTTGTAATCCGCCCTATGGAAAACGCCTAGGAAACACCCAAGAATTAGGAAGAATGTATCGATTATTAGGGGATGTTTTTAAACAAAGATTCAAAGGCTGGACAGCTTATATTCTAACGGGAAATAAAGCCTTAGCCAAACAAGTCGGCTTAAGAACTTCTCGACGAATTCCTCTATACAATGGTTCGATTCCTTGCACTCTATTACAGTATAAATTGTATTGAACTTATATACTTATGACTTTTAAACCGATTCGTTATTTAGTCTTTTTTGGCTCAGTTATTCTTTTAATCATCTCTCTAAATCTGTCAGCGATCGCACAAATGATCCCCGGTGCGGGACTATCTGATGCAACCTTACCCTCTCGTTTTTCTGTCCCTATTTTTACAGTGGGAAATCTCGAAATTGCCCCCGTTTTTCTCGATGGTAAACGGGTAGGGACAGTCACCTCATTTGTTGATTATAGAAGCCAACCGGGAGAACAGCCAACACAACCCTATGGTGCAGCCATTCGTTCTGAATTAATGAATAACAATTTGCAAAAAATCCTTGATGGGATGACTCGTTATTCACGAGAGATATTAGCTGAACAAGGAATAACTGATAGAAAAGAGCAAGAAAAAGAATTACGAGAACAGTTAGTAACAAGTGTAGCGACAAGAAGAGAAACGGCTGTTGTAACTATCGCTTTCCCTAAACAACAAGTTCCCCAGCTAATTTTTTCAGTCACGCAAGCTGAAATTGCTCGACCTCGTCTTGGCGGTTCTCAACCTCTATTAATTGCAGAAAGAGCAGCCATAATAATTGAAAATGGACTGATTCAAGGATGGAGAGAACGTCACATTTCTTATGTATTGAATCAAGCTCAATGGGCTTTATTAGCACTAATTATTTTAACCGCAATTAGCTTTGCGGTGCGATTGCTACAAAAATATTATGCTATTCGTAAGGAAAAGTTGCATGAGAAATTTACCCTTGAATCTCAAGAAAATGAGGCTGATTCTTCTTTAGACGAGGAGCATAAGTTAGAACGAAATAAAATCAAAAGGGCTATCTTTTTCTTTAAAAATAACTTAAGCCTAAATAATCTTTATCTTTCCGCTTTATTCTGGTTTCAGTGGTTACTTTGGTTGTTAGGACTTGGATATATTACTAGTTTATTTCGTTGGACTCGTCCCCTCAGTAATTGGATAACAGGAATAACGATTCGTGGCGCATGGAATGATCAGTATATAGCCAATAGTTGGCCACCCCTTGACTGGTTATTGAGTTTTGGAAGAGAAGCAACCCTTGGCGTTCCACTCTTTTTTTTGCTGCTCATTTTAATCAGTCGTTTAACCATCAAAGTAGGCGATACCTTTAGTGATTTTTTAGCTCATACTTGGTTTGAGCATCCCGATAGCCAACGCTCTTTTTTACGAGTCCCGACTTTAATCAAAGTAATGCAAAGTTGGTTAAGGGTGATTGTTTATTTATTAGTCGGTGTTACCCTTATTTATCATTTACACGATTTGGGGGCAATTACATCAACAGTCGCAGTTTTATTAAGTTTCATCAGTTTTGCCCTCTCTCTTGCTTCTCAAAATCTTCTGAAAGATTTAATCGCTGGATTGCTTATTTTATCCGAAGATCAATATACAGTAGGAGATGTTATTCTTATCGATGATCAAGGTGGATTAGTGGAGAAAATTACCTTAAGAATCACCCAACTACGGAATTTAGATGGAGAATTAATTACCATTCCTAATGGCTCGATTAATATCGTACGAAATCTTTCTAGTGATTGGTCTCGTGTTAACTATACGATTGAAGTAGACTACAATTCTGATGTGGATCGGGTATTAGAAATTATGGACGAGATTGCCCAAAATCTGTATCAAGATTCTCAATGGTCAGATCAGATATTAGAAGAACCTAGTATTTTAGGTGTTGAAAAGCTTTCCCATCAAGGGATCTTAATTCGTATGATTATTAAAACCCAACCTTTACAGCAATGGCCTGTCGCACGAGAATTTCGTCGTCGTTTGAAAAAAGCCTTTGATCTACAAGGAATTAAAGTCGGTGTTCCTCAACAGACTATGTATGTTGAAGAACTGTCTTCTCTCAAAACAAATGACAATTCTCAAAACTAGATTCTTCTTATCATTATAGAAAATTCGTTGATCTTTATTTAACCAGCTAATGAATTAAATCTGATTAACTCTTAAAATCTAATAGGGGTAGATTTTATGGTTTAGGAAATACTGTCGTACCCTCTATTTTACGAATCGGTGGTAGGGCAGAAGGATTTTCAGGATAGGTTGTTCCATCAAACTTAAGCGCAACGTTTTTAGCAGGGAGTCCTCCCCCACTATTATGAATAATAATATCGTACCATCCTTTAGTTTTATTATCGCTGACAATTACAGGTTCTCTAACTAAAGGAACTTGAGAGACTAAGCGATAATTATTATCAGTTTGTTCAAACACTAATAGGGTACATCCACCTGTCCCACACCAATAGCTTCCTATCAGAAATACAAGGGCATCTTTTTTCTGATCGTCATTGAGATCAATTTCTGCTATTTTATATTTGGTGTTGTCAAAAAAGCCTCCTTCTTCCTCTTTGATATGGGCTTCAATGGTTTCTGTTAAAATCGAATTGTTACTGGTTTGTGCTTGCAGTAGAGTCGGCAAACTTATACTAGCTAATAGGGTAAAAATAACGGCTTGTTTGTTCATTTGATTGTTGTAAATAAGTTGTAGGGTGGGCAGCATTAGTTAATTTTCTTTTATCAAACAGGATTTAATAGCTGCCCACCAATCGGTTTAAATTACACAGTTATAGGGTTAAGCCGCATTAGTTAATTTCATCTTACCAAATCGGGTTTAAATGCAATAGAGAAGGGGATGGTGGGCAAAGTTTTAAGCTATTCATCACATTTGATCTATTTTACCTTTTGTCCACCCTACAACTGAATTTATTCCTAACTCTATAATGCACCTTCTCCTGTATAAGCACAAAACTTAATATCAATTTGCATTCCTTGGGGAACACTTACTACATTTACTTTAAAGTCTCCTGATTGATTACCCGTCCAATATTGATTTTGATTGTTAGGAAGTCGATTAGCTTCTAAGTATTGCCCATTAGGAGCTTGTACAGAATAGTCATGAGATGTCTTTCGTTCAATAATTAATTGTTGTTCTCTAGCTAAACCTAAGATAAAACTATCTCCCACATTGACTCTTCCCATGTATGAACCACAATTGCTACCGCTAGGAAAACTAATTCTGATATTTTTACCACTCGCTTGAGCAGTATTATTATTAGATGGGTTAGTAGAAGAAGGATTTTGACAGTCAAATTCAGGTGCATAAACCAAGGACTGATAACGTCCGTCAGAAGTGCGAACCACTAAACATTTTCCAGTGCTTTCTTCTCGCCAATAAGAGTAAGCATTACTGGCTGATTTTTCGGTTTTGATAAATTGATAACCTCGTCTTCGGAGTTGCATTTCACCACTACTTCCTCTAGCACCTACTAAGTCTTGTAAAGAGGGGGCAGGATCTTGAGCGTTAACCTGAGTTGTTATAAATGTTAATACGCTTAAAAGGGTGGCAGATAAACGAAGTTTGATCATATTCAATCTGTTGACTTGATATGTGCCTCGTCAAGCTAACATCAAATTCAGATTTCTGTCAATTTGTCTAAAAGTATGTTGAGGCTCAAAAGTCAAAGGATAAAAACATTAAATGGATTTAATGCCTAAAAAATAGCAGAAAATCGCTATTGACAAAGCGGGGGGGGTAGATATGCT
This sequence comes from Microcystaceae cyanobacterium, assembly GCA_051439375.1. Classification (GTDB taxonomy): domain Bacteria; phylum Cyanobacteriota; class Cyanobacteriia; order Cyanobacteriales; family Microcystaceae; genus JBGTGT01. The sequence continues at coordinate 18,401 of JBFRWB010000186.1, forward strand.
CACATTTAATAATATTTTCTCTCCGTGTGAGGCGTTTACCGCAATTATGAATATATTGACGAAAATTGGCATGGGTAGCACCCTAGCAACCCTTACCCTTGCTGTTACAACCCTCTCTGCATCTGCTAATACGATTACCTTTGAGTCTGGAAATACTGGTGTTAACGCATTGACAGGCTCTAACACAGAAAATGGTTTCACCTATACTGTAACTTCTGGTCTGAATTTTGTGCTTGATTCTAGTCGTGGAAATCCTCCATCGGCCTTAGGTGTTGGTTTTCAGACACTTGACTCAGGATTCACTGTGACTACTGGAGATACAATTGAGATTACGCAAGTGGGAGGTGGATTATTTACCTTTGATTCTTTTGATCTTGCCTCTACTGGTAACGCACTCCTCAGTCAGACAGTCAGTTGGACTGGGTTTGTTGGTGGACTACAGACCGAAAGTTTAACAGGTGTTAACTCAATTTCTGTAACATTTAGCAGCCAAGCAGTCAGCTTTAGCGCACCGATTGATACGTTGGTCTTAACCTTCACAGATTTCAATGATGCTGGGTTATACTTAGATAACTTGGTATTAACGCCTCAATCAACCCCTGAACCTAGTGCTATTTTAGGCTTACTCGCTGTAAGTTCTATTGGTACATTGTTTGGTCGCAAAAAAGGATAATTACATCCTTGCTAAAAATTACAATCTTAAAAATTAAGTATGAGGAAGGTCAAAGTACCTTCCTTTTTTGAAGAATAGTTAAGTTATATAAACTTACATCTAATAAACATTATCTTTATTCAGCCAGCCAATTAATTAAATCTGATTGACTCTCAAAGTCTAATAAAGCGATTCCAAGGTCTTCTAATTTTTCAACAGATAATTCCCTAATTGTTTCTTGAATATTCTCAGGGATATCTCCTAACCGTCGCTCAAGAAGACGAAGGACTAACTTTAAGGCTTCTTTTTGTTCTCCCTCTTGGAGTCCTTCCTGTCTTCCTTCTTCTCTTCCTTCTTGTATAGCTGTTTCTACCACATTATTCAAATCTCTGTAATATTTTAAACTATTTTGATAAGCTCTTTGTTCCTCTGAGGAAAATTGAGCAATTTCTGCCAGTTTAAATAATTGGCTAAACACGCCTTCTTGTAACTTTTCGGGTGGTGTATCTAATTGGGATAAATGTCTAAATAAAAACCGCCATTTATCAAAATGGTTTTCTAGGTCTTCTAAGGGCTTTTGAAACTTTGGTAACTCGATATAAATGAATTTTAACTTGTCATAAAATACTTCACAGTTTTGATTTTTTAATTCTACTGTATGAAAAAACTCAGGATCATTTTTATGATCATCAAAGATAAAATCTAAGATTCCTATGGTATAAACTGAGGATAATTTATAATTCCACTCTCCTTGAATAGCTTGCTCTTGAATGGGAAAGGTGGCATAATAAACGCTGCGGTCTTTAAAATAGTTTTGTTTGGCTTTTTGGATTTCTACAATAAATTTTTCTCCTGCTTCACTTTCACAGTAAAGATCGAAGATTGCTTTTCTATCTAGGGCGGTATTGCCCACATTTTCATTACTTTTATAGCTAATATCGGCTACTGTGTGATGGGGAGGTAAGATAGAATTTAGGAAGTCAATTAAGAGGGCTTTATTCGGTTCACTTCCAAAGAGTCGCTTAAAACCAAAGTCAGTGAGTAAGTTAATATATTTATCACCATTTACAGAATAATTAACCATAGCTTTTAGGGAGAGAATTAAGTTATACTTACTTCTAGTTTAACCTACTTTTAGAGAAATATTTACCCGAATGTTTTAGAATCTATAATCTACACCTGTTGTAAAGAAAAACTCAACATCAGGATTCCCCTCATAAACGGGCTTATTTCTATATTGAATAAATAATCGATTCGTATATGACCACCGTTGACTAATTGGAAAAGAAACTCTTGTATCTGAAAAAACAATTAAATCTTCTAGATCATTTAATGCAGGAATAATAGCAAATGTTTCCTCAATTCTAGCATTGTTCACTTGAAATCCTCGCCCAACAAGAACGATAGCTGCAATTGGGTTAACTTGATTGCGTCTTTCTTCAAAATCAATAAAATCATATTCGTAACGAGAGCCTAAACCAAATTGGATATCTACTATTTCTCTTGGGGATTCTCCACGCCATAAATTTAATCCTGCACCCACAATTCCACTGACTGCAATAGATAAATCTTCACTCTCATTTCTAGATGAAAAGAAGTTTTGATTGGTGGTAACAAAGAGATCAGCGATCGCACTCCACTTTTGATTAAAATGGCGATGATAATTAGCATAAATTAGACCACTAGGACGATAGTTATTAACACTTCTACTATCATCAAAACTAATAGAAACTGAACCATTAATTGATAAATCTTGAACTGGCCACTGCTTATAAAAATCAGTGCTAACTCCTAAAAAAGCGGTAGTATCACGAAAAGAATTAACATTAGCTCCTAACCCTAAACGAAGCTCTTTAGGCATTTCTGTAAAGGGAAAATCAGGTATGGGTTGGTTGGCTTCAGTAATAATTGTTTGACTTTGATCAATTAAAGTTTGTGCTTCATCTTCTAAACCAATAGCTTGATAACTTAAGGCAATTTCAAGCAATAATTGTCCTTGAATTAATTTGTCTTCAACAGAATTGGCGATTTCTGATGTTAATTGTAAAATCTCTTTACTTTTTTCTAATTGATCGATTTGAGCATATTGCTCGGCAATCTTCGTTAAGAGATTCAGTCTAATAGAAGGATTAGCAATATTATTACTAATCATTAGGGATTGGTCGAGAATTTGATTGGCTTTTTCGATTTCTCCGATGGTAATATATTTTTGAGAAACTTCGTTTAGTAAAATGGCTTTTGCTTGAGAATCTTCCATCTGATCAACGGTTTCTAGGATTTGTAATAATTGAGATTCTTGGTCAGATGACGTTAATAAAAATGGAGTATTGTCGAAAGATTCAGAAGCAACAGATAGAGAAGATTGATTGGCTGGAAAAATGTTCGCTGCGTGACTAACTGTTTTATTTAAACAAATCATACAACATAAATAAAATAAAAAAGGTTTCATTTTGTTTATAATTGTCATTGTAATCGCTTTATTCCTCCTCCGCTAACCATAAACTTTCATAAGGGGATAGGTAAAGTCTTCCTTCGGAAATATTTAAAGAAGTTTCAGAAGAAAGTAAATTAATAATATGTCCTTGTAAATTGGCTAATGATAAGATGTCAGCATTGACAGATTGCCTATGATCATCAAAATTTGCCAAAATCATTACTTTTCGTTCAGGACGCTGGCGTGCAAGGGCAAATACATGTTCATTATCTGTCCAGAGGGGCTGCATCAAAGCGAAACTATGTAACAGAGTATGAGATTGACGAACCTGAATTAAGTGGGTTAACCCTTGATAGATGCGTCCTTCAATCGTATCAAGATCATGACGTTTTTCTACCTTATCCCAATCCATCGTAGGGCGGTGTAACCAACGGCTATCTTTTGCCTTAATTGGGTCATTTTTATAGGAGTAATCGTTTAATAAACCGATTTCATCCCCCATATAAATTAAGGGAATACCGCCTCTAAATAAAATAACGCTGTAGAGCAATAATAAGCGACGAATAGCGAAATCCATCGCCACTTGATCTTGATGGTCAATCGCCTGTTCTAGTCCTGCTAAAGCAGCCATTGTGCCACAATTTCGGGCATCTTGGGTAACGGGATTGTATCCGAAAAGCTCTCCTTTAGCAAAAGATCCCTCAAACTTGCCTGTATAGAAATCTCTCAGGAATTGACGATGCAGAAAGGGATTTTCGCCAATTTCGCTTAAATCTTCGTCATCCATTGCCCAACCGATATCATCATGGTTGCGTAAATAGGTCACCATACTCGCCCCAATGGTTAACGGTGGGGTACGTTTGTGTAAAACATGGGACAGCAACTTAACATTATGAGTCGCCAAGCAACTCCATAAATTAACCATTAATTGATTGTTATAGGCTAATTCACATTGTTTTCCCGTTGTTTTCTTGATACCAATATACTGTTGAAGTTCATTAGGAGGTACAATCGCTTCTGCCTTGAAAATGACCCCCGGTGCGACAATTTTCATTACCCCTCGGAAGATTTGAATTAATTTGAACACTTCAGGCTGATTTTGGCAATTCGTCCCCATCCGTTTCCACATAAAAGGGGCTGCATCCAAGCGGATGACATCTATCCCCTGATTCACAAGGAAAAACATAATATCCATCATTTCCCGAAAAACCCTTGGATTAGCGTAATTCAAATCCCATTGAAAATTCATAAAGGTTGTCCATACCCAACGTCCTTCTCCTGCCATATCGGGATACCATGTAAAACTACCGGGGGCTTCATCGGGAAAGATTTCTGAGAGGGTTTTTTCGTAAGCATCGGGTAAAGTGCGATCACTAAAAGTATGATAGTATTCTAGATATTTCTCTTCTCCGGCCATTGCCCGTTGCGCCCATTCATGTTCTTGGGCAGTATGATTTAAAACTAAATCAATACATAGAGAAATACCCTTTTCCCGTAAGTTAGTAGCAAGGGATTTTAGGTCTTCCATCGTACCTAATTCGGGCTTAATGGTGCGATAATCCATCACAGCGTATCCACCGTCATTTGGGGCGGGACGGGGCTTCAGAAGGGGCATTAAGTGGAGATAAGTAATACCTAGTTCTTCGAGATAGGGAACTTTTTCTTCGACTCCTTTGAGGGTTTGGGCGAATAAGTCAGGATAACAGACATAACCTACCATCTTGGCACGTTCAAACCAATCGGGGGTAAATTGTCTTTCAAGGTCTAAAAGTCGTAAAGCTTGAGGACGATTAATATAAGCCGCCACCATTTGATCAAATGCACCATTAACCTGTTCGCGATAATCTCGATGAGTGCCGTATAGTTCTCTTAAGGGTTCGTAAAGATCGAGATAATAGCGTTCAAAACGCAACCAAAATATGTCAATAGCTTCTTGAGATAAGGGACTATTGGCAAATTTTGCTTCTTCTCGTTTTTTTAGGGAGAGAAATGAAGCTCGTACCTTATCGGGCATTTGAAAAATATTTTGCATAATCTTGGCGAATGTTAAGCGAGTTTAGATAATGATGACACTTAATGGGGGAAATTGTCTCAAAGAAAAGGCATAGTTAAATCAATTATAAAGTTCTCATAATAGATTAACTGTGATCGCTTATTTTTGAAGCAAGACCAATCTGCTGAAAGTTTTGAGAAAATTCTTCGTAAGATAATGACTGCTCCCTATTGTTAAAAACTGACTGCAACATCTGCTTAATTTCTACATCAGATAATCCTAAGTCTAAGTCTTTAAGACATATTTCTAATTCTTCAGCACTAATACATCCCGATTGATCAATATCTAGAAAGTTAAAATACTGCTGAATAGTACTCTCTTTAGTATTTGATAAACCTTTCTCAATTAAGTTAATAAATACTGGAAAAGTAAAACCGCCATCACTGACATATTGCTCGGCTGTGGTAATTAGTTTTTGTCTTGTTTCAGCCGAGTAAGACTTGCCAACTGCTCTTAATAAAGCTTGTAATTCATCTAAAGATAAATGGTTATCTCCATTTTTATCAAATTTCTTGAAGGCTTGTTCATAAAAAAGACGTTGCTCAGGGTTAAGTGTTGCTAAGTTACTATCTTTAGCCATTGAGTCTTGATCTTCCGCAGCAAGATTTAGTCCTTCCATCATACTCAAAGTATAAGCTAAGGTTTGCCAGAGTTGAGCAGATCCAAGATGGGTAAAAATTTCTTGTTCTTCTTCTGGGGTAATAGAATAATTGTCTCGAAGTTCCTGAATATTTTTTCTCTCTTCTGTTGATAGCTTTTGTAAAATATTATTAAAGGACTCAGTGGATTTTTTCCCTGATGCAATATCAAATAAATCTAAAATAATTTGTTGATGAGGATGATTATCTGAGTATTTAATTAATGTATCTAGAATCGCTTGGTGGTAGCTTTCTTGTCTTAACCAATTCTCGTGATCTACCTGCTTTTCAGGGGTAAATAAATCGGGATTTTCTACCTCAATCTCAGTTAAAATAAGTTCATGCTCTTTGTCAGTAATATTAAGCTCTAATCGAGTTTCTTTGAACATTTCACTACTATTAATGATATTGACATATCCTTCTGCAATAGATTCTTTAACCATTCCTTTGTAAGCTTGTAAGCGTTTGTCTTTATCAAACCCCGGCAGAACTTTTGCTAAGACATAAATTTCATCCGCATTGAGGTCTTCCAAAGAACGATTTTCCAAAAATTGTGAGACATCAAGCTTTAATTTAATCAATTGTTTTTGAAGACGATTTGCTAAACTCTCTCTCTCGTAACGATGAGGATTTCGATTCCACGTTCGATGTAGCCAAATACCACTACAAACAACAACTAAGATAGGTATAAATGGATCAAGAAAATTAGGCAAAAAGCTCATAAAATTGTGACCTGCAAAGAAGAAGATGATGTTAAAAATCAAGCAAGTTGCCACAGTAAATATACGATGACGAACAATTTCGTTATTTACTAACTGATGCTTACGCATTAAAAAAGCTTTGTAAGTTTTTTCTATCTTTTTCCCTAATTGATACCCTAGCCAACCACAAAAACCAATAATAGAAGGAACAACCAATAATTTAGGAATAGCAATAGATTGACCAAAGATATATAAACCGGGACCTAAAAGACTTGCAAGTTGATTATCGTCATGACTCCAACTTCCCGACAAATAATATTCCCAGTTTCCTGCATAGAGAAAGTAAACTAAAAAATAACCAATCGCTAAACCAAAATAACCATAGTAAAGCCATTGCTGTTCAGGCTGCATAATATTTTCCCAATAGGTTCGTTCTGCATCAATATCAATACAAGGAGAGCTACAAGCAACGCAAGCACTTTGTTCTTTTCCTTCTGAATTAACAGTGCGACACATAGACTGGGTAATTAATTTTCGTTCTCCTTCATGAGCTTTACTATTTAATAATGCTCTTGGCTCACTATAAATTTTTTGTATAGGACCCATTGGACAAAAATATTGACACCAAGACTTTCCACCAAACAGATAACCAACTAGAATAGAGGCTAAAATAATGCAGACTAAAACAATTCCTAATAATAGTCTTTCGGAGTTAAGAAATAAAATACGGCTAGTAATTCCTATATAGAATAGTCCTAACTGTAGATATAAATAATTACGACCCAGCCAAGAATCTCGTTTAACTTTAATTAATTCATAGCGTACTTTCCCCGTCCTCTCATTCACTTTTTTATTTTGTCGTTGTATCCCAAGTGTACGAGGAATTTGTGAAAGAAATGAAAGGGGACAAATTCTACGCCACAATTCATGTCCACCGATAAATAGGGTAACAATTGCTAACGGAATCACAAATTGCCAAAATATTGATGTTCCCAGCGCATAAGGCGTTTCTACTAAGCATTCTCCTTGCACCTTCACACAATCTAATTCAGTTATTTTATCAATCGTAAATGGACTCCATTCTATGCCGGGTTGAGTAAGTAAAGGGGTGATAGGATCGTAGAATAATGACCCAATTAATAAAAGCCAACCAAAAGTTGAGATCCAGCGAAGAACACGCATTCTTTGTTCAGAAATTTCTGCAAACATTAAGTTTCTCCTACTTTGATAATTTTGATCAGGATATGATTAGGGTTTAGGAAAAATCCTGAAGCCCTTATGTACAAACAGGGCTAATTTTTTTTCCATTAACGAACGGTGTAACCCCGTCCTTCCATACATGCAGTCCAAGCTTGGTAAAATCGCTCTAATTGTTGCTGTTCTTGGGCATTAACTTGAGCAGCCACTTGATCTACTGACTGTTGGTCATCAACCCGTCGCATTAATCCCGCTAACGCACCGACTCCTGCGCCCACGGCTGCTCCCTGTCCAACCGTATTATTACTGCTAATTGCTCCGCCAACGACACCCAAGACAGAACCTCTGGCTGCACCTCTGACAACGCCACTTCGCCCAGAAGATTGAGCAATGGTTTGAGGGGATAAAGTGCTAGGGCTAATGCCAGATTGTCGTCTTGCCCAACCATAACAGGCATCATGATCTTTTTGTTGCTGTTCGGGGCTTTGTCCTTCACTGGGGTAGGCAAAAGGTTCAGCCACTTGCGCTAAGACTACATTGGGGGCAAAAATCGCCCATCCTAAAAGACTTGCAGTGAGCATTCTCAGCATTGGTTTCATCGTTCACTCCCTCACGGTAATCAGATTTATTCTAGACATTGACAATTAATTTAGCATAGGGTTTGAGCGTTTGTGTGATAACTTTACTATGCAGACCTATCTCTGTTTCACTTTGCACCCCTTTTGCTCATTTTTTATCTCTTATTAAGCCTATGAAGCTGAATAATTTAGTTAGTTTCCTCAGTTTGATTATCGCTCTCATTATCCTATGGCAGTTTCGTCAGATTTTACTGCTTATTTTTACAGCAATGGTGATAGCCATTGCCCTAAATGCTTTAGTACGACGATTGGTAGATAAGTTTCAGATCAGTCGAGGCAGTGGGGTTTTAGTTGTACTTAGCCTAGCACTCTTGGTAATTGTAATATTTTTCTTACTCTTTATTCCCTTAGTAGTTAATCAATCTCAGCAAGTTATTCAACTGATGCCAACTGGAGTGGACAATTTATCCAGTTATTTAGATAATCTTAAAAGTAACCCTCCGCCTTTTTTGCCAGAGTCCATATTAGAGGGACTAAAATTCCCCGATTGGTCAGAACTTAGACAACAAGTTTCATCCTTACTGACTAATATATTTGGTCGTTTCTATC